>JBAXUN010000121.1:0-5930 GCA_037129655.1 Actinomycetes bacterium
CGTGTACGGCGAAGGTGACAGCTCCTGGCGTTAACTCGACGGTAACTCCGACGTATGTGAACAATACGAACCCCGGTACTGCTACGGCTTCGTACTCGTACGCCGGCACGACAAACGTGAACGCATCAAGTGCGTCGGCAACGTTCACGATCGTCGCGATCACGCCAACGATCGTCTACACGGGAACACAGATCGCAAACTCGGCCACGACCTCAACGCTGACGCTGTCCTCGACAACGTCCAGCACCCTGTGCACCGGTGCACTGTCATACGCACTCGATCGGAACCCGACCACCGGAGCTGCTGGCAGTTACGCGCTGTCTGCATCACCAGTGAGCACACTTGGTTGGGTTGACGGTGTCTACGTGATCACTTCCGCTCGCGCTGCGAGTGCTGGCTGTTTGGCTGTCAGCGATAACCAGTCGGTTGTCACGATCGCGAACACGACAAGCCGTGCGTACGGTGGTGGCAAGTACACCGTCACCGGTCAGCCGGCGGTCAGCGTGGGCTGGTTCATCACAGCCGGCACCACGACGGCAGCAACGGGTCAGTTCCAGTTCATCCAGAACAACACCTGGAAGTACGTCGGCAACCTGACCACCTACACGAAGACTGGAACAACCGGAGTGTCCACCGGAACGGGAACCCTCTCGTACTGGAACAGCACCACCAAGGCGTGGGTCAGCGTTGGCTCAGCAATCCCGGTCAGCATCACCTACACCAACGGTGCCAACGGAACGCTAGCCACCACATTCACCTACACACCGAAGACCGGTGAACCAGCACTGCCGACAACAGCAGCACAGAAGATCGGAACGACCATCAAGGTCGGCTAATCCAAAATACGAACGACACCTCTAGACGGGCGGGCCCTGCATACGCAGTGCCCGCCCGTCTATTTTCGGACCGGACATTCCGCGGCTTGATAACGCAGAGTGACGTTCATTTACGATATGTGCGCGCGTTGCGCTGACGGAAGTGAACATCGTCTGGCGTACTTCTCAGTTTCCTCATTGAACTTGTCCCCCTGCCGACGCACTCGCACACTTGACAAACGCGAGTCATCGAAGCCGCAGGTGGGAGGGTCCTCATGTCTATTGCACTCAACAATGGTGGGCCCGCGAATGCTGCCGGCCAAGACGCGATCCCATCACCTCGACTCTCCCTAGTTGGCGAGGAGTTCAAGCTCAAGGTCTTATTCGTCGACGACGACCAGTTCGCACTCCGGCTGATTGCTGACGGACTCCGGTCGCAACTTGAAGTGGCTACGGAGAGTAACACCGCTGATGCATTGGAGCGTCTCACCACGTTTGAAGCCAATGTCGTAGTGACTGACTTGGATTTAGGTGGTGGCCCCGACGGAGTGCGACTGCTTCAACGGGTTGAACAGCTTTACCCGTGGATTGGTCGGGTAGTGCTGACAGCGCATACATCCCCATTGCTTGCCGTCGGGCACGGCGATGAGATTCCTCACGGCGCTGTCTATTTGGTGAAGTCAAAGATCGGCTCGCTTGATGAGGTTATGGAGGCGGTTACCAGTTCGCTCGCCGGTGGGCAGGTGCCGCAGTCACGTGATTCTCGCGCTGAGGAAAGTATTCAGACGGCCGCTTACGGTGACGACCGAATCGAGGTTTCAGCCGGGCAGGCCGTCGTCTTGCGATACGTGGCCGCTGGCCTATCGAACACCGCGATCGCGCAGGAAATGGGAATGTCGCAGCGGGCCGCTGAGAGAGTTGTGCAGCGTGCCTTCCAGGCCTTGGGCATCGACGGGGACGATCTGAATCCCCGCGTCGTTACCGTTGGGCTCCTAAAGTCGGGGCGCGTGTATGTGCGATGAACGGTCAGTGGAGTAAATACCGTTCTTGGTGGCTCGATGGTCGTGCAGAACATGGCCGTTGGGTTACGTCCTGGCAGATCTGGTTAGCCTTCTTGCCGTTGGGCTGGTCGTCGCTATTTGTCAACGTGTTCAACGGCGACTCTCGGGCGACGGCGCGTGCCTGCGTTGTCGGACTTGTCGTTAGCGGCCTTGTTCTGTGGTTAGCCAGCCTGACGATCCTTCGCAACCGTCGGATCGCGCCGGTTGATTGGCGCTGGGTGGCCATCACGTGGTTCGTGGCCGGCGTGGCCATGTACGTCAGCGCGTTGTTTCTCAACGCCCACATGGCAAATTCAGTGACACCAACGTTGGAGCAAACGGTAGCCGTCGCCATCCGATTCGGTTTGATCTACATGTTCAATCGCGCGGTCGCCGTCGGCATTGTTACGTTTCTCGCGCTCGGTCGTCGGCGACTCATCGAATTGGCCGCCACCCGCGAAGAGCTCGAACTGACGCTATCTGAGGTTGAGTCCTATATTGCGGCCACGAAGGAACGCTATGTTTCGTTCGTCGCGTCCTCAATTCGTCCACGTATTAGGCAAATCCAACGGGAGCTCGCGCGGACAGTTGATGGCGGCTTCGACAGCGAGTCACTTGAATCGCTTGTCCTGCGATTCGATCAGTTGACGAATGACGAAGTTCGCCCTCTAAGTCACTCGCTGGCTTCTCGTGAATTCCCCGGCGTGACAACATCTTCCGGGTCGACGTCGATTGAGTTAACAGACGGCGACGGCATTCGGCCTGTATTGAGCAAGTACGTGCCGTCGTCGATTCCGATCGCCCTGGTACTGGGATCGGTTGGGCTCGGCTGGCTGTTGTCGCGGCCGCAGACGGCGGTGGTGCCGTTGTCGAACGTTGCGGTTGTGTGGCCGATCATTTGTGTCGCCGTGGCCAGAGTGATTATCCGATGGCGAAATGAGAGCAACGGCCAACTTCCCCCGGTGTATGTGGCGATGACGATTCTGGCGATTGTCGTTGGGCTCACTCGGATTGCGGTTGAGGCGTTTGGTGACGGACGGCTGAGCGCGCTTCCGGGCCTTGATGAGTGGCAGACGTTCCTACTTCGCCTGACGGCGATGTCGACCGCGATCCTGGTAGTGACCGCCTTGGGTTGGGCTGCGTCGTATCTGATGTTTCGTCAGCAAGTTCTTGATGCGTCTGTGCGACGTGCGAATGCTCAACTGGAACAAATTATTTTGTCGAGGGAAATCGAGAGTGAGCAGATCCGTCAGTCGTTGGCGCATCTGGTGCATGGCCCGATCCAAGGTCGGCTTGCGTTGGCCACAATGATTTTGCGCCGTCTTCGTTCAGGGGATGGGAGCGCGGTTTCCGTTGAAGCAGGCGCGGGTGATGGCATGCAGGAGATCGGGATTACACAGGTCGAGGAACTCTTGGATCTGATTGAGGAAGATCTCGATCGGCTTCCGGGAATGATCGAGACCCGAAGTCTCACCGGTTACCTCCGCGACGCTGCGCAGGAGATGCGCGGCCTCACGGTGCTTACGTGGACGGAATCCCCTGATTGCGGCGAGCTCGTACAGGCCAATCTTGGCTTGGATCGCCGCCTCACGATGGTAGTTGAAGAGGTCATTGGAAATGCGTTCAAGCATGGTCGCGCTGAACACATCCATGTATGGCTTGATGTGGCACAGCGCAGTCCGCTGACTATTGAAGTGACGGTGACTGACGACGGCGTTGGGGTGTCGCCTACCGCTACCGCCGGGCTGGGGGAGCGCATGTTTAGTGCGTTGAGTGATTCGTGGGAGTTGAAGCCCGACGTAGGTGGCGGCACTGTCTTCTGGGCTCGGGTAACTGATCGCAGCGCCCTGCACTCCTACGCCTAGAGCGAGCCCTCGAACTCATCTAGGTCGACAGAGACCCTAAACGCAGGAAGTTCTTGGTTGTGGGTGAATTGTTGCCTTCTCCCACCGCTAGTCGTATCGTGGGAATGTGACTGACGCTTCCCCTGTGATGAACGGATTTCGAGTTTCCTTGGACTCAAAGCGGCGACCTACCCTTCCCGTCGCTTTGCTCGAGGAGGCACGCATTGACCCGTCTCATGAGTTGATTGCGCGCGCTGACGGAGAGGGTCGGATTGTTCTCGAAGACCCAAGCGCGCTACTGGCTGCGTTTCAGCGAAAAGTTTTCGAGGGCAAGGCTCATCAGGGAGTAGCCGGGTCGCTGGCGGATGAACTGATGGAAGACAGGGCAATCGACCTTTCCTTCTTCGAGTGAGGAACGTTCCGCAAGGTCGCATCGTCGCCGATGCATCCTTTCTGATCTCCGTCGCTGAGGGAGATGCGTTGGCGTTGCGATTTGTCGGGTTGCTCAACAGATGTGAAGTCACCGCCGTCAATTTCGGTGAGACCTGCTACAAAATCGAGCAAAGGGCCGGAGTCCACTCTGCTTTAACGGAATCGACGTTCACTGCACTGGGTGTCACGATTGCGACGGTTGATGTCGCACATGCCAGATGCTTCGCGAAACTCAAGCTGATCGACAGCAAGAGCCGCCAACTTCAATCCGGCCAGCCAGTCATTCGCTCCCTGGCGCTTGCAGACATGGTTTGCCTCGCGCACGGCCTGGTCAATGAGCTACCCGTGATAACGGGCGATCGGCACTGGACGACCCTGCGCTCTCATGGTCTTAATCTTGACGTTCTTGACTACCGGGATCCGGATCTGGTCATCTGATCACAGCCAACTGAAGTTGGCACTCGAGTTGACCGTTTTCCGTGGGGCAAGGTCTCCGCTTCGCTTCGATCGCCCCACATCGGTCACCTCGAGGCCAGCCTTTGGCTGGCACTCGAGTTGACCGAGTGCCAATTGGTTTCTAAGGTAGGGGTGTTGGCACTCTCCACCCGAGAGTGCCACTGCCCGGTAAGCAAGTGTTCGGTCCAGACGGCACCCGCGACGACGTTCTGGAACCGCCGATCACTATCCATGAATTCGACTCAAGGTGGAGGACAGACCGTGTCGGTCACCATCAAGCCCCTCGAGGATCGCATCCTCGTTAAGACCCTCGAAGCCGAGCAGACAACTGCGTCAGGCCTCGTTATTCCGGACACCGCCAAGGAGAAGCCCCAGGAGGGCGAAGTTCTTGCAGTAGGCCCGGGCCGTTTCGAAGACGGACAGCGCTTGCCGCTCGACGTCCAGGTCGGCGACAAGGTTATCTACTCGAAGTACGGCGGCACCGAGGTTAAGTACGACGGCCAGGAGCTCCTTATCCTGTCCGCGCGCGACATCCTCGCCGTCGTCGTCAAGTAACGACTACGTACCGATCCATGTGATTCCCGCCCCGGCGGCCTCCGGGCCCCGGGGCGGACTCATCTTTCCGGGCCGTGTACCCAGCAGGGAACATGAGCCCGACAAGCACTAATTGCACGATTCAGTGAACGACAAACACGAAGGAACTCACATTCCATGGCAAAGATCCTGGAGTTCGACGAGCACGCACGTCGCAGCCTCGAGCGCGGCGTTAACGCCCTCGCCGACGCCGTCAAGGTGACCCTTGGTCCTAAGGGACGCAATGTTGTCATCGACAAAAAGTGGGGCGCGCCCACGATCACCAACGATGGTGTGACCATTGCGCGCGAAGTTGAGCTCGAGGATCCATATGAGAACCTCGGCGCACAGCTGGCCAAGGAAGTTGCTACCAAGACCAACGATGTCGCTGGTGACGGTACGACGACCGCGACGGTCCTCGCCCAGGCGATGGTCCGTGAAGGCCTGAAGGTTGTCACCGCCGGTGGCGCACCGATGGATCTCAAGCGCGGAATCGACAAGGCTGTTGCCGCTGTCAACGATCGCCTGCTCGAGATCGCACGTGAGGTCAATGGCAAAGACGAAATCGCACAGGTCGCGACCATCTCTTCACAGGATGCGGCAATCGGCGCGCTTATCGCTGATGCATTCGACAAGGTCGGTAAGGACGGCGTTATCTCCGTTGAAGAGAGCAGCAGCACCGCGCTCGAGCTCGACTTCACCGAAGGTATGCAGTTCGACAAGGGCTACATCTCGCCTTACTTCGTCACCGATGCAGAGCGCATGGAAGC
>JBAXUN010000122.1:0-5874 GCA_037129655.1 Actinomycetes bacterium
GCAAGCGGCACCAACTCGGCCGACTCAACCCGTGAGAACTCAATCTGCACAATCGCTTTAGAGATGTCGGCTAATGCAATCTGCTGAGTGGACTTACGTCCCTTGTTGTCGAACTCGAGGACGACGGCCCCATCATCGATCGACAAGATACGGCCCGTGAGCTGCTTGGAATTCGTCAGCGTCACTGCAACGAGTCGCCCGAGATTGCGCGTCCAGTGGCGCGGCATTGTGAGTGGCCGATCAACCCCGGGTGATGACACCTCAAGTGTGTACGGCTCATCGTCGAAGGGATCTTTTTCGTCCATCACGTCAGAGATCAGACGAGAGGCGTTGGCAACGTCATCAAGGTTCACACCCGATTCCGTATCAATGAGAATCCGCAGAACAAGCCTGCGACCGACAGCGCGCAGGTCGACGTCTTCCAAGAAGAAACCCTGAGCCTCGACCGCTGGAGTCAACACCTCGATCACGGCTTCCTTTTGCTTAGAAAGCGTGTTCTTGCCGCTCCCGCTGGGACGGGATTGCGAGCTGGACATGGAACTCCTCCTCGCACCGCTAGTGCTGTGCTGTTGTGTGATTCTGTTGTGCCGGGCTAGTTGTGACGTGCTTTACCTGTTGGAACGATCCATCTACGAATCGCTCGACCTCGATTCTAATGCTGGATCTCGGCTGTCGGAGACCAACCAGTGCGATGCGTCACCGAGATGACGTGAGAGGGTTGGAAACATGTCCGAAATCACTGCCAAACACATGCTTGTGTCGCGTCGCGACGTCATGCGGTTTGCGGTGATTGGTGGCGTCGTCGGAACCCTCGCTGGTTGTACATCATCTTCCGGGCCGGACCCGAAGCCCACATCACCCGGAGGTCCTGAAGATCCAGACCGGGCGCTGCGTGCCGAGATCGGCCGCGATCAGGCACAGATGACGGCGCTATATGAAGCCGCGGATGTACCAGCCGTAATTGGTGCCCAAGTGACAGCAATTGGCGAGCGCCATCGTGCGTACGGACAAGCCATTGACCCGAAATCCTTGGGTTCGGCCGGGTCATCACCCGCAGCGCCAGAGCCGGCAGTTTCACCAGCCAGTCCGTCACCGGCGACCTCCGCAGTGGCTTCCGCGCCACCAACACCAACGTTGGGCCGAAAGGGACTACGCAGGGCCGAGCTGGCCTCGTCGGCGAGCTTGATCAAGCAGGCCGGTCGCGCCGTCGATCCGGAACTTGCTCGTCTAATCGTGCTCGCAGCTGCCGGTAGCGCAGCCGCCGCGGAGTCGCTGAAGATGGTGACGTCATGAGCAACATCGACGCACTCAACATTGTTCTGGCCGGCGAGTACGCGGCAATCTACGCCTACGGCGTGATTGGAGCGCACCTCAAGGGAGCGGAAGAAACTCGCGCTCTCACGGTGATGGCCGGTCATCGACAAAAGCGCGACCAACTTCGCGCCAAGATCATCGCTGGCGGTGGCACGCCGGTGGCCGCAGCAGCTATTTACGATCTACCCGCCGAGGTGAGCACATCTACGCAAGCGCGGGAACTTGCTGCGCTCGTTGAAGATCGCCTCAGCGGTCAGTGGGCAGGGGTGGCGGCAGCGTCCATCGATGCGGACCGCGCAACGGCTGCGCTCGTCGCGGTGGAGTGTTCGGTTCGTTCAACCTCGTGGAATGGCAAGGCGCCGATCTGGCCCGGCGCTTCCTAACCTTCACCGGGTCAGTGGACTGACGATGTCGTAGCCGATACGCAGAAGCAATAGGCCCACCACAACCAAGAAGACGATGCGAACAAAGCCAGACCCTTTACGCACTGCCGTACGCGCTCCGATGACCGCACCGGTGAGATTCGCCAGACCCATGGTGATGCCCAGAATCCACAGCACATGGCCGCCGAGGCCGAACACGATGATTGCTGCGAGATTGGTCGATACGTTGACGACCTTGGCTATCGCTGATGCATTCAGGAATGAGTAGCCCAGCAGCGAGACCAGGCCGAACACTAGGAACGTGCCTGTCCCCGGACCGAATACGCCGTCATACGTACCAATCAGTGCACCCATCACAACCGCTGCAACACCGTGACGCACATGGTTTTCGGTGCCATGCCAACGAAGATCTTGATCCTCACCAAGTGCAGGTCGCAATAGCGTCCACGCGCCCACGATCAGCAGAAGGATGAGCGCAAGGGGACGGAAGTACGAGCCCGGAATCCTCGTCGCAAGATGCGCGCCCACCGCTGAGCCGAAGAACGCCGCGACGGCCATCGGGACGGCCGTCTTCATATCGTTCACCGCCGCACGTCGGTATGTGATCGCCGCTGCTGTTGTACCGATGATCGATGAGCACTTGTTCGTACCAAGCACTGTCGCTGGCTCGGCGCTCGGCAAACCCACGAGCAGCGCGGGAAGCTGAATCAGACCTCCACCACCACTGACGGCATCGACCCAGCCCGCCAAACCAGCGGCCGCGAGTAGAAACAACAGGACGAGCGGCGCTACACCGAATACAGCTTCCATCTCACTTGCCCCACGCGGGCATTGCGAGCAGACAGGTTGGGGTCATATCCGTTGCAGCCAGAGCAGTTACGTCAGGCGCGACAGGTTGCAATGATGCGTTCTGCCGCCTCGTCGGCGGGCACCTCAATGCGTTCACCTGTGGCGCGATCCTTAATCTCGATCACACCATCGACCAAGCCCTTGCCGACAACAACGATTGTCGGAACACCCAGCAATTCGGAGTCCTTGAACTTCACGCCGGGTGATGCCTGACGACGATCGTCCATCAGGATTCGCAGCCCGGCATTCTCCAACGAGGCAGCGAGATTCTCGGCATACTCGTACACCGCATCGTCCTTGCCGGTTGCCACGAGGTGCACGTCAGCAGGCGATACTTCACGCGGCCAAACTAGGCCGATCTCGTCGTACGTCTGCTCGGCGATCGCGGCCACCGCACGTGAGACTCCGATTCCGTACGAACCCATGGTGACGACGACCTGCTTGCCATTCTCGTCGAGCACCTTGAGATCGAGCGCTTCGGCGTATTTGCGACCGAGTTGGAAGATATGGCCAATCTCGATGCCGCGGGCGATCTCAAGTTCGGAAGCGCAGTTCGGGCACACGTCTCCGGCCTTAATTTCCGCAGCCTCGATAGTGCCGTCGGCTGTGAAATCGCGACCCATCGTCAGATCGAAGACGTGACGTCCAGGCTGGTTTGCGCCGGTAATCCAACGAGTTCCATCAACTACGCGAGGATCAACGACATAACGGATCTTCGAAACTGACTTCTCGCCCAACGATTCAGGGCCGATGTAGCCCTTGACGAGTGACGGATGCTTGGCGAACTCAGCTTCTTCCATGGGCGCTGGCACACCGGGATGAAGCACTGCTTCAAGACGCTTCATATCGACCTCGCGGTCACCGGGCAGACCAACTACGAGCGGGTAAGTCGAGGCGTCCGGCAATGTGACAGTAAGCACCACGTTTTTCAACGTGTCTGCTGCCGTCCACGCGCGGTCGGCCAGAGGCTGTGCTTCATTCGCATGATTGACCAACGATTCAATCGTAGGCGTGTTCGGGGTGTCTTCGATGTGAGCTGCGGGTGCATCCTCGATCGACAGTGAAGCCGGCACCGGTGTTACAACAGCCTCGACGTTGGCCGCGTAGTCACACGAGGTGCACTTGACGAAGGTGTCTTCACCAGATTCGCAAGGTGCCAAGAACTCTTCAGAAGCTGAGCCTCCCATTGCACCCGACGTCGCCGAAACAATGACGTACGACAGCCCAAGGCGGTCGAAGGTCTTGATGTAAGCCGCCCGATGCTTGTCGTAGGACGCTTGCAATCCCTCGTCAGAAACGTCGAAAGAGTAGGAATCCTTCATCACGAATTCACGGCCGCGCAGAATGCCGGCGCGTGGACGAGCTTCATCGCGGTACTTCGTCTGAATCTGGTAGAGCGAGACAGGAAGATCCTTGTACGACGAGTACTCGCCCTTGACCATCAGGGTGAACATCTCTTCGTGCGTGGGGCCGAGGAGGTAGTCGTTCTCGCGACGATCCTTCAAGCGGAAAAGGTTTCCGCCATACTCCGTCCAACGATTTGTCTGCTCATATGGTTCGCGTGGCAGCAAGGCCGGGAAGTGGACCTCTTGGAAGCCAGCGGCATCCATCTCTTCGCGGACGATGCGCTCGACGTTGCGATACGTAATGAAACCCAAGGGTAACCACGAGAAGATGCCAGGGGCGATGCGACGCACGTAGCCGCCGCGCACGAGGAGTCGGTGACTCGGCACCTCAGCATCAGCCGGATCCTCACGCAAAGTGCGAAGAAAGAGGTTCGACAGACGCAGTAGCACGGGATCTCCTTGGGTTTACGGCGTGGACGTCATCCACGCGTAGCAGGATATCGCTACGTGCTGCCAGACTTCCCCCGCATTACGCCTACGCCGCGCCAAGGGCTTCGGCGGTTGCCTCGCTGCGCAGAGCAGGAATCAAACGAAGGCTGGAATTCCACGCCAGAATCGTACTCACCGCAAGCACAAGTGCACCCACGAATACTCCGACGGCCGGGGAGTAATAGTGCGCAACGATGCCGCCGGTGAGAGCTCCGATCGGTCCTCCCCCGCCCCACGAGAGCATGCGGCCCGAGGTATTGATGCGGCTCTGCAATTCCTCAGGCGTTTCCTCTTGCCTGAAGTTGATCACGTTAACTACTGCCAAGATATTGGCGAATCCGAAGACGAAGGTCAGCACGCACGTCACCAACCAGTTCGTCGGCCACGGGATCAACAACAGCACAACTACTTCAACGCTTGTCGCGACAAGCGAGATGCGGGCCGGCGAGTACTTCTTTACATACGGGTGGCTCAACGTGCCGAAAAGTCCGCCGAAACTGAACACAGCGAACAGCGCACCAAGCCTGGGATCACCTTGATGGATCCCTAAGTGCTGATCAGCGAACGGAACGAGCTGACCCATCAGCGCGCTCATCGCAAACGAAGTCGCGGTACCCACGAGCGTCAAAGTGCGAAGCGACGGATGCGACCACAGCCACTTGACGCCGGTGAACACATCGTCGCGCACGCTGCCCGACACCTCACGCGCACCACTGAGTGAAGCGGTAATGCTGCGAACCAAAAATGCAGATGCGAGGAACGTAAACGCGTTTACCCAATACAGAGTGGCCGGATAAATGAAAGCGACAACCACACCAACAAGGCCCGGCATCACGACGTCGAACACCTGAGTAGAACCCCACACAGCGGAGTTCGCGGCGCTGATGCGACTCTTTCCAACCAGTGTCGGCACCGCACCAAAGTTCGCCGCGTCGTAGAACACCCACACACTCATCGACACAAACCCGACGAGGATGACATGCAAGACCGTCAGCCTGCCCATCATTTCCGCGATTGGAACAGTCGCCAAAACGAACGCGTTAATGAAGTCTGACGACACCATCATGCGACGACGATCAATCCGGTCCGCGATCGCGCCCGCGTACAAACCAAATAGTAGATACGGCAGGCCCTCGGTCGCCGTCGTGACCCCGGTAAGTAACGCAGAATGCGTCAGGCTATAAACCAAAATCGGCGCGGCAACATAAGTAATCGTGCCGCCGATGTACGAGATAACTCGGCTTAGCCAATACCTGCGCCAATTCGAATCCGCCCACAAACTATCCGGGGCAGGGCGACGCAGCATCCCCCCATCGTCTCACGCAGGCTGACACGTTTCGCACATCTCGACCGGCGGCCGGAACGTCACTCCATTTAAAGGCGACGGTTGATGACGGCGGTAGCGCAAATAAAAGCGCAGCGCAGCGGCCACGACAGTGGCCGTGAGCAGCAAGTCTTTGCGCGGAGCCGTCGTCATCCTTCGCCGGCACCCA
>JBAXUN010000123.1:0-5781 GCA_037129655.1 Actinomycetes bacterium
TCGCCCACGTTCTCACTTGCTTTGGCTAGTTCGTCTGACAGGGCGAGTCCACGTGACCGCCATTGCTCCTGCTGGGCCGCATTGAGGGTGCCCATCGGAACTTGTTTAAGGAATTCGTCAAATGTGGCAAGTGTCGAAATGAACTGTGCTGGAACAGATTCGGCCGCGACATCACCACTGTAATCGATCACACTCAGCCGTCGGGCCAAGAGCGCCCGCGCGATTTGAACGTCACGCCTGCTCGCTGCGCCGGATAAATATCTGTCCATTGCGATCGCTGTGTTGTAACCCTCGCGCATTGTGAACACGGCGTTGCTACGTGCTGTTTCTGTTTCTTGTGTATAGAGGACCTCGGGCTTGTTGAACCATCCCGAGACCAGGCTTGCCAACGTTGCTAGCAGCAGGAGAGCGACAATGGACGTGAGGATTTTCTGCCCGACGCTGAGTCTCGGCAGTTCGCCCGGGGCCCTAATCGCCACGTCCGTTGTCATGATGTGAACTCGCCTGGAGCCGCTATGAAGCCGCTGGAGTCGGAGCTGGTGATGCAATCACGCTGATCTGCTTCAGGCTCCAATTCCACGCATCTAGGTTCGTTGAGTCGGGTGTTCCGTCCTTGAAGATGAGTCGGACTGGGCCGCCCTGATCGATGGGGATTTGGGCACCATTGACCTGGGTTGCGATCAGGGCATCGCTACCGGTGAGGTTTCCGGCAAGGTCGTCGTACGTGTAATTGTTGAGTGCCAGGGTGTCGATGTACTGGTTGTCCTTGATCCCGGCTACTTCGAGCAGATCCTTTAAGGCAATCGCTTTGAAGGTTTGTTGTGTCTTGACGAATGGCTCATAAATGGTCACGGTCTGCAAGGTTCCTACCGCTTCGAGCTGGCTCAAGGTGTAGTCCTGAGGGCCGTTTGTTCCCCCTACTACCTTCATGACGCTGTCGTTCGGGCCAGGTGGGTCTACGGGCGGTGGCGAGCCGTATGGATTGGCTGTGGGTGCGGTCGCGCCCGGTGAGGGCGTCGAGGCGCCTTGGCCGGGATTCGCCGTGCCGCCGGAGTTCGTGGAACATGCGCTGAGCCCACCGACAGCAATTAGGGCAATTGTTACTTTAAGTAATCGTGTGGTGACCATGCGGAAACACTAAGACCCCTGACCGTCCAATGCCAAATCAGGAGGGCCCATTTGACTCAAGATTGTGTTAAATCGGAGAGATTCAAGGCGAACGGACTACTTCAGTCACGCGCAGCAAGCTGTTTCCATGATCGTTGCGCGACGGTGCGGATGTGGTGGGTACGTTACCTGCGCGGTGCTGGCGAGCGGACTGGCAGTATGTCGATATGGAGCCGGATCCCTCACCCACAGTAAGTGCGTCAACGGGCTCGGGATGGCGGCAGATTTTACGCGGATCGCGTGGTGTGCCGACGACGCGGTGGACAGCACCTCACATGTGGAAACCAACGCCTGCATCCTTTGCTTCGTTGATCTTGGGCCTGTGGCTGTTTGGCACGGGGGAGGCGTTTCTGTTCGCTGCCAATCTCGGTGCGACACCATGGGGCGTGCTGGCACAGGGTGTCTCACGCCATGTCGGAATCGACATCGGCTGGGCAACATTCGTCGTAGGGCTCGTCGTGCTGCTGGCGTGGATTCCGCTGAAGCAGCGGCCGGGCCTTGGAACCATCAGCAACATCATCGTCATCTCGATAGCCGTAGATGTGGTGTTCTCACATCTCGCCACACCGCCCACGCTGGTTCTGCGATTCCTTCTCATGCTGGCCGGCATCGCCACGATTGGTTTGGGCAGTGGCTTCTATCTGACAGCAGGACACGGTCCGGGCCCCCGAGATGGATGGATGACCGGGTTGCATCGAGTGACGGGACGTCCGGTCGGTCAGATCCGACTCGTAATTGAGGTCTGCGTCTTGATCGTCGGATGGCTACTCGGTGGCACAGTGGGCATCGGAACAGCATTGTTCGCGCTATTGATCGGTCACAGTGTGTCTCTGGGGCTGTCGATCGTCAGAGCCATCGCCCCGCACAGTTCCTCGGCTTAGTCGACGCGGACTACGTCCCCGCTCGCGGTACGGAAATGCACTGCAATCAGGCCGTTCTCCTCGGCGTCTACCCACTCGATATCTGAGCCAGTCATCGGTGATTCCACCGAACCGCCGAGCCATTCACGGACCCGGTCCTTGTCACCTGCGATCTCACAGGCGACTGCGGCGACATGGGCCGGGCCAGACAGTGACGGATGTTGAGCAGCGTCACTCGTCCACTGGATAAAGTAGGGCAGCGATGCGTCGCCGATGAGGTCGTTGACCCCCAACTGCTTCCACGTGAGATCGAAGCCGTCAGGTCGTAGCCGATGACCCTCAACTGCGGGGCGGCCAAGGCGCTGCTCGAATGGTGAGATGTCCTCAACCGCAACGGCCAATCCGAGCCAGCCGCCACCGTCCTCTGCGCGCGCTTTCACTGCCTGGCCGAAGGGTGCTTTGTCGGAGGCAGGGTGATCGAGGGCGGCAACCACTTCGACGTAGACGCCACCTTCGATCGGGAGCACGAAGTTACGTGTCCCGAAACGTGGGTGACGGCCGCCGTCTGTGAACGAGCCCCCGAGCTGTTGACCCAGGCGCTGCACAGTGTCGACAAGCTCGTGATTGCTCACTGCGTACGAAATGTGATCCAAGCGCATGATCGTATGTTGTCCCACGGGATTCTGCGGCTGACAAGGGGGGTCCCGATTTGTGAAAAGTAGTCTTCGTCCGCTAATTGCTGAAATGGCGAGAACGCCTGTAAATACTGGGGAATAGCGCTGCTACTCGGCTAATCTCTTTTTGGCCCGGTCCAGGGCTTCTAGGCGATCCATCCGGGTGGCTTCGGCCAATGTGGGCGCAGTTCCGCCGAGCCGGGCCGGAATCCACCAATGGTCATCGGGGCCCGCGGGCTGCTGGGGATACCGGGCAATCGCTTCGTCCAGCATCGCGGACATGACCTCGTGTAGGTGCTGACCGACCGCTTCCACGTCGTCGTCAGGCGCAATGTTGATCGGGGTCCCGACCGTAACGCTGATGGCTTTTCCTCGAGACAGGTCACGCTCGCGGCCCTTGGTCATGATCCGGTGTGTTCCCCACACGATCTCGGGTATGAGCGGAACACCAGCTTGTTGCGCCAAACGAACGGCACCAACTTTGAAGTCTTTGATCTCGAAAGACCGGGAGATGGTCGCCTCTGGGAAGATCCCGACGATTTCACCTCTACGAAGTGCATCGAGAGCAACGCGATACGACTCGGCGCCGGCGGTTCGATCAACCGGAATGTGTTTCATACCGCGCATAAGCGGGCCGGCGATTTTGTTCTCCCAAATGGAGTCTTTGGCCATGAACCGTACGTATCGTCCAGACGGGTTCGCCCCAAGCCCTGCGAAAATGAAGTCGAGGTAACTTACGTGGTTACTTGCTAACACCGCACCACCAACGCGTGGAATGTTTTCGTCTCCGCGCACATCGAGTTTGAGGCCCAATCCGGCGAAAGCGCCCTTGGCAGCGATGATCACGGGTGCGTATACGTGTTCGGCCATAGGCCACACGCTATTGCTAGGTCCATGGGTTGGGCCAGAGCCGCGCGTAGATTGGCCCGGATTTCGACTTCGTCGCATACGCTGACCGCTATGGAAGACGATGTGTACTCAGACGACGCGTACCTCGACGGTTCTAGTCGAGACGCGGTGTCCCCAGACAGGCCAGTGACCATCTTTGCTGATGATCGACGAATCGAGTCGCTGTCGATCTACACCGATCGCCTTGATGAACTTGTCTCGGTTTTCCACGACGCAAGTGCAGATGATGGGCAACTACTTGATCGGCGTCCAGCCTCGGATTCGTGGTCGGTGAGTGAGGTCCTACATCACCTAGCCGACGCGGAAATGCATCAGTCGCTCCGCCTGCGCGAAATGCTCGCCGTTGATCGTCCGTCTTGGTCTGATTGGGATGAAGCAACGTACGCAACGGTTCTGGGTTACGAGACACGTCCCGCCGGGGATGCTGTGACATTGATTCTGTCGGTTCGTAATGTGAACTCGCGACTCTTGGCAATCCTGTCCCCGGAGCAGTGGAATCGCACCGCGATCCATCCCAATCGCGGAGAGGTCGACGTCGCTGCTTGGGTTCAAATTTGTCACGACCACCTCGCCGGGCACGTCTTGCAAGCTCGCAGGGCAATCGTAGGGATGATCTGACGTCACGACCTCGAGGGCGCTAGTCCATACTGGACGCATGTTGCAGTCAGATGCTGAAATCGTTGTTGCCGCTCTCCAAGAGCGTCGGATGTTCGCCCATGTGTACAGCCCTGGGGTTGCCCGTCATGGGGTGCGCGTCGTCCTCACTGAAGGTCGGGAAGCACTGTGGGATGTTGATGGTGCCGCGGGCCTCGAAGCGCAGGTGATGCGTGACGGCGTACTTGTGGGTTTTGTGCCCAAGATCGTCGGCTCAGAAAACTACACGGTTGAACAGGTCATCGAGGCGATCGCGACCGCGTCGTACGAGTAGGTCTTAGATGTTCTTGGGCTGACTGTCCACAGCGGCTGCGTTGCCGCGGGTCCTGCACCACTTCACCACCGGGGACCGCCATCGTCAGATAGTGCGTCCGATGGTTGGCGCATGTCGATTCTTACGCCAGGCGGTTCGTGTATCAGCCTTGACGGGCCATCGAGTTTGCCCGTCGTCATCCCACATCTGATCGGATTCCATCCGGTTCGATCGCTCATCGTTATCGGTCTTGACGAATCCCCACCGCTGGTTCGTATAGCCTGCCGGGTCGACATCCCTGACCTGGAAGATACGCCTTGGGATTGGTCGTCGATAGTTCGAGCACTTCGACGATCGTCAAGTGTTGGCGCGGTTGTCGTGGTGTATCCGGAGGTGGGGGAGTCCCTGCGCGATCTTCCACACGTCGATCTGGTGAATTCAATCGCGACGGAACTTTCAGACTCCGGATTCGTTGTTCGTGACCTACTGGCCATTGACGGCCTTAGGTACAAGTCCTACCTGTGCGCACAGGACGGTTGTTGCCCGCAAGACGGCGCTGAGCCAAGCGCTGACTACGTTTTGGAGCTGTCGGCATCTCTTGTCTTTGAAGGCAGCGCACCGCACCGCTCGCGAGATGACGTTGTCGCAGCCTTGAGGCCGCAGCCACCCGATGACCCGATTGTGCAGGCGCTAGCTAATCGTCGCGGCGGGATCGAAATGCGCATGCCCCCTGGGGTTTTGGAGAAGGTCACAACCTTGGTGGACGCATTGTCGACAGATGAGCCCATGGCCATGTCGTCGAGGATCCGTTTGATGGTGTTGAGTGCCCATGTGTGCGCCGATGTTCATACTCGTGACGTATTTCTGTTTCAGTTAACTCGTCGTCCAGACATGTCGATCCTGGCGCGCGCCCGTAGTCTTTTCACTGACGTCGCGCGTTGTTCCGAGGGATCAGAGCGAGCGGCTGCGGCGGCCTGTCTATCCGTTTGCGCTTGGGTGTCCGGGGATGGCGCGACTGCTCGAATTGCGGCTGATGTGGCGCTAGAAACTGATCCGTCTTGCCGCCTGGCGGCTCTAGTTTCACTCGCATTGGATCAGGGTCAATCACCGAAGCTCTGGGCCCAACTGATCGATCACCTTTCACTCGAGCAGTTGTTGAACGCTGTTGATGGGGGTACGTCCTTCTAGTTCGTCGGAGCCACATGTCACCCACATGCCGTTCATGATCGGCATGGGTCTCCGCGGCGATTTACGTTCGTCATGT
>JBAXUN010000124.1:0-5695 GCA_037129655.1 Actinomycetes bacterium
CGGAGCGCCACTCGTCCAATTCAGGGAATTGTCGATGCAGTAGTTCCTTCATGCGGCCGCCACTACGAAACCCCGGCCGAATGTTCGTCAAGACACGATGCAATGGCCATCTCGACGTAAATCATCGAGGGAATTTTCAGCTTGCTGAGATACAGAGTGTTTGCAGGAACCACCGAGCCACGTATCTCTGAAAGCGATTGCGAATCATGGGCTGAGAGGATCACGCGGGCGATGTTCGGGTGATTGGCTGCTAGGAATTCGATGAGGTCGGTGCCGTCTGGGCCGGGCCCTAAATCGAGGTCGGTTAGAACTACCTGCGGATCGAACGTGGCTATTGCCCCTATCGCCTGCGCGACACTCTCGACACTCATCAGGTTCATGATTGGACCGAGATGTTCACCGACGATGTCACGCATGAACTCGTCGTCGTCGACGAAAAGAACCCGAAGTTTTGAGGCGCCAGCATCAGATCGAGTTGTCGAATCAGTGTCGACGGGTGGATCGACGAATGACGGCGCGGTCATCATTTCTCCCGGGAAAGTGCAGTGCGTGGATGGGGGTGATCACGTTCTACGTCTGTTCGTATCTAGTAACCCGCGTTGAGAAGGGTGGAAGCAACAGATGTCGTTGCTATGGGGGACGGCAGTAGCCCGAACGTGTTACGCCTCGCCCGGTCGGTCTAATGCCGTGGGGCTCGTCCTTTATTCGGTGACGAGGGGCGACTCTCAGGTGGGCTGATAATCTGCCATTCGCGGTGGGTCCAGTCGATCTTGTCGCCAGATGGAAGGAGTGGCCATGGACGACGTTGCACAAGACACCTTTGCGACGTTCATTGGTGCGTCGGTTGAGCGCCTAGCGCCTGGTCACGCCTGGGCGAATCTGACCATCGGCCAGAACCATCTCAACCCACATGGCACCGCTCACGGAGCGGTTCTCTATTCCTTGGCGGGGGTAGCGATTGCTGCGTCCATCAACGATGAGACGACGAGCGGAATTGTGTGGTCAGCGTCCATCGACTATCTAGCGCCGGGACGGCTGGGCGACGACTTGGTGGCCGAGGCTGTGGTTGAGCCGTTGATCGAAAATCAAGCGAACGTCGCCGTCACGATTACTCGACCACTCGACGGAGTTGTAGTTGCGACGTCAGTAGCGCGGGCGAAGATACGCGCGCGGAAACCGACTGACCTCGGCTGACCGTCCTACGGTGCGGTCTGGGTCGTGCAGGTGTTGTTCGGGCATTGGGTGAAGGATGCCTCGGCTGGCTGGGCCATAACGATGGCGCCGGCAGTGACGATTGAAGTGAGTAGGCCGACGATTCCTGCCTTGGTGGACTTACGCATCGGGGGACTCCTTAACCGTTCTTTGCTTATCGATGAGATCGATTTGCCTGACAGATGTTGTTTCGGTGGTGGAGGTACGGGCACTTAATCGGTTCACCCGAATGCCGCATCCACCCTTTCTTCGTCACCTGAGTGGACTAGTCGCCGCGTGCGCAACGGCCCAAAATTTTGTCGTACGAGCTCTTTCGCGATACTTGACCATGACCAAAACGCCGGACGATGTTGCCCCTATCTCTGGTGAGCCCGTGTCTCCTGGTCCTCAGTCGGGCGAGCCACTCGTGGCTGACGGTCTGCAAGATTCTCATCAGGATGGCGACGACACCGATTGGCTCCGCTTTAGTCAGCGAATTGCCCTAGCCGTCTACGGAACGCTGATGGTGCTTGGCGTCTTGGAAGCTACATCCTTCGAGCAACCATCACTTGAGATTCACGTCGTGATCTTCACGGTGCTCACCACCTCGCTTGCCATCGTGCTCGCACATGCATGGGCGACCGTGATGAGCGATCGGCTGGTCTTCAAACATCGACTCACCTCGGCGAGTTTCTTCGAGGAGTTACGGTTCGCAGCAGCTTTTCTCATACCGACGGTCATCGCGCTCTTAGTTTTCGGCGTAGCAGCCGCGTTCTTGCCCGTGGATACCGGGTTGCTGATCGCGGAAGGTGCATTACTGCTGCTGCTGTTCGTCTTTGGCTTTGGGGGTGCATGGAGAAGCGGATCGAGTTTGCCGCGCTGTCTGCTTATCGGCCTACTTGATGTTGCTGTAGGCGTTCTCATTGTGGGTTTAAAGGAATTTCATACATTTGTTACGCACTGATCCGTCCGAAGTGACTCTAGAAGCGACGTAGGCTGTGGTTATGAGGACATCCGCGATCGTCGCGCCACCATCGACCACCACGACGCCGACTCCGGGCCAGCGGGTCACCTCAGTCAGTGGCGGCAGTGGATAGATTCTTAACGCAAGTTGACGCATTGGGGTACGTGGCGCTCCCACTGCCGTGCTGACGCGGTGGCTATCTCAGAGCGCAATTAACGCATCGCGTGGCTAACTAGGTCCGTCCACCGGGGCTTGACTGTCCGGCGATGTGAATTGAGTCAGGTTGTGCTGATCTGGCAGGCGAACCTGTTCGGCCGCGAGCAGTGCCATGGCGCGCTTGTCTGCGTCCGTTGGGTTTTCTGGGTTAAGCCCTCGTGGCCAGAGTTTGTAATGGCGCACGACAACAACCTCGGCGGACCAAACCAGTGCTTGGCTGATCAGGGCGATGAAAGCGAAAAGTCCGACGATGGTGGCGAATGATCCGTAGATCGGGCCGCTGGTGGTGATGTAGTGGGCAAGGAGGATCGAACCGAATGACAAGAGCGCAGCGATTGCGAGTGATCCGATCAGTGCTGCCGGCCAGATCACTTTCAGCTGTGGAGGTCGTGGTAGCAGTAGGGCCGCCCCTAGCCACATCAGTAAGAACGTCATCACAACGGTTCCGACGAACTCACCGAGTCGTTGGGTTCCAGCCTTTTCAGGAATAACCTGAGATGCAACGGTGACTGCGCCAATTGCGATGAGCCCAATCATCAACACGATCAACATCGCCAAAGTGCGAACCCACTTTGATATGCCGGTTATCCGATTTCGAAATGGCACCCCAGCAACGTGATTGACCGTATCGAATGCCGTCGTAACGATCCGCAGACCTGCGCCGAACAAACTGACGGCACCAATCACGAATGCCAGCCCGCTGGTGGGCATTGACGTAAGCCCTTGGTAGACCACATCTCGAAATTGGGGCGGAACAATCGCATTGACGAGTTGCTGACGTAACTCGGGATCGTTGACCAGCAGTCGTGACAACGTGGCGACGATGATGAGCAGTACCGGGAAGATACTGAGGAATCCGTAGTAGGCCATGAGCGCGGCGTGCCGACCACCCTCATCGTCACCGAACTTCTTAACCACTGCGTAGATGAAGCCGGGAAGAAATCGTTGCTGCTGGTATCGGTCGAGGACGTCACGTAGCCCATCTACTCGATCCTTCGCAGATACGCCCATGGCACTAATCTGCCATCAGTTACCGGGTATCTGATGGACGGCACCCGCCAGACTCACACAAGCCTCAGGCGTGGTCGTCAATTACTGAAGGCGGGCACTTTCGGCGCAGGTAGCAATTCGATCCATGTGCGTCCTGTCTTGGCCCCAATCGGGTTTCCGTTTGCATCAGTTAGTTGCAGCGGCGCATCAATGTTCGCGCGCGACCAACGACCTGGCGTGACTTTGCCATCGCGCAGCACCCACGCCTGCCCACCGGTGACGAAGTCGATGATCGGCGTGGGGTGACCGAGTACGTCGTGGAATTGGGGATCTGCGTGCGTCGCCACTTGGGTGATGATGACGGTGTCGGCAGATACTCGTCCAGAGTCTGTGGTTCTGTCCGGGCTGCCGTTTTGTGAACGCAGGTACTTACCGGATTCGTAATACCAACTCGCGGTCGTATCGTAGAAATCTAGCTTGACCTTCGCAGCTGGGTTCGCCAGTTGATTGCTATCAGTGAAAGGGATCCCAGCCTGTGGTGGTGCCGGTTGGGCGCCGTGCGCCAAGGCCCACGTCCATGCGACGTCGGTATCGGCCATCAGGGAATGATCGCCTCGACGATTCGGATCGCGATGGAAGACGTCAGGGGCGTTACCCCAATCATTGGCAATCAAGATGGCATGTGAATCGGCCTTAACCGGCCCGATCTCTTGATTGGAAGCTCCTGAGAAAACAAGGATCGACGAGCCAAAAAGTCTCGTGAGTTGCGCGTCGACTGGCCGGGCGCTTCGGACCGGGCCCACAACTCCGGGATTCTTCGACTGGAACACTGCGACGAGCCGGGTCAGCCCACCCTCAACGGGCTGCTCGATCACGATGTCAGCTCTGTTCACGCCCTGCTGCGGCAGTGCTGCGCCAACATTGTCGATTTTCACCAGCAGCGCGGGTCTGTTGGCGACACCGTCAGGTGCGGGCTTGTTCGTCAGTGGCCAAAACGCTGTAGTTGCCTCGGACGCTGATGGAGACGCTGGGTTGGCGGCGCCGCTCGAACCTGTCGCCGGCGACAAACCTGAACCCGCTGTGTTCGAGGTAGCCGGGCCAGACGTTGGAAGCTGGGAGCAAGCTGCTGTGAAACCAACGCCGACCAACGCCGCGAAGGTAAGTGCTGACCTGACTCGCATCGTGGCCATATCGCTGTGCTCCTAGTTCGCCAGCTCTTGAGCCGCGGGCTGCCATGCTCCCTCAGCGCTCGTGATCGGCGCAGGGCTAAGCGTCGACACACCCCTATCGAACAGTCCCCACGCTACCTGATCTAAACCACCTGTGAACTTAGGTAAATCCGCGTGGGTAGGCTTACCTGCGTTCGGGGCGGTAGCTCAGTCGGTTAGAGCAGCGGACTCATAATCCGTCGGTCGTGGGTTCGAGCCCCACCCGCCCCACCTAGTTCTCAGGCGCCGGAGCTCATCAGGCGCTGGGGCTCATGAGGCGCCGTGCCGTGCGCACGTCCGGGCCTAGCTGCTCGAGATGACTGACGAGTTCATTGGCTGCGGTGGTGAGGGCTTCATCAGATAGTGGGCCGAGTGCGTCGAGGATGAAGAGTGCCGATGTGGTCTGTTCGTTGAGGGCTGTGCGGCGACCTTGGCGCCAATTCCAACGACGGCAGGTCACTCCGGCATCGTCACACCACACGACCTCGCCCACCTCAGGATGTTCGATCACCGTGTCACCGTCGGCGACCGTGTCGAAGGGCTCATCACCCTTCGCGCGCTTCAAGTGTGGCGCTCCCTCGTACAGCGACAGATCCTCACCGCCGAGCGGAATCTGGTGGATCACCGAAATGGCGTTGTAGATATCGGTGAGGCGATTGACCCTTGGCATACCGGCTTCGGATCGACGTATGAGTGCTTCGAGGCTGTTGCGGGTGCGTTGGGGCTTTGCGCCAAACTCGCGATACGCCTCCCGCCACGTTGCAACATGAGGGAGATCTTCAACCGTGCTGACGGCTAGTGCCTGCTTCGCGGACTGTTCGGCCAGTGCCACGAGCGCGTCGGTGGCTTCGGTCTGATCGTTTCGTTCAGGATCAATACCGTCGACGGCGATAAGCAGTGCGCGGTAATCCGGACGAAGCTCGAACACCTCAGCGTCAACCTGCGCGGCAGCAAGAAATGCGTCGAGATCGGTGGTGTTGGGTGATGAGGGATCCGAGGTCACCCGTGCACATTAGTGCACCCGAATACGTTCGGTATCAGCTCGGCATGACCTCGGATGAACTCGGCATTACTAGTGGAAATGCCTACGGCCAGGTTGCTGGCCGTTGAGTGCGGCAGCTGTCGG
>JBAXUN010000125.1:0-5569 GCA_037129655.1 Actinomycetes bacterium
CGCTATCTGCGGCGAGATTCGTCAGGACGGTTGGCTCGATGTAGCAATCTGAGCCCTCGATCGTCAGGCGTCGTCCACCGGCCGCCACGGTGCCAAGGGCGACACCCTGCTTGAGGTATTCCTCAACGCGATCGGTGTGACGACGATCGACCAGTGGCCCCATCGTTGCGGCTGGATCGAAGGGGTGCCCGACGGTGATGTTCTTCGCCTGCGCGACGACGGCTGCGACGAACTCGTCAGCGATCTCGCGCTGAACCAGAAGACGTGAGTTCGCCGAGCAGACCTCGCCCTGGTTGAAGAAGATCGCGCGAGCAGCGAATTCGGCTGCCTCGTTGAGATTATCGATATCGGCGAAGACGAGGTTCGCACTCTTGCCACCGCACTCGAGCCAGACCTGCTTGAGGTTGGACGCACCGGAGTAACCCATGAACATCTTACCGACCTCAGTCGAGCCGGTGAACGTCAGAACGTCCACGTCGGGGTGCTCGCCAATCGCGCGGCCAACTGTTTCGCCGCGGCCGGGAACGACATTGAGCACGCCATCGGGTAGTCCGGCTTCGGCGGCAAGCTCTGCGAGGCGCAGCACCGATAGGGGTGACTGCTCGGCGGGCTTGAGGACGACAGAGTTACCAGCCGCGAGTGCCGGGGCGAGCTTCCAGATGGCCATTTCAAGTGGGTAGTTCCACGGAATCACTGCTCCGACAACGCCGAGTGGAACGCGCTGAACGAGAGCGATGTTGCCCGGGGGAGTGACGGGGATTTCGCCGTTGAGTTTGTCGATCGCCTCGGCGTAGAACTGCAGGATCATCGCGCTACCTGGCACATCGATGGTGTAGGCGTCGGTGACGAGCTTGCCCATGTCGAGTGAATCGGTGACTGCTAACTCATCGAGGTTGTCCATGATGAGGGCGGAAAGCTTCGACAGGGTTCCCTTGCGGGTGTCGGCTGATGCTCGCGACCACACACCTGAGTCAAAGGCGCGTCGTGCGGCTTTCACTGCGAGGTCGACGTCCGCTGCGGTGCACTCGGCCAGGGTTGCCAGTGACTGGCCGGTTGCGGGTGAGATCGACGTCGTCGTCTGACCGTCAACTGCGTCGACGAACTTTCCGTCGATGAAGGCTTGCGTGCGTGGGGTGAGCGAATCGGCAATGGCTTGCCAATCGGCACGGGTGCGGGTCATAACTTGCCTTCCTAGTTTCCGAGCAATCGTTGGCGGGTGTGAGGATCGGTCGCCGCATCGGCAAGGGTAAGTGCCAGGCCAGTGGCTGCGTCAAGGACGGCGCGGTCGGCTGCGCCGGTGATTGCTGCGGCGGCGAATTGGTGCTGGTGGTTGACAGCCGGCGCTGAGTCAATGCCGATGTAGGGGTGGATTGCTGGAACGATCTGCGACACATTGCCCATATCTGTACTTGCGCGGCTCATCCGTCCGAGGCCGACGTTGCCATCGGTGAACACTCGACCAAGCTCTTCGGCATTGCGCACGTACTTATCGAGGATCTCGAAATCGGTGCGGAACTCGACGTAGGGTGCGCCGCTGGGCCCAAGTTCGAGGGTGGCACCCGTTGCAAGTGCGCCGGCTTCGAAGCAGTGCTTGATTCGTTCGAAGGCTTCGTCCATCTGGGCACTCGTGGTGCCACGGACGTACCAGCGTCCCTCAGTGAATTCGGGGATGACGTTCGGCGCATCGCCAGCCTTCGTCACCAAGCCGTGCACGCGGACCTCATTGGAAAGCTGTTGGCGCAGTAGGCCGATCGCCACTTGGGCGATCGTGAATGCATCATTCGCATTGATGCCATCTTCCGGATACGCGGCAGCGTGCGCGGCCTTGCCGTGGTAGCGGACGTCGAGATGCGTCACGGCGTAGGGACGTGCCTCGGCAACATCGACCGGGCCTGGGTGCGACATGACGGCAGCGTGCACACCATTGAAAGCGCCACGATCCATCAGGACGAGTTTGCCGCCCTCGCCTTCTTCGGCGGGTGTGCCCATCAGCGTGACTTTGATGCCAAGTTCATCAGCGACTCGGCCCGCAGCGATGGCCGCACCAACCGATGATGACGCAATGATGTTGTGACCACAGGCATGGCCAAGGCCGGGGAGTGCGTCGTACTCGGCGCAGACAACCAGGTGCAGAGGTCCACTGCCCTTCGTCGCGAGCACGGCTGTTTCAACATCGAGGTAGTTGGTCTCAACATCGAAGCCGGCATTGCTCATTGCTTCGGCAACCCATGCGCTGGATTTGTATTCTTCCCATGCGATTTCAGGATTCGCGTGGATGCGGTGGCTCAGCTCAATCAGTGTTTCGCTGTGAGATTTCACCTCGGCGAGTATCGCCGTACGGACAGCAGCGGTTGCCTGTGATGGGTTGGCTGGATTAGTGGGCTGGGTCATCGTCCGTTACCGATCATCACCCGGTACGCCGTAGCTTGGCGCATCCGATGGGTTGAGGGCGCGAGTGATGTAGGCATCCTTTTGGGGCGCCCATAGATCCCACAGTGCGCGTAGTTCGTCGATGGGGTTGTCGCTCCAATCGATGCGCAGATTCGTTGATGGCCAATCAGCTGAGTCTGCGGCCAGGATGCCGGCGGAGTGCACGGGGCCAGCTTCACCGCCGAGTGCCAGGCCTGCTTCGAGGGCGGCGATGAGTCGATGCTCGATGGCCTGCGTTGGGTCCGCTTCGAATGCGGTCACCATCGCGGTGAGTACGTCGAGGGTCGCGAGCATATTGCCGGCTGCCACACAGTCTTTGCCGGTGGAGTCCCCATTGATGCCCAGGGAATTGGCGCCACTGAATACCGCTGTCGATCCATCTGCTGCAACTGCTGTGAGCTGGCGAAACTCTGGATACTCAGCTGCTGCGCTGACTGCGCTCATTGCGGTTTGTGCGTCACTGCCGATGGCGAGCTGGGTGAGGAGCGCGGTGCCGAGGCGTGGGTCGGTGACGTTCTGCGTCGCGACTGCGCCAACTCCGGCTTTGACGTAGGCGCATCGTGACGCAACTGCTGGGCTTGACGAGCTAATCGCCACCCCGAATGCTCCGGTGCGTTCGCAGCGGCCGACGATGCTGAATGTCATGTTGCGTCCTAGCCCCTCGACTCGGGGATCACTGCCGTGGCGTCGATCTCTACCAGCCACTCGGGCCGGGCAAGTGCGGTGACGACCAGGCCGGTGGAGACGGGAAAGACTCCCTTGAGCCACTTACCCATCACTCGATAGACGGGCTCACGGAAGCGAATGTCGGTGAGGTAAATGACGACCTTCACGATGTCGCCAAGTTCCGAGCCGGACTCTTCGAGCAGCATCGCGATATTGGCCATTGCCTTCTCAGCCTGTGCTTCAACGTCACCGATGCCCACACTCTCGCGGGTGTCGAGATCTTGGCCAATCTGCCCGCGCAGGTACACGGTGTTCCCAGCGACGACCGCTTGGCACAGATCGTTGTCGAGACTCTGCTCGGGGTAGGTGAGTTTGGTGTTGAACGGGCGGATCCGCGTGTGCGTCGCTCCAGAGGCGTCTACTTCACCAACGCGGCCTGTGGCTGTTCGTGCCGCGGACTTCGCTGCGGATTCATCGCTCATCGTTCAGATCACTCCCGGGACATCGTTGGACGGGTGCTGCTGATCGTACCGATGATTCCTGCGGCAGGTCAGAACGGGTAGGGCTCTGGGGGCTGGGCGATATCAGGTGAGCGGGGATCGGTTAAGTACGCCCGCGGTTCGGTGACTCCGTGCTGGCCGTGCCGCGTGCGCCACCGAGCTCGCCCGCTCGAATCGTGCTCGAGCACGCGGAAGTCACCCTTGGTCTTGGAATCGTGATCGCGCTTGCACAGGGAATGGGTGTTATCGGTGTTGGAAGGGCCAGCCGGGAACGGCTCGATGTGATCGAGTTGGGATCGGGCTGCCGGTTGGCCGCATCCGGGACTTCGACAGGTGCCATCTCGTGCTGCGATGAACTTCTTGAGTTTGTCGGGCAGGTACGTCCGCGTGCCGTAATCGAGGAGATGGCCACTGACTGGATCGGTGATGATGCGTCGTAACGAGCCACACTCAGCAGCCAACTCGCGAGCGATTTCAGCTGGAATCGGATGGCCTCCGGCAAGCCCTGGGTTGTCGGCCAGGCCGAGCAACGTGTTGAGATCGATCACCACCTGCAACTCGCCTCGACCCCCTCGGCGCCCCCCTCTGCGACCTCCAGACGCGCCCTTGCGCTTGCGCGGCAGCGAAGCGGTGCTTGAAGTTTGAGAAGGAGCAGGTTGGTGTGTTGCTATCGGCTGCTCAGCAGCGGCTGAATGAAGGGTGAGGGAGAGATGAGCGGCGGAACGTGCCGGCCCGATCTCATCGGGCAGAGCATCTGCGCACGGTTCGCATCCTCGGCGATGTTCGAGAAGTTGATCAGCTCGCGTGTCAATCACATCCATCAGCGAACGAGCATCTTCGATGCGATGCGTCGCGATGACCTGACCCAAACCGTCCGGCAGTGAGCGGAACGAGACACCAACATTGTGACGGCGAGCCACTCGCGAACGTCGAGCCTGGCCCTTGGGATCTAGCTGGCACATCGTCTTAGTAATCACAGCACCGAGACGTGATGACGTGACGGTGGTGAGCCGATCGCCCAGCTTTTCAAAGACGGCTTGCGACAGCTCAGGCTCGGCCAACGCCGTGCGCTCCATGGCGATGAACACGTGGCGGCTGTTGAGCTGGCCGCGCTCCCAGGCATCGCGCACGAGGCGGGCATCTGCGGCAAGGCGTCGAGCGGCGAAAATGTCGCGGCCGGCGGCATCGTCGGAACACTTACGAGCTATGCGTACCTCAAGACGATGGTGGCGATCTGCATCGAGATCGTGAAGCTCCGGCCCGACGTAATCGGCAAGTGCGCGAGCGGCCTGCGACTGTGCCCAGGATGCGACCAGATCTGCAACTTGCATCCGGCGCAGGAGGTCATCTGGACCTAGGCGGTTGGGATCAATGTGTGCGAAGTCGACTGCCGTCTGGGGGCCGATCGGTGAACGCAATGCGCAAGTGATGAGAGCTGAGGGACAGGCAAAGTAGGGCGCCAAAACTGCTACACCGAGATGTGACATCACGTGTATAGCCGGCTGCCTAACGGGCGCAGCATCGTGAACGGCAGTGAATGCCTGCTCGATGACTGATCCCACGATGTTCATAGTTAAATAATACATGTGTACGAATATGTGTCAAGTGGAAAACGCCTGATGTGTATAAGTTTTCAAGGTTTTGTGGCCAGGCGAAAGAGATACAGCCCGGCTCGAAATGTGGATGGCGAGGTGGTTCCCCGTTGGCGCGCTCTTCAAAACCGCTGGAAGCAGCAGCGAGAAAGTGCAGTTAGGTCAGATGGAACGTCTCGGTGTTTCCGTCGACAGCGATCGCCTGTCCGGTGAGCATCGCGGAAGCCGGCGAGGCTAAGAACAAGCACATGTCAGCAATCTCAGATGGCTGCACAAAGCGCGAAATCGACTGCCCACTCAGGTAATCAGCCTCGACTTCAGCGGCTGTCGATCCAGTAGCAGCAGCCTGACGTTCGATCACCCCACGCATCCGGGGACCAT
>JBAXUN010000126.1:0-5540 GCA_037129655.1 Actinomycetes bacterium
GGCAGCGGCTCGTTCGCGGGCGCGTTGTGGGGTCCAACCCGGCCCAGGCACACTCGCGCGCAGCAACTTTGTGTACGGGTGCTGCGGATTGTCGAGCAACTCGGACGTGACACCACGCTCGACAACCACACCGCGCTGCATCACGAGCGCTTCGTCGGTGAGCTGACGTACAACGGCAAGGTCGTGACTAATCAGCACGTAACTAATGCCCTGCTGATCACGAATGTCAGCCAGCACGTTGAGCACCTGTGCCTGAATCGAAACATCAAGTGCCGCAACCGATTCGTCGAGAATCAAAACGCGCGGATCCGTGGCCAGAGCACGTGCAATCGCAACGCGCTGACGCTGTCCACCAGACAGCGCCTTCGGCATCGCATTCATCTGACGCTGATCAAGACCAACCAGCGCGGCCAGATCAGCAACGCGCTTGGCACGATCCGCAGCACTACCACCGTGATGAACGCGCAACACCTCGTCCACCAAATCCGCACCTGTCTGACGCGGATCCAAACTTGAATACGGATCTTGGAACACGATCTGCACTTCACGCCCGCGGAGTTTGCGCTCAGCACCCTTACGTGAGGGCTTCGAGCGATCACGGCCACACGCAATAATCGTTCCGGCCGTTGGCTTTTCAAGCCCGACGATCATGCGCGCAACAGTTGTCTTACCGCTGCCAGATTCACCGACGATGGCCAGCGACTTACCGGCAGGCAGTTCGAAGTTCATGTCGTCGACGGCTACTTGCGTGCCAAAGACTTTGCGCAGCCCCGAGACGGAAAGGACGATGTCTGACTCAGACATGTGCACCCTCCCGAACTTTCCCACGTAGCTCAATAGCGCGCTCGCAGCGCACCAAACCACCATCAAGTTCGGTGATCACCTGATCGTGCTCGCGGCACGAATCCTGCGCAAACGAACAACGTGTTGCGAAGCGGCATCCGCTCGGCGCTTCGAAGGCAGATAGCGGACGTCCGGGGATGGCCCGTAGCCGATCCGCCGTCGAATCGATATTTGGACGAGCGTCCACCAACGCCGCACTATACGGATGCAACGGATCGCCGTGCAGCAGGCGAGCCTCACGGGTTTCAACCACCTGGCCCGCATACATCACCGTGGTGCGATCACACACCGCACCGGCAAGTTCAAGATCGTGCGTGATGAACAACATCGAGAGCCCACGATCGCGACGCAGATCATCGAGGATTGCCATTACTTCAGCCTGCGTCGTTACATCGAGCGCAGTGGTGCACTCGTCAGCTAGCAGCAAACGAGGCTCACTGAGCAGCGCCGTCGCGATCATTACGCGCTGGAGCATTCCACCCGAAAGCTCATGCGGATACTGACGTAGACGCTTCGCCGGATCATCGATACCGACTTCTTCAAGAACAACAGCAGCGCGTTTCGTCGCCTCAGCCTTCGGCACATCGCGCAGAGTGCGCAGCGACTCCGTCATGAAGTCGTCAATGCGACGAACGGGATTGATATGAGCACGAGGATCCTGGAACACAACAGCTACCTGCGATCGGTGCTCGCGCAGTTCATCACCGGTCAACGCAAGTACGTCGACACCATCAAAGACAACTGAGCCCAAGGTCTCGGCTCCATCGGGCAGCAAGCGTGCGATGGCCTTCGCCGTCATGGATTTACCAGATCCGGATTCACCAACCAGACCCATTGCCTCGCCTGACGCGATAGTCAACGACGTGCCAGTGATGACTTCGCGCATCCCTGAATCCATCTTCAAGCGCACAGTCAGATCAGTAACCGTCAATAGGTCGCTCATCGGTTACCACCCTTCGAGTTCGACTCAAGGCGGTCGCCCAAGAAGCTCACTGCCGCAACCACGGCGACGATGCAGAAGACCGCCGAAAGCGATACCAGCGGGTATCCGAGCAGGAGACTTGTCTTACCGTCGCTGACCATCACACCCCAGTCAGCGTTGGGCGCCTGAACACCAAGCCCGAGGAATGAAATGGCAGCGAGGTCAACCATCGCAAAGCCGAACAGGATCGTTCCCTGGGCCACGATCAACGCGGAGATATTGGGTAGCAAATGTCGCACCGTTAATCGCCACGCCCCAAAGCCCTGCACCTCAAGGGCAGAGATATACGTCATCGCACGTTCCTTCAACGCGGCTCCACGCAAGACGCGAGCGACGTACGGGGAGTATGCGATGGCGAGGGCTAGCGCTGCGGAGAACAGGCTCGCTCCGAACACAGCGGCCGCCACAACAGCCAGAAGAATTCCTGGGAATGCGAACAGCACATCGAGTGCCGCGGACAGGAAGGTGTCAGTCTTGCCACCGAACCACGCGGACAGCAGTGCGAGCGACGTACCAATGATGATCGCGACGAGCGCCACGAATCCAGCACCGAAGATCGTCGTCCGCGCACCCGCCAGCAAACGGCTGAGCACATCGCGACCTTGGTAGTCGAAACCAAGTGGATGCCCCGCCAACGGACCAACATCGGAGTACGAGAGATCACCGACAACCGGATCGTACGGGGCGAGCATCGGACCGAAGATGGCTAGGAACAAGGCGAAGGCGATCACCGCAACGCTAAGCCAGCCAAGGAATCCCAGCTTCGGGATCCTCCGAGTGTCTGGGGCGTGCTCGATCACATCTGCAACGGGATCAAGGATTTCAATGCTCACTGTGCACGACTCCCTAGGCTCACGCGCGGGTCGAGCACCGCATACGCGATATCGACCACGACGTTGGTGATGACGAAGGCCACCACCAAAACCAAGCTAATTCCCTGCACTACGGCAAAGTCTTTGTTCTGCGCTGCTTGAACGAGATACGCACCCAGACCATTGAGCCCGAACGCTGTCTCAACAACAGCCGACAGAGCGATCAACGATGCGATCGTAATACCAACGATCGTCGTGATCGGGATCGCTGCGTTGCGCAATACGTGCCGGCGCACCACGTCGCTCCACGGGAGCCCACGACTGACAGCCGTCTGCACGTGTTCTTTGTCGAGTTCCTCACGCACGGCAGTGCGCGTCACGCGCGTAACGAGCGCGACAGATGTTGCAGCCAAAGCGATAGCCGGCAGAGTTAAGTGTTTAACAGTGTCGACGAATCCCTCACCCGTTCCGATCACTGGGAACCAGCCGAGGGTTACTCCGAAGATGAACTGCAAGATGACAGCTGCGGCAAAGGCCGGAAGGGCCGCTGACACAGTGGATGCGAACAGGACACCCGTGTCGACTGATCCACGACCAAGAGCACCCAGGATCCCTAAACCGACGCCAAAGATGATGATCAAAATCGCAGTGAAGAACACCAACTGAAGGGTCGTTCCGATCCGCTGAGCGATCAACGTATTAACGCTCTCGTGCAAGGGAATCGACTCACCAAGATCACCGTGAACAGCGGCAGTGAGCCACAACCAGTAGCGAGTCAAGAACGGTTCGTTCAGGTGATAGCGAGCTTCGATCTGTGCCATCACCTCAGGAGGCAGGGTACGTCCACCAGTTAGTGCCGCGATCGGACTACCAGGTGCTAAATACAACGCACCGTAGATCGCGAAACTTGCCACCAGCAGTGTGGCGACGAGCATCGCCAACCGCTTGGCTATGAACTGGAGCACGTAGGCCCTACCTCCCGAGTGATGAGTTAGAAACTACGCGCCAGTGCCACCTAGGTAGGCAGCCCACGGGCCGAACATGTACACGAACGTCGCCGGCGCACCGGTGACGGACTTGTTCATGATGACGACGTTGTTCGGGGCAACCAGCGGCACCCAGACCATCTGGTCCGTGATGATCTTCTGTGCGGCAATCACATACGCGGCACGCTTTGCATCGTCAGCTTCACCACGTGCGGCCTCGAATGCTGCCGTCACCTCGGGGTTGGTCCAACCGCTGAAGTTCTGCGAACCACCCTCCATGGCGAGCGTCTTGTAGAGGCTCGACGGATCGGCGTAATCACCGTAGTTAGACGTTGCGAACGCATCAACTGATCCCCATGCCTTCGGATCAATGAAGTAGTTGATGTAGTTCGACGGACTAACGTTCTGAATCGTCACCTTCAGGCCGATTAGCTCTGCAGCCGACTTGAATGCAAGAGCCTCGGTGTAAAGCGACGTGATACCTGACGAAGCACCGATCGTGATGTTCTGACCAGCGACACCTGCCTGAGCAATGAGGTCCTTGGCCTTGGTCAGATCCTGATTCATCTCGGGTAGTGCGTCGTAGGCAGCGGAGAAGACATCCGTTGCAGTACCCCAGGTACCGCTGGCCTCAAGTGCGTGAGGAACGCGACCAGCACCCTTGAACACTGTATTGATCAGGCCCTTGCGGTCGAGTGCATACGACACTGCCTGACGAACGCGAGCGTCGGCCAACGGGCCCTTCGTCGCGCTGATCACCATGGCCGCGGTCAAGAACGGCGCACCCTGGTAAACCTTGACGTTCGGATCCGCACTCAACTGACCGAGAGTCGAAAGCGCGATCGCGTAGCCGCCATCGATCGCACCGGTCTTAAGACCAGCGGTAAGCGTTGCGTCATCTGGTACACCGATAAGTGTCAAGCTCGTGAGCTTCGGCTTCGGAAGTGTGGCATCCCAGTACGTCGGGTTTGGCACCATCTTGACGCCCTTGCCCGTCTCCCACTTATCGAGCTTGTACGGTCCGGAACACATCACGCCGCCGGAGACGGTTCCAAAGTCCTTGCCCTTGGCTTCGGCGTACTTCTTCTGCACAATTTCGCCGGGCGTTGACGAGAGCTCGCCAAGCAGCCAGTAGTCGGGCTGGCTCAGCGTCATCTTGAAGGTCTTGTCGCCGGTGACGTCAATGCTCTTCACACGGCTGAAGACCGTTGAGTAGAAGCCGCCACCGTTGGGATCTGCCGCACGCTTGAGAGAGAACACTGCGTCCTCAGCCGTGACGGGAGTACCGTCCCAGAAGGTTGCCTCGTTCAGCGTAAAGTCGAACTCCGTCGGCGATGGGTTGGTGTACGACGCCAGGCCCGGGCCATACGTCATGTCGTTCTTCTGACGGAGCACCGACTCACACAGCATCGAATCTGCTGTCTGCTCTGGGTAGTCAAAGCCCTGAATCGGGTCGAGGGTCTGCGTCTCGCGGTAGGTGGCCCACACGATGTCACCGGCGTCAGCCGTTGGCACGGGAGTGTCGACCACGAAATCTGAAGTCGGAGCCGAGCTAGCACCGCTAGGGCTCGGAGCCGCGGCGCCGCCACAGGCTGCGGTAAGAGCCACCGTCGCGCCAAGCGCGATGACGCCGAGAAGTCGACGTCGAGTTTGAGGATTAACCATCGAGCGATCCTTCCAAGGAACGATTCAGGGGACGACCAGAACATGAGTGATCACACACTGCCAGATCTGGCACCCTACATCACTGCTGTTTACCTCACTGTTACCTGCATCTACTGAAATGCAACCTTCCGACGAACGGCAGCACTAGAGATTCGGACGCCAATCCGCTGCCACTGTCAGCCCCAGTTCTCGCTCAGCCGCCGCACCCACATGGAATGCCGTGACATCGTCATAGGGCCGAGCCACCACCTG
>JBAXUN010000127.1:0-5511 GCA_037129655.1 Actinomycetes bacterium
CAGCCCCTCTTTGCCGATGAGCGCAACGACACTTCAGGCGTGATCGCAGCACGACGGGCCCTGCTTGATATCCCCTTCGGCACTGTTCTGGTCGAGGAGTTCGCCTTTCGCGGCGTCATGCTGGCGCTCGTCACGGTTTTGTATGGATCTGTATGGGCAGTGGTGATCACGTCCGTACTCTTCGGGTTGTGGCACGTCGCCCCAGCGCTCGAAATGCATGATGCACATCAGGCGACATCGGGCTCACCCTGGCCCACCGTCCTTTCGACCGTGCTGTTCACTGGTCTCGCTGGTGCAGGGTGGGCTGTCCTTCGGCTCTTCACCGGCAGCCTTTTCCCACCCGCCGCCTTTCACTGGGCCGCAAATGGAACGGGCGTTCTCGTCGGCTGGTTCGTAGCCCGAACTCGAAATGTCGCTCACGCCTTCGACCACGACGATGAGCCGTCCGAAGATCACTAGGCAATAATCGGTGGCATGACCCTGCGCGGAAGCATCAGCCCGGACCAGCCCCTGCTCGTCGTCGCCCTTGAGGAAGAAGCAGAACACTTCCCGAACGACTTGCCTATTCTGTTTCTTGGCGTTGGCAAGGTGAACGCAGGCATTCGACTAGCCGAGGTCTTGGCAGTCAGTAAGCCATCAGAAATCGTCAACATCGGCACCGCCGGTGGGCTTCGGACCGGCATCGACGGTATCCACGACATTGGCATGGTGATGCAGCACGATCTCAACGATGACGTGATTTTCTCTCTGGTGAACCGATACTTCGGGCAGCCGATCACGATCAAGGACGGGCCGATTTTGGCCACCGGTGACAACTTCGTAACCGATGCCGTCAAGCACGCCGAGCTCGCCGAACACGCCCACATGGTCGACATGGAGGGCTACGCCGTCGTCGTAGCCGCTCAGCGCGCAGGCGTCCCAGTTCGGCTGATCAAGATCGTGAGCGACGAGGCCAACGCTGCTTCGGTGCGCACGTGGAAAGAGACGGTTGAGGACAATTCACGCCTGCTCGGCGACTGGATCCGCACAAACTTGCTGTAGTTGCGCCTCAGCCTCGACGAATCGGACGGGTCATGCAGGTGGGCCCGCCTTCGCCCTTATCGCTCTCGCTCGACGCAAAGGTGTGTACGTCAATTCCCTTGGCGCGCAGGGCATCAGCAGTTCGCTTGTTGCGCTCGCCCATGACAACCACACCAGGTGAGGTTGCAAGAATGTTCGTACCCAGAGTGAGGTATTCCTCGTCGTCCACGTTTACCCACTCGATTCCGCGGCGAGTCAGTGAGCGCAACAACGCAACCGGAGCGAGTTTTTCGTAGACGACAGCGAGGTCTTCGCGAACAGGCGAAATGACGGACATCAGATGCAGGCAGTATTCAGGACCGAGGTCGTGCGGCAGGTCGAACACCTCGACCCCCACTCCGTCTCCAGCCAGCATGCCGCGCATCTGATCAACGGCCTCTTCGTTCGTGCGGTAGCTGCGCCCGATGGCGACGGTCGAATCGTCGAGCCAGAACATGTCGCCGGCATCGGCCGTCGCATCACCAACCAGCTGGCCGATTGTCGGCACGCCCGCGGACTCGAGATCTGCAATCAGGTGCTTGGCTTCACCGCGGCGAGCTGGCTTTGCGGCCGTCAACGAGATCGAGCCAGAAGGGGCCACAAAGACGGGGTCGTAAACGAACACCGCGTCAGGCAGGCCTTCAACTGCGTCAAACTCAACGACCTCGCAGCCGAGGCTACTTAAGGTCGCGACGAAAGCCGCATGCTGCTCGGAAAGCAACGCTAGGTCAGGGGTCTGCCAGTGCGCAGCCTCGTACTGATCGAGAATGTTCTGGCTCGAATCACCGATCAGGGGGGTGCGCACAGCAACCCGCTTAAGGTCGGCAACCGACGAACTGACTCCATAGACCGAGCTGCTCATGTTCTACCTCTCACACCAGTGACGATGACGACCGCAGACCAGTGTCCGGCGTCGTGGGACAGCCTGTCAGATCGCCGCGATTACATCCACAAGCGCGCATGGGTCAGCCAGTTCCAGCCCATTCGGATCATGCGTCCACAAGCACTAGGGTCTTCCTGTGATTGTGTCCGTAGCCGCCAGCCCCAGCCTTGATCGCACCCTCGTCGTGGACGAGGTTGTGGTGGGTCAGATTCACCGTCCTCATGAAGCGTGCTCGGTAGCCGGCGGTAAAGGTCTCAATGTCGCACGCGCAGTGCGCGCACTGGGCAACGAGGTGGTAGCCATCGCAATCTTGGGCGGACCGACCGGAGGGGTGGTGCGCTCGCTGCTCGACCGCGATGGCGTCATTGCGAACACAGTCCCAGGTGCAGGAAATACGCGCACGTGTACGTCGATCGGCTCATCATCAGACGGCCGTCTTACTGAGTTCTATGAACCAGCCACACCCGTCAGCGAACGTGAATGGCGTGAACTTGAACAGCGCGTGGACGACGAAATGGATCGACGTCCTAGTTGGCTGACCATCTCTGGATCGATGCCGGCCGGTGCACCGACTGATGCAGTCGCGCGGCTCACGTTGCTCGCCCATAACCGCGGCGTCCGTGTGGCTGTCGATACGCATGGGCCAGCTCTCAGCGCCGCACTCGAGCAGCACCCCGACATCGTGAAAGTAAACGTCCACGAAGCGGCCGCCGTTCTTGGTTTGGCGACGAACGATGCGCTCGATGCTCGCCACGCCGCCCAACTCCTGCATGACCGTCGCGAGCACGGCTGGCTCACGGTGGTGACAGCCGGAACGGCCGGAGCATTTGCAATCGCCGACGGTCCCATGTGGCATGTGGCGGCCGGCACACAAGGTGCATTCCCGGTCGGCAGTGGTGACAGCTTCTTGGCTGGTCTCGTTGTCGGCCTGCGTGAGAGTTCAAACGACATCGCATGTGGTCTTGCGTTGGCTACTGCGGCTGCCGGGGCCAACGCGCAAGTGCCGGGGCCTGCGGTCTTCGATTCCATCGCCGCTCGTGCGGCAGCTCCAGACGTGCGCGTCGTCCAGCTCTAAGAAGCAGACGACTATCCCTTAAGGCCACTGAACGTCATTGTCGCGACGAACTGCTTCTGGGCGATCAGGAAGCCAACGATCAGAGGCAGCGTTGCAATGACGTTCCCCGCCATCAGCGCCGACCACTGCGTACGCCTCGTGCCCTGAAAGGTGGTTAACCCAACTTGAATTGTGAAGTTGTCTTGATTGCTGATCGCGATCAGCGGCCACACCAAGTCATTCCATGAGTTGAGCAACGTAAAGACGGCCAGTGTTGCCAACGCCGGCTTAGCTAGCGGCAATACGATTCGTCGAAAAACTCCGAACGACGTCAGGCCGTCGATCATGCCCGCTTCCTCAAGTTCCTTCGGCAGTGACAGGAAGAACTGCCGCATCAGGAAGATCCCGAAAGCGCTTGTGAGCCATGGGATGAAGGCTGCGGCCAAGGTGTTGACCACTCCGAGCTTTGAGAACATGACGTACGTCGGAATCATGAGCAACTGAGTCGGGATCATGATCGTGGCAACAATCGCGAAGAAGCCAAAGTTACGTCCGCGGAACTTCAACCGGGCGTACCCGTAGCCGGCTGTCGAACACAAAATCAAATGAGCGATCACCGAAATCGTTGCAACAACAACGGTGTTCAGCATCCATCGCGGCGCCAAGCTCTCGGTCAAGAATTGCTGGTAGCCACCCAGATTGATCGAGGTCGGAATGAACTTCGGCGGGAAACTATTGATTTCTGCATCGGTCATGAACGAGGTGAGCACCATTTGCACGAGTGGCACTGCAAAGAGCAGTGCAATCGGCATGAGAAGGATGTGCCACCCGGAGAACGGCAACCACCCCTTCTTTTTCGGAAGTGCACTTGTTGGCTCTTCGATTTCAACCGCGCGCAAGAGAGACATCAGAAGGCCTCGATCTTCGTGCGACGCGAATACCAAATCATGAACAGAGTGACGATCATCGTCAGCGCGAACAAGCCGTACGAAACCGCAGCGCCGTAGCCGAATCGTGATTGCTGGAACGCAACTTGGTACACGTAGTAGACGAGGGTCGTCGTGGAACCAATTGGTCCACCCCTTGTCGTCGTATAGACAAGGTCGAACAGTTGCAGCGCGGTGATTGTCTGCCACACCGCGGTAAAGACCGTGACTGGTGCGAGTTCAGGGATCGTCACGTAGCGGAACACCTGTCGACGATTTGCTCCGTCAACGATCGCCGCCTCAACGACATCTTTCGGAATGTCCTGCAGCGCTGCCAAATACACGACGACGGTGAAGCCAACTTGCCCCCACAGGGCGATCAAGACAATGACCATCATGGCCTGCGTCGGAGACTCCAGGAAGGGCTGCGTCGGCAGTCCCAGTCGGCGAAGCAAGTCATTGGCCGAGCCATAGTTCGGCTCAAAAACGAATCCGGCCAGGATTCCTGTTGCCGCTGCCGAGGCGACGAACGGAATGAAGATGGCCGTGCGGTAGAAGCCGACCAGTTTGATGCGCTGGTTAAGGGCCACTGCAATCAGCATACCCAGCAGGATCGAAATTGGGACGAAGAGCGCAGTGAAGAAGAGCGTATGACGTAGCGCCGCCCACACCTCAGGGTCGTGCACCATGGTGCCGTAGTTCTTCCAACCGATGTCTTTCGGCGGGCTCAGCAGATTCCATTTACGACGTGAAATCAGCAGCGCCCACGCGGCGGGGAAGATCGACAATCCGATCACCATGAACGTCGAGACGCCGACGAACGTCCATCCCGTCACATTCGCCCGACGCTTTTGAGTGCGACGTTGCCGTTTGCGGTCAGACGGGTCAACGGTGAGCGGTGAGCTCACAACATCAACCGACACCGACACGAGCACTCTCCTCTTTAGACGCGATCCAGAATTAACATCATCGAACAGCGGGCACTAACTCGTCAGAGCATCAGCTGATTTCGCTGCCGCCTGATCGAGGGCATCCTTCGCGGACCCCTGCCCTTGCAACACAGCTGCGATCGCCTTGCCCACGTTCTGCGACATTTCGTCGTACCCGGCAACGGTAGGACGCGGTTGCTTGGCGTTCGCGAAATTAGCCAGGAATATCTCGCCACCTGGATAGTCCTTGACGAACTGGGCGAAGGCGGCCGTGTCCTTTTCAGATGCGCGCAACGGCATGTTGCCTAGGGCGATGTTCCACTGCGCATCCTGAGCTGGCTGGGTCAGCCAGTTTGTGAAGTCGAACGCGGCCTTTGCGCGATTCACATCACCATGGTCGAAAAGCGCCCAGATATCGCTACCTGAAATCGTCTGATGGTCTCCATTAGTTCCTGGCAGTTGCACGACACCGTAGCTGGCCTTGCGCTGCTGCAAGTCGTAGAGATTCCACGGCCCACTGATCTGCATTCCGATGCGACCATCGAGGAACAGCGCGCCGTACTTCTCACCGGTTTGATCGAGATACATCGACTTGTCGTCCACGGCCAACGACCGCAGATATTCCAAAGCCTTGACGCCGGCATCGGAGTTGAATGTGGC
>JBAXUN010000128.1:0-5318 GCA_037129655.1 Actinomycetes bacterium
ACGTCCAAGCGATCGTGTACTGAGACCGTTCACGTCGAAATTGAGACACAGGGCGTCATGATCTTCACGCATTTATGCTCTCTGACATCAACCCAACGATCGCAACGACTAACGTTGTTGATCAGAAGTCAGATCTGGAGAAGAGCATGGCGACGACAACCCCCGCAAATCTGTCCGCTCGCAAGGCCCCAGCAAAAAAGACATCACCACAAGCGGCAACTGCACGTAAGGCCGCTGCAAGCGCAGCCGCTCTCGGTGCTGCTCTCGGCACGGCCGCCGCGAAGAAGTCGATCGCAAAGCGCGGCACACCAGCACAGAAGAAGGCAACTGCGACAAAGTTGACGCCTGCCCAAACGAGTGCTGCAGCAGCGAAGCTGGCAAAGATGACGCCGGCCCAGCGCAAAGCCGCTGCGGAAAAACTTGCAAAGATGACACCAGCCCAAAAGAAGGCTGCCGCAGCACGATTGGCGAAGGTCTCTTCCCCCGCGAACAAGCCTGCAGCTAAGAAGACGGCCGCTAAAAAGACAATGACGCCGGCCCAGATGCAGGCTGCGGCAAAGAAGATGGCCGAAGCCCGTAAGGCAGCGGTCAAGAAGGCAGCGACAAAGAAGACCACCGCAAAAAAGACAATGACTCCTGCGCAGAAGAAGGCGGCTGAAAAGCGAGTCGCCGATGCGCGCAAGGCCTTGGCCGCAGCGATTGCAGCCGCAAAGGGATAGAACGTTTTAAAGCGACGAAAGCGCTTCACCCCGAACGTGGAGGTGAAGCGCTTTCGCGTTGTACGTCTTAACCACTAGACGGCGATATCAACCTCGGCGATATTGCCGAGCGACGCAACAACTGTGCGGTCCGCTGTTCCGCCCGGCGCAAGTGCACGAAGAGTCCACGTGCCCGGGGCCGCGAAGAAGCGGTAGTTGCCCGTGGCACTCGTTGGGACTTCAGCGGTGAATTCACCCGATCCATCGAGCAGGCGAACGTAAGCGCCTCCGACTGGCTCACCACCGCGGGTGACAGTTCCCTGGATGATGGTTTCCTTCGCCACGTCAACTCCCTCAAGTGACAGTCCGCCAACGGTTGCTGCGCACATTACGCAGCGCCGCCCTCTGCCGATCCGGCAGCATCACCAAGCTGCACCGGAACGCCAACGAGTGAGCCGTACTCAGTCCACGAGCCGTCGTAATTGCGAACACTTGACTGGCCCAGCAGCTCGTGGAGTACGAACCATGAGTGGGCCGAGCGCTCGCCAATGCGGCAGTACGCGATCGTGTCCTTGCTCAGATCGACACCAGCGGCCGTGTACAGCGCGGTTAGCTCATCGTCAGACTTGAAGGTGCCGTCATCGTTCGCAGCCTTACTCCACGGAACGCTAGCTGCAGTTGGAATGTGCCCTGGACGCTGTGACTGCTCCTGCGGAAGGTGGGCAGGGGCAAGCAGGCGACCGGCGTACTCATCAGGTGAACGTACGTCGACGAGGTTCACCGATCCGATGCCGTTGATTACGTCATCGCGGAAGGCGCGGATGCTCGTGTCCTGTGGTTGTGCGGTGTACGTCGTAGCCGGACGAGTTGTCACATCAGCGACGAGTTCGCGCGCATCGAGTTCCCACTTCTTGCGACCACCATCGAGAAGGCGGACATCGTTGTGCCCATACAGTTTGAAGTACCAGTAGGCGTATGACGCGAACCAGTTGTTGTTGCCACCGTAAAGAACGACAATGTCATCGTTGGCAATACCCTTCGCCGACAACAGCGCCTCGAACTGACTCTGGCTGACAAAGTCACGACGAACAGGATCCTGAAGATCCTGGCGCCAGTCGATGCGGATCGCATTCTTGATGTGGTTGGTGTCGTATGCGGCGGTGTCTTCGTCCACCTCTACGAGCACAACCTTCGGATCGTCGATGTGGGCTAGTACCCAGTCGGCGTCAACCAGGACGTCGCTGCGGCTCATGTGAATCTCCTTGATTAGTTGGTTATGAAAAGTCAGTGCAATGGGACTTACGAGGAAACACTCGAACGGCCGAAGATGCGGCGACCGATCAGGTACATCTCACAACCCAAACAAAAATTGAAAGCTGCGTTCAGGAAGGCGGCCGCTAGGGCCGCACCAACCGCAATGTAGGCGACGGAGGTCGCACCGGTGAGAAGTGCGACGAGCCCAACCACCGCGAAGAGCAGACCAACGGTCTGCGCAAAGCGTGGTGGGCGTGGATCTTCCACGTCGGTCGGTGCGCCGAGCTTTGGCTGGACGAACCGTCGGTAGATCACCCCGTACGGCTGAGCGGCGAGACCGACGAGTGATCCGAGTGCGAACACGAGCGTCTGGATGCTCAATAAAATGATCGAGATCGTCGACGGGATCGTTAGCAATGTTGCTGCCAAGACCAGGGTCGTCAAAATCGCGCCGAAGCGCGGTCCACGTGCGTCTATCAGTTTGATCGATACATCTGAACTGGGGCGTGAATCGAGAGTGGTCATTACGTCTCCTCATGGTCTGTGCACTGAACGGGTGCGGAGTCCAGACCTCGCTACGCGCAGCGGCGCGCGGGTCTAGTTAGGAGAGTCGACAGCAGCAGGATGAAACGCGGCAGAAATCCACTGCCCGACGCTTGATGAGATCCACTGACTGCATGGGTTGAGAGTACCTGTAATCATTGGGTTTACAGCCACACGTCCACATAGTGAGACGAAATTCACTACCTGCAATGGCTTCGCAATAGCAAGATTTCATCAGCAGGATCCACCTGTCCACGTGAAGTGACGACGAGTCACATCAATGTGCCAAGTGCCGCAATGACATCCGCCTTTCGCGGTGCTCCGGCGGCTCGCACTCGCACGTCACCATTTTGGTCAAGAATAAGAACTGTGGGCGTGCGTCGAATATCCAGACGGCGAACCAGATCCAAGTGCGCCTCTGCATCGATCTCAACATGGGCCACGCCAGGGATCATGCCGCTGACTTCATCGAGAACAATCCGCGTACTTCGACATGGCGCACAAAAGGCCGAACTGAACTGAACGAGGGTGGCAGCCACCCCCAGATCACCGCCGATATCGGCAGCGGTCAGATGTTCTCGCTCATGCGGCAACTCGGGCCCACGCGGCGCACCGACGATCGGGACAGAACCTTCAACGGCGGCGGGGAGATCAGTCAGATCAGTTGCTGGTTCGCCAGGCACCTGTCGAAGTTGCCCATCGACTCGGCGTCGGTACACGCCAAACGCGGTCGCAATCAGCAACACCGCGATCAACACCAAAAGACCTGTCATGAACTGACTAACCCTCGTCCACGTTGATCTGTTCCCCTGAGCCGTCGCCGCGATGATCTCCACTTGCCGCCGCCATCGCCCAAGCTCCGATTCGATCGGCAAGTTCGGCTGTCGTCGCAGTCTCCGCATGAGCCATGTCGTCCAGCATCCACATCTCGGAGTTATCTACTTCGCCCCGTGCGATCGCTCCACGATGCGCCGCCGCGGCAATCGATTCGGCGTGCTCCATGGGAAAGTACGTGTCTCGACGCCCGTGCACAATGAGCAACGGCGTTGGGGCGATGAGTTCCGCAGCTCCGCTCGGATCAAGAGGATAGGGCTCCTCCCATCCGGCCGGATTAACGCGAGTACCAAATCCATTGCGAAGTATCGATCGGCCAACGGGAGAAAAGACGACTCCGTGCAAGAACTGCATTTGAGTCGTGCCTTTGTAAAACCAAAAACCGGCCGACGAAACCGTAACCACGGCTGCCGGTTTATGTTTCACATCGGCAAGGGCTGCGTGGCGCAGAACAATTGCGCCACCCATCGAAAATCCAATCGTGATGACCTCGGGGGCCCCAAGCCAATGGGCGAAATCGATAGCTGCATCGATGTCGAGCGGCTCGCGATCTCCCAGCGTGCATTCACCCGTGGACTCGGCATGTCCTCGATGATCAAGCGAGATCACCGCACCATGTGCGGTTAGGGCAGCTGCGATGCGCCGATTGTCACGAATCGACCAACTGCCCGTGAATCCGTGCGAGACGACGAACAATGGCCGGTCAATGGGCACCTCGCCCGTGCGAATCCACGGGTCGCAGACCGCCGAAATTCGCTCGCCGTCCGACGTCAGCAATGTCTTGTGCATCCACGGCTCAGAAGCACTGTCCCCCTCGGTGGGCCGACGAGACGATCGGAGATCCATACCGCTATTGTTACTCCTAAGGATCCGCGGCGATGATGCCACCGGGTCCTTTTTTGATTGGTTACTCGCCATATGCAATTCTTAGGTGATCGGGTCACGCGCACGAAGGGAGCAGGTGATGTCTTCACTCCTGCTGCTCACCAACGCCTTGGTCCCCTCAGCCGAGATCCTGCCGGCACTCGGATTACTGAACCATTCGGTTCGTGTGTTGCCCGCTGAGGCAATCGCCTTACTCGACGCACCCGCCTGTGACGCGATCTTGGTTGATGGACGCAAGGACCTACCAGCAACCAAATCCTTCACTCGGCTCCTGCGCACAACAGGGGTCAATGAGCCGGTCATCCTGATCACCACTGAAGGTGCGCTCGTTGCCATCAATGTGGAGTGGGGAATCGACGATGTCATTGTGGACACCGCCGGTCCGGCCGAACTAGATGCGCGATTGCGATTGGCGATCGGACGGCTCGCTCACCAGATCGAAGACGCAGCCCCCGACGAGATCCGTAGTGGAGACGTCAGCATTGACGAAGCTACCTATACAGCCAAAGTAAATGGGCGCGTCCTCGATCTCACGTTCAAGGAGTTCGAACTCCTGAAGTTCCTCGCGCAGCATCCGGGCAGAGTATTCAGCCGGGCACAGTTACTTCAGGAAGTGTGGGGCTACGACTACTTCGGTGGCACCCGGACAGTTGACGTCCACGTGCGTCGGCTGCGGGCAAAGCTCGGACCCGAACACGAGGCGATGATCGGCACCATCCGTAACGTCGGATATCGATTCGTCACCACACCACCACGCACTGAAGGTGTCGACGCAGAAGTGTCCGTCTAGCCGCCCACTTCAAAACTTGCCAGCCAAGACGCCTATCGTATGGGTGTGAGTAGCCGTTCAGACGCAGCCGAATCCGCGATTTCGTGGATCGTGAAACGACGCTTATCTGACGTCGACGGGGCTCACGTTCGCGAGTTGGTGGAGACCGTCGCCAATGCCGATGGGATCGGCCCGCTGTCTGAACATGTGTCGCTGCACTTGCAGTACGGCGGAGACAGCGATGTTCGTCACGTCCTGGCTTATGTCGGTGACAATCTTGTCGGCTACGGACATCTCGACGTTACCGACCAGATTGCCGGGTCGAGCGCCGAACT
>JBAXUN010000129.1:0-5263 GCA_037129655.1 Actinomycetes bacterium
ATGACGATGTCTTCAAGGGCCGCGCCGTTTCCATCAAGGAAGAGCGCTCAGACCTGGTCAAGCATCACCTGTGGGTGCTCTGGACTGACTACTTCAAGGCACCTCACTTCGAGAAGTACCCGAATCTCAACGGCCTGTTCAACGAGGCCACCAAGCTCGCCGGTGCCGGCGGCACCAAGGGCTCACTTGACGCCGCAGTTGCCGACAACCTGATCGCGAAGATCGATGAGATCGCCGAGATCTTCTGGGAGACCAAGAAGGCCTGAGTAATTCGACTTTCAAAACGGGGTCCAACCGCACCGACGGGTTGGGCCCTGTTGAGTTTTGGCAGCACCGAGTTTTGGCAGCCGACTCGAATTGAACCAACGAGGCAAGGGTGATTCGAACGAGGCTAGCTCGCTGGAACCACCCGAAGTCGAGGTGCGATTTCCGCAACTTCCCGGTCATGGGCCGCGATATCCATCACGAGGGCGAATGCCTCACTGTCGTTGAGTTCAACCGTCCAGCCATTGATATCGAGGAAAACCACCGTGGAAAGCCACGCCAGTTGCTTGTTTCCATCTACCAAGGGATGCGTGCGTGCGACCGAGTGCCGCAGGGCCGCGGCCTTGGACGGTTTGTCCGGGTAGGCATCGACTCCGAAGGCACGAGACGGAGGTCGACCAGCACATCCTTCAAGCAGCCCTACGTCTCGAACGGGCCCTGCCTGGAGCAAGCGCACCAGCCGAAGAAGGTCTTCAAACGTCAGATACTCGATTCCATCACTCATACGCTGCCTAGCCGCTCGAGAACATCCCCCCACTGGGCTGCGAGTCGTTCCGAAGACTCAGTAACGCGTGCAACATGCACGCTGCTTTCGTATCGGTCCATTACTGCCCGTCGAATCACTTCTTGTCGGGACGTGCCCTCGGCCTCGGCCAGAGCGCTGAGGGCGGCGTCAAGTTCGTCATCGGTGCGTAAAGTCAGTGCCATGTGACGATAATGCCATCTTGGTATCAAAGCGGTTTGCTGAATGAACCTTGCGAGATGAAGCAATCGACCGCCGACAAGCCCGTGCACAAAATCGGGTTTCGTCTACGGCTGCGAAGAAACAGTTAAATCAGATCCACACGGATGAAGTCCGTCTCAGGCCGAATCGTCGGAGATCGGATCATGCATCATCGGATCGACGGCCTGACTATCCCATAGTTCACCGTGCCCAGCGGCAAGGGCACTGATCCTCAGGCTTCAAGCGCGGCCATAATGCGATCCACGGATTGCTCCGTACCTTCTTCGTCGCTGCGCACTGTCACGTCGTAGACCAAGGGATGCGAGTGGCACAGCTCATCGCTTCGCCGCGCAAGTCCTAGCGGTCTTCCCTCCAACTTGCCGTCACCACGCGATGACTCCCGACGCTCAAGCTCAGCGAGTGAGCAAAACACTCCGACCGTGAATACCCGGGCACCGCTTTCCCTAAGAACCTGCATCACGTCCTCGAACCATGCAGAGTCCTGGAGGAAGTGATCAATAATCAGATTCGTACCGAGGGATAGGTGCGCACCCCAACTGCGATGCACGCCCCGGAGCAATCGTTCACCATGTGAGTTGAAGACGACGCGAACGCGTGGGCCGCCACCGTGCTTACCTTCGGCGTCACTTTCGTCCACGTACTCCCAGCAAGCGCGACCATCGAACGGTACGCGAGAGATCAGGCCGCTGACGTCCGCGCCTTGCAGCGCGACGAAGCTGATCGGAAACAATGTGGGGGCAATGAGCGCACCCAAGTCGTCGTAGGCCACACATGCGAACGCCGCCTCGGGATCCCCATCCGCCACATCAGTCAACCGGTCCAACAGGGCATGACACAGAGTCGACTTACCTGAGGAACTCGGGCCATTGACCAGAATCACCAGCGGTGCCTTGCGATGCTCGTCAGTCACAGCGGTCGTCATTGCTCTCACCCTCGTCGTTACCGGACGTGCCCGTCACCGAAACTCCAGCCACCAAACGTAGTTCGACTTCCACCAGCACACCAGCGCTGCGCGTTCAGACCAGCGGATTGCGCACCCTTAGCGCCGGGAATCGGGTGAAGTCACGATCTGAAGTAAGCAGCTCTTGCACGCCATGGTCAAGGCACAGCGCCGCGATCCGCGCGTCGTGAGTGACTCCCCCAACAACGCGTCCGCTGACCATCAGCTCACGAAGCGTGGACATGTGCCGGCTCGATTCGTGAAGGAGTGTGGCTCGCGGGCTGGCGATCCAATCCTCAATCTGGGCAAGAGCTAGAGCCGTCGGGGTCGGCGGGCGAAAGATTTTAGGATTGGTGATGACAGCGAGAAACTCATGCAACACCGGCCAGCACAGGGCCACCGGCTCACTGCCCGTCAACGCCTGCGTCACCACCCGAAGAGCGTCTTCATGCTGGGGCATGTCCCCGCGATGGGCGTAAACCAAGATGTTGGTGTCGAGGGCGATCACCGCTCGTTTGCCATCTCGCGAATCTCGGCCCACGACATCGCAGCCGCCTGCTCGGTCAGCCCCTCACCGGTAAATACCACGTCGACTCGAGGCGCCCAAGCCCCAGCATCAGCACGACGTTCGATCTCGCGACGCAGGGCATCTTCGATGAGACTGCGCATCGTCGTGCCCGAGTCAGCCGCACATCGACGTGCCTGATCGGCTAACTCGTCAGGTAACTCGATGGTCGTCTTCTTCACAGGTCGACCATATCATTCGACCCGTATTTACGGGTCCCTCGATGAACGACAAACAAATAGGGCTAAAGCACCTCGAACTGATGGGCCACCGCGTGCAGGAATGCCGTGGTCTCGCCTTCCCGGTTCTCCGGCTCGTCCTCGGTTGTGCCATAGGTGTGGTTAGCCGAGAGCTTCACGATCGTGACGCCGGCAATCGGGTCGACGAAGACAAACTGGTTGTACACCCCGACAGCCTCGAATTCACCGTGCTCGCCCGGTGGCAGCCACCACTGATAGCCATAACCCTCCGGTGTGGTGATGCCGCCGACGACGACCTTGCCCGATTGGAGATGTGGCGCCGATGCAGTTACTGAAGCTTTCACCCAGTCCGCGTCCACCACTTGAAGATCGCCCACTCGTCCACCGTTACGGTACAGCTCACCGATGCGGGCATAGTCCCGAGCTGTCAGCGCCAGACCGCCGAAGCCAAGTTCGACACCCTGCGGGTCTACGAGCCAAGCACCCGGGTAGGTGAAGCCCAACGGCTCGACAAGTCGGGAGTGCATGTAGTCAGCAAGGTCTTGCCCTGTGACACTGCGGAGCAGCGCGGTGAGCGCTTGAGTATCAGCAGAGTTGTAGCGACACAGTGTGTCCGGGGGTACATCACATGACATGGCCGCGACGAAGTTGTCCAGACCCCCATCGGCTCCTGCCGCGGCAGCACCGAGTCGAACAATGTCGGACTCGGGGTCGCTGTAGTCCTCGTGCCAGCTGGCTCCAGATGACATTTGCAGGACGCTACGAATAGAGACACCGTCGTAGGCCGATCCCGGCTCGACCCTTATGTAGGAGCTGATCGGATCTTCGATGCTTGCGATCAGTCCTTCCTGCACTGCGATGCCCACCAAGGCAGAAGTAAAACTCTTCGCCACCGACATCGAGAGCCAGCGAACGTCACGTCCGCCCGTCAAGTAGTACGACTCATGTCGCACGACACCGTCCTTGAGAACCAGAACCGCAGCAGTATCGGTGTCGGTTATGAACTGCGCGGTGTTACTGGTTGCTCCGTCGAAGTCGAAGGTTTCAACGAGGGCCGCCGAAAACTGCTCCGGCCACGGCCGAGGCGTCGACGAGGGAGCCATGGCTCGGCTTGAGATGAGTTCGTCTATACGACAGAAGTTCTCGTGTTGCGCAATACCGGTGAAGAGGCCGATTCCGAAGAATTCATGTGTGCCCTGAGTGAAAGTCATGACGGCAACCTACCCGGTGAGCGCCGCTTTAGGGGCGGCGTACTGCCCAAATTCCTTCTGAATCGGCAAAGCGGACGAATGCCGTTCACCCAGCGAGCGCAGTCCAGACCGGTGACTGACTTATTCCGAGATGGGATTCCAGCTTGCACCAGCAGGGACGGTGCCACCCGGCGGGATACCGAGACTGCCGCGGACTTCATCTAGTGGCTGATTGAGAAGTGAGACCCAGTCCCAATCGGCGCTGTACACGTCAACTTTCGTGTCGCTACCTCGCTGTGCTGCGTCGGCCAGGAGTGCAGGATCCAAACACGCGTGGGTGGGATTGAACACTCCAATCTTGACGCCCTGGTGCCACTGCAGCAGGACGACCGAAAGCCAGCCAATACCGGCCGATGAGTTGCCAGCATTGAACATGGCAGTGTAGACCTCGCCATGCGCCATCGTGTCGTAGCCAGCCAAAACATGGTGCACGTCATGTGAGCCGAGGAATTGCACGGGCAGCGGCGTGCCCGGCGTCCCGGGGATCTCAAAAGGCGCGTCGCTGTAGAACCGGTTCATCTCGTGGCCCAGCGATCCGTCCGGCGCGCTATCGACGATACGTCGGTAATCATCAGCCATCACCGGATTGCTCAGCCCACCCAAATCGCTACGGCTCGCGAATTCACGAATCTGGTTGATATCAATGTTTATGCGCTGAGATAGGAATCGCCTGAACACATCAGCTTGAGCGGACTTGGCATGCTCCCCCGCCGTGAGTGTGACAGCTCGAACCATGGAATCACTGGCACCAAGTTGCTTACTCACCCAACGAGCGGCGTCCAAGCCCGCCGGATCCTGCTCGATGGAATACAGCGCGACGAGGACTCCGGCATGAACAGCTTCAAGCGCCTGATTTGGCTGAGGCAGGTAGGACTTGATCTGCGCAATCCCCTGATCTGGATCAGCCCACGGATCGTTATCGCCGACAAGATCAGCGAAGTCGAGATTTTCAGCGAAACCATGACATCCCGCACAGCCTTGAAGGTGAGCGAATGTCCGCACCAACTCTGCGCAGTCACCATCGAATGGTCGGGTTCCATTGGCCGTGGCAACCATCCGCATGACGGCGACAAGACCCCGCCGCTCTTGCGGGGTTCCAAAGGCGAGCATCGCCATCGTCCGATCTCCAATCACAAGGGGACGCTGCCGGACGTCCAACACCTAGACAGATAAAGAGCCAGTCTGGACCTTCTTGAAGCAATCCACCTAATGGATCTGCCGTGATCAACAACACCGACATAGGAAAGTGGGCCGCTAGGGAGTCAACCTCCGCGAACGACCCACTTTCACTTCAACCGA
>JBAXUN010000013.1:0-30355 GCA_037129655.1 Actinomycetes bacterium
TCCATGAAGCGAGCCTCACCGGCCAAGTCAGCACCATCGGCCGCGAGCCCGCGAATGTACTCGACGTAGCCCTCTGAATGCCCCTCTTCAGTGTCGGTAAACCACTTCGGGGCCAACGCATTGTCATCCACGGACCTGACCGTACCTGCAGACTGCCAATCAAGTTCGATCGGCGGAACCCCTGGTGTTTCAAAGCCGAAGACCTTGCCGAAGAAAGCAAGCTCACTTTCCAGTGCGGTGATGATGTTTTCGGCCATCCGGAAGCCATGCTGCTCGCCTGCGAACAGGATGTACTTGTGCGGAATACCCTTGCGCGCCAACTCCGCAGCGACGGCGGCCGGCTGTGACGGCGGCACCACCTTGTCGTCATCGCCCTGAAGTAGCAGAACGGGAACGGACAGATTCCCTAAGTGCGTCAACGGTGAGCGCTCGATGTAACGGTCGCGCGTTTGCGGCAACGGACCAATCAAGCCATCGAGGTAACGTGCCTCAAAGTCATGCGTGTCAGTAGCGAAAGGCAACAAGTCCGTTACTGGGTAGCTAGCTGCACCCGCGCTGAAAACCTTCGACGTGACGAGGGACGCAAGAGTCGTCCAACCACCAGCCGAGCCGCCACGAATACCTAGGCGCGCACCATCAGCCTTACCCGCCTCTACGAGGCCCTGAACGATTGCGACACTGTCAACGACATCGACAATGCCCCACTTTTCGCGGAGTCGTTCACGGTACGCACGTCCGTAACCGGACGAACCGCCGTAGTTGATGTCAACAACCCCGATCCCGCGCGACGTGAAGTACGCCGTCTCGGCTTCCATCACCGGCACCGAGCACGCGGTCGGCCCACCGTGAACCAACGCGATGAAGGGAGGTCGTTCGCCCTCTGGCGCAACGAAATTCGGGTTGCGTGGCGGATAGACCCACGCGTGGACATCACCGTCAGGGCCTGCAACAGTGAACGCATACGCCTCGGAGAAGAAGCGCGGATCCGGCTCTTCATCGGCCGCAGACTTCACGATCGTCAGCGAGCCCGAGTTCGCGTCAATAACAACCACCGCCGGCTCAGCAGTCAGGCTTCCCGCGATCGTGAGAATCCGCGAACCAGATACCTGCAACATCTCAACAAAGGAATGGCCAGCGGCCAGTTCATGCGATGAACCAGTGGCAGGATCAATCACCGAAAGGCGCTGCTCGCCGACTCCGTGGATTGCCGCGATACGTCCGTCGCCAAGAACTCCATACGTGGTAAATCCGAGCAGCCACAGCGGTGTTGAAAACTCTTCATCACGTGGCGCCACAGCAGTCGCGGATCCGTCGTCAATGCCGAATCGGTAGATGTTCCACCAGCCGCTGCGATCGCTCACCGCATAGACGTGAGTGTCGTCAGCCCACTCAGGCTGCATGAGCGATTCCGTTGTCGAGCCTGCGAGAACACGATGGTTCGACGCCACCGAGCCATCAAGATCTGCGACGTAAAGCAGCGTGCCATCCCAGGGCATCTGCGGGTGATCCCAAGCCGTGTAAGCAATGTGCGCACCATCGGCAGACGGACGCGGGAACGCGAAGAATCGGTGACCGCTAGCGAGCACTGCAACAGCTTCATCGTTCTCCGACGCAGACCCATCCAGCGGCACCCGCACAATCGCACGATCGATGTCCGAGCCACGATGGGTTTCACGAACAGCCAACACCGACACCCCATCAGGTGCCACAACGGGCTCTCCGTACATATGACGAACGTTGTCCGTGGGGGCGACCGTCAACGGCCGCGGCTCGCCGGTCTCGTCGTGCACATAGAGGCGCTGGTCGTCCCAGAAAGTGAAGACCACACCTGCGCCGGCCACGTACACCCACGGACGGGCGCCGTACTCATGAATGCGGCTGCGCAGGTTCCAGTCGGGGGTCAGTTCGTCACGGCGAGTTCCGTCAGCTGATTGAGCCACTAGGGCAGCTCGGCCACCAGCGGTCGGACGGCCCTCCTCCCACCAAATCTCCTCACCCCGGGGGGTTGGGGCGAAGCCCGGCCAGCCAAGGTGCACCCCACCCCTAGCGACATCAGCTGCGGTGATCGGTGAAATCCAGGTGCCGTAGGGGCTGACCTGCAGGGTTTGTGGGGACGGTGCACTCATGGGCTAAACCTAGTGACCGAAGCCATAGGTGAAAAGCCAGATTCACAGGTTCGGCCCATCAAGGCATGGGCATAGTCATGCCGACACATGTAAAGACGGTCGAACTTGGCCGTCTAGTACACGTTCGGTAAAGATCCGTCACCCATTTGGTCCATCACGCTCAGGACGATTTGGCCGGTTCGTGCGGCTGGTGTAACTGTTCATTAACCTGCGGTTTGTCCGCTGGTCGTCTTCATAGGAGGGAATACGGGAGTGTCAGTTCAGGTCTTGCGCCGCAGCGCGGTGGCAGCGTTAACGGCAGCGATCTGCCTGTCGCTTGCCATTCCCGCCCGAGCTGACGTGACTCCAACGCCTGGCACGTCATCTCCTTCTAGCTCGGTTTCTGGCACACCGTCGACGAGCCCCTCGGCCATTCCGTCAGGAACACCCAGCCCATCGACCAGCTCCGGATCACCTTCGACGAGCCCTACGTCATCCCCCTCGTCGACCCCGACACCGACGTCGACCATCCCAGCGCCTCCGTTGCCCACACCGCAGCCTTCGTCGAGCGCGCCACGCCCGTCAACGAGTCCGTCCACGCCGGCGCCGGTCCCTAGCCCGTCTGCAACCACGCCGACGCAGCTTCCGACTCCGACCCCTACGGTCATCCTGCCTCCCCCGCCGCCGAACGACGGTGCACTTCCGAATCAGGGCCAGATCGACGCTTATCTGCAGCTCAACACTCAGCGCGAAATGCTCGTCGTTCAGATCGCCACACAGCGAGCGACACTCATCGGAGCACGCGCTCAAATCACCGCGCTCAACGTTCAGCAGGCCTACTCGGGCACTTCGGTACAGCAGACGGTCAGTGCTCTCTCGGTGGCCAAGCGCCGCGTAGATAACGTTGCAAGCAAGATCTACCAGCAGGGCGACGGAGGCCTCGGCGCAATCGCGAGCGTGCTCACTGGTGGTCCAAATTCGTTCATCCAGGGTCTCAACCAAGTACAGATGGATCGAACAGCCGCCAACCGGGCTGTGTATGACGCGCAGAAGACTCGCGCCGCCGCAGCACTCGCCGAAGTACAGGACGCATCGCTAACGTCGCGCCTCAACACAGCGCGCGCCACGGAAATCAGCGCGATGTCGAGTATGAAGGTGCTCATCGCGCGGTTGGCTCTCGTCAACACTCAAATGTCTGCAATCGATATCAGTGCACCGCAACGCGCCGTCGGCTCTGACGGATGCCCCACGGACAACGTCGCAAACACTCTGCGCGATGGAGCCGAAGTATTCGGTGCCGCCAAACTGTGTCAGATTGCCGTGTCACAAGCCGCAACTCCGCAGGCCGCACTCGCGATCAAGTGGGCATTCCTTCATCTAGGTGCCGCCTACGCATGTGGTGGTGCTGGCCGCATGGAGCCGTTCCGGATGGACTGCTCATCCTTCGTTTCACGTGCATATGCAGAAGGTGCTGGTCTCAATACCGCTGGAGCCACGTGGGCACCATCGACCCGCAACATGGTCCCGTGGGATGGCGTTTCGCTTGATCCGCACTACGCCTACGTCGCACCGGCAGACCTGCGCGCCGGCGACTTGGTGCTCTACGACAGCTGCCCTCAGGGTGGCTGTCCCTACAAGCACGTTGTCATGTACCTCGGCTCTCCCGATGGCGGCAAGACGTTCTGGATGGCGCACACCAACTCGTGTGGCGACGTCGCCAAGGTCGTCCCGTTCTACGGCTTCCCAACCACCGGCGAACCATTCCTGGTGGCCCGACGCGTCATGGTGTTGCCGGGCGAGGTCGTCCACGTGCCAGCGCCTCCAGTGACAGTCGCGGCGGCGATGGCAACAGCTGCAATCAAGGCGGCGGCCAAGCCCACCAACAAGCCGACGACAGCAACCCCGAAGCCAGCCACGACCACCAAGCCCTAGTTACTGGCCACGACCTCGGTCGACAAAGCGTCTGCCGCACGTTTGTGTCCTAAACATGGCAGATTGACCACGTGAACATCATTCGGTCCTCAGCCGAGAAACTCGATCGCGGAGATCCGCTCTCAGCAGCACGCGAGCGCTTCCACATCGTTGATCCGGAGCTGATTTACCTTGACGGTAACTCCCTGGGCCGGCTACCGCTCGAGACCCGTGATCGCATATCAACGGTGCTCGATCACCAATGGGGTGAACGGCTAATCCGTTCGTGGGGTGAGGGTTGGATGGAGCTGCCGACCGAGATCGGTGACCGCTTAGGTGCGGCCGTCCTCGGCGCCCAAACCGGGGAAACCGTTGTGTGCGACAACGTCACCGTCAACATCAAGAAGCTCATGTATTCGGCACATGCGATGCGACCGGATCGCGCCGATGTGATTGCCCATCGCGGCGACTTTCCTACGGATCGTTATCTAGCTACTCATCAGGCGAACGCTCGCGGTGGGCAAGTGCGCTGGATCGAACTCGACAGTTCTGTCGATCCTCGGCCGCTCGATGCTGACGACGTGAATGCTCTGATTGATGAGAATGTCGCGTTCGTTCACCTCAGCGCCGTCGATTACCGATCTGCTGCTGTAGCCGATCTTGTCGCGATCACAAACGCCGTTCACGATGCCGGAGCGCTCATGATCTGGGATTGCTCCCATGCCGCCGGAGCCATCGAATTAGATCTTCATTCAATCGACGCCGACTTTGCCGTCGGATGTTCCTACAAGTACCTCAATGGTGGCCCCGGTGCGCCCGCCTGGATCTGGGTCAATTCACGAAACCATGACGAGTTGGCTACTCCGATCCCCGGTTGGATGGGCCATGCAGACGTATTCGACATGAGCGACGAGTACGTTCCAGCAGCCGGTGTACGACGCTTCATGACGGGCACGCCGTCACCGATCGCCTTGGCTGCAGTGAGTTCCGGAGTCGACATGATTGCTGAGTACGGAATGACAGCAGTCCACCGAAAAGCCCGTGAACTAACCACCTACGCCATCGATGTTGCCGACGAACTATTCGACGGACTTCCCATCAGCGTGGCAAGCCCGCGGCAGGCAGAGCACCGAGGCGCGCACATCACCCTTCGCCACCCCAACGCGCGCGCACTGACCGAGCAACTGGTCTCACGCAACGTCATCCCCGACTTTCGAAATCCTGACGGAATTCGCATTGGTCTCTCGCCCTTGACTACTCGTTTCGTCGACATCTACGACGGACTCACCGCACTCCACGAGTTGGTCAACTAGCTCCTTGCCGCACAGTCGGCCTGCTGTTCAAAAACTGATACCCCACTCTGCTGACGTCAGCCCTGCGAGCCAGTAGAGTCTGCCTACCGAGTAACCACTCGGTGTCCCTATCACAACGGATCGTCCGGCACGTTCCTGCCGGTGAAGGGTTGGCTCTGCTATGGCAACAGTCACGTTCGATAAGGCGACCCGCGTCTACCCCGGGTCCACAGTCCCTGCCGTCGATAAGCTCGAATTGAGCATCGAGGACGGCGAATTCCTCGTTCTGGTCGGTCCGTCCGGCTGCGGCAAGTCCACTAGTTTGCGCATGCTTGCTGGCCTAGAGGATGTCGACCAAGGAAACATCTTCATTGGTGATCGCGATGTCACCACACTTCCTCCCAAGGATCGCGATATCGCGATGGTGTTCCAGAACTACGCTCTTTACCCGCACATGAGCGTTGCCGAGAACATGGGCTTTGCGCTCAAGATCGCCGGCGTGAACAAGTCGGAGATCGCGAGTCGAGTGGCTGACGCTGCAAAGCTTCTCGACTTAGAGCAGTATCTCGATCGCAAGCCGAAGGCACTGTCCGGTGGACAGCGTCAGCGCGTGGCAATGGGCCGCGCAATTGTTCGCGAGCCACAGGTCTTCTTGATGGACGAACCGCTATCGAACCTCGACGCAAAACTGCGCGTGCAGACCCGCACGCAGATCGCCTCGTTGCAGCGTCGGCTTGGCATCACGACCGTCTACGTCACCCACGATCAGGTTGAGGCCATGACGATGGGTGATCGCGTCGCGGTCATGAAGGACGGACTGCTTCAGCAGTGTGCGTCGCCGCGCGAACTGTACGACAACCCGCGCAATGTTTTCGTCGCAGGTTTCATCGGCTCACCTGCGATGAACTTGCTCACGATTCCACTGTCCGAGGGCGGTGCGCGCATCGGCGGCAAGATGGGTAATGAACAACTCATCCCGCTGAGCCGCGAAGTCATCGACGCAGCGAGCGCCGGCGGCAACAAAGAGGTCACCGTCGGATTCCGCCCCGAAGATTTGCGCATCTCCAACGAAGAAGCCGGGTGGGCAGTGCAGGTTGACGTCGTGGAAAGCCTCGGCGCGGACGCCTATGTCTATGGTCACGTCGATTTCACCGACGGAACATCGCGTGATGTGATCGTTCGCACCGACGGCCGCACACCTCCCCTTAAGGGTGACGTCATCCACGTCGACATCATTCCGGGCCACCAGCACGTGTTCAACGTGACGACCGGAGACAGCATCACCAAGAGCTAAGGTCATTAACCGGAACTTAGTTCGAGGGGCGTGGAGAAGTGGATCTCACAACGTTGGCTTCTGCCAGCACAACCCAAACGGCAGATCTTCGCTCTCTCGCCATCGTCATTGCGGTTGCGGCATTCGTACCTATTGCCGTGGGGTTACTTAACCTTCGGATCGCTGAAGTGGTGTTCCTGCTGGCGGCCGGAATCATCGTTGGGCCGCACGCCCTGGGCCTCATACACATCACCGACACAATTGACCTGTTCAACGAACTCGGCCTCGGGCTCCTGTTCTTCCTCGCCGGTTACGAACTTGATCCAGCGGCAATTCGTGGTGAATCGGGCAAGTTAGCTGTCACCGGGTGGCTTACATCGATCGTGCTTTCCCTTGGTATCACGTGGGTTTTGTGGCATAGCGGATACATCCACGATTTCCTCGGGGTCGCGATCGCGTTCACCAGCACCGCGCTTGGCACGCTCCTGCCGATGATCCGCGATCGCGGACAACTGCACACGCCCTTCGGACGACTCTTCCTCGGCGCTGGTGCTGCCGGTGAGTTTGGCCCGATCTTGACAATTGCACTATTACTCGGCGCCCAATCAACCGTGGTTGAAATTGGGCTGCTGCTGGTTTTTGCCATCGTTGCCATCTTGCTTTACTTCGCGCCCGGATTCTTGGCTACCGAGAGAGTCGTGGCGATCATCGAACGCGGCCACAAGACGAGTTCGCAAACGGCCGTGCGATGGACGATGTTCCTGATCCTTGGGTTGCTGTTCGTTTCAACCGTGATGGGATTCGATGCAGTGCTTGGAGCATTCGTCGCCGGACTCATCGTCCGCCGCTATGCACCAGAGCACCTAGAGAACAAGCTCATTCCCAAGATCGAGGCCATCGGATTCGGCTTCTTCATTCCACTCTTCTTCATCGTCAGCGGCGCGAACTTGGACATTCAATCCATCATCGCCAATCCGCTGCGACTGCTGTTGTTCTTCGCGCTGTTATTCGTGATTCGCGGACTTCCGCAGTACGTCCTCTACCGAAACGTGTTGCCCTCCAATCCGGAAAGGGCGCGCTTCTCTCTTTACGTGGCAACAGCATTGCCCATCTTGGTGGCCATAACGAGTCTAGAACTGCGCAACGGAGTGATGCTTCCAGAAACCGCTGCTGCTCTCGTCGGCGCAGGAGCCCTATCAGTGCTGGTGTTTCCGCTACTCGGGGATCGCCTCGCAGCCAAGAGCTCGGGCAGCCAGACGCTGGCTAGAGCCGAGTTGCTCGACGAGCAGCACTAATCGCATAGAGAGCAACACCGGCGGCAACGCCAGCATTCAAAGATTCCGTCGTCGACATCATCGGAATTCCGACGGTGACATCACATGTCTGTGCAACGAGGCGAGACAGGCCTGCACCCTCACTGCCGATGACCAGAACAACCGGACCGCGAGCCAATTCAGCGTCGAGGACATCCAAGGAATCGCCGCCGGCTGCGAGGCCGATAACCATGCAGCCCTCTTTAGCCAGCGCCTGCAGCGAGCGATTGAGGTTCGTCACTTGGGCAACCGGGACACGGGCCGCCGCACCAGCAGAGGTCTTCCACGCAGCCGCCGTCATGCCAGCCGCGCGACGTTCCTGGATCAAAACGCCGTGGGCGCCAAATGCCGCCGCACTTCGGACAATCGCGCCGAGATTACGTGGATCAGTGACCCCGTCGAGGGCGACAATCAAAGCGGGTTCAGATACGTCGGAGGCAAACTCGAGCAAGTCTTCGGCATCCGCGTAGTTGTATGGCGGAACGGTGAGCGCGACACCTTGATGGATCGCACCCTCGGTCAACTTATCGAGTTGAACCCGCGACGCTTCCTTCATCGGCAAGCCGCGCTGTGCGCATAGCGTCATGATTTCGCGAACTCGATCGTCTGACTCTAGGAACGTCTGCACATGCAGAGATGTACCGGGCACCCGTTCGCGTAATGCTTCAAGAACAGCGTTACGCCCGATGATCATCTCGACGCCATCCTTGCGCGGACGCACTGTCGTCGGCTTTCGCGCAGCCGAACCACTCGCCGGCGCTGCCTTTGTCTCGGCTTCAGCCTTCTTAGCCGTGGAACGTGCACGCTTGGCCGCGGGGTGCTTTGTGCGCTCAGTCGCCTTCGGAGTTGGGCCCTTAGGTTCTAGGCCTTGTCGACGCTGACCACCAGAGCCAACAGTTTGACCCTTCTTGGTGCCGGTCTTACGCATCGCGCCTTTACGTTGGGAGTTACCGGCCATCAGGACTCTTTTCCTAGCGACCAGCGAACGCCGCCTGCAGTGTCGTCAACAACAATTCCCGCGTGTGCGAGTTGGTCACGGATTCGATCTGCCGTGGCCCAATCCTTGCTAGCGCGCGCATCGGCACGCGCTTGAAGAAGTCCGCCGATTAAGGAATCAACAGCATCATGGAGAGCCGCGTCGTCTGAACCAGTGGACGCCCACGGATCCGCGTACGGGTTAACCCCGAGGACATCGAGCATGGCCACAACTGCGTCATGTGCCTGTGCGGCTGCGGCGACATCGTCGCGAGCGAGAGCGGCATTTCCTTCACGAACAGTGTCATGCACCACCGCAAGTGCTTGTGGCACTCCGAGATCGTCGTCCATCGCTGCGTTGAAAGCGGCCGGCCTCGCCGAGGCGAGGACATCGGTTGAGGCAATGTTTGCATCGGTGCGGGCACGTTGAAGGAAGCCCTCGATCCGACGAAATGACACCGCATTCTCTTCAAGTGCCTCGAATGAGAACTCGACCATGGATCGGTAGTGCGCTGAAACCAGGTAGTAGCGCAGCTCGACCGGACGCACCCGTCGCACAACCTCGCGAACGAGAAGTGAATTACCAAGTGACTTACTCATTTTCTCGCCACTCGTGGTGACCCACGCGTTGTGCAACCAAAAGTTAGCGAATCCTCGACCGGATGCCTTCGATTGAGCAATCTCGTTCTCATGGTGCGGAAAGATGAGATCGAGACCGCCGCCGTGAATATCAAATGACGGTCCCAGATACTTACCAGCCATAGCCGAACATTCCAGGTGCCATCCTGGACGTCCCTGACCCCACGGGGTTGGCCATGACGGCTCGCCGGGCTTCGTCGACTTCCACAACGCGAAGTCACGTGGATCTCGCTTACGTGAATCGCCGGCGGAGTCACCGGCTGCGAGCATGTCGTCTGGCCGCTGACCGGAAAGCGCGCCGTATTCGGGGAACGACCGCACATCGAAGTAGACATCACCGTCGACGTCGTACGCGTGACCAGCCTCAATCAGCTCACGCATGAGCTCAACCATTTCCGTGACATGGCCAGTAGCCCGGGGCTCGACGGTTGGCGGCGTGCACCCCAGAACGTTGTAGGCCCAGGTAAATGCGCGCTCAAACTCAGCAGCAACAGCCCACCACGGACGTCCTTCGGCCTCACCCTTGGCGATGATCTTGTCGTCGATGTCCGTGACATTGCGGCAAAACGTCACCGCGTAGCCAGAGGCGGTGAGCCACCTAGTCAACACATCGAAGTTCACACCGGAGCGGATATGCCCAATATGCGGCGCAGCCTGAACCGTCGCCCCACACAGATACAGCGATGCGTGTCCCGGCTCGAGTGGGACGAACTCGCGGACCGCGCGCGTCGCAGTGTCATAAAGGCGCAAACTCATAGAGCACAGCCTATCGGCGCGACACGCTTACTCCCGAATTGCGCTACCTAATGCGGCAGATACACAAGGGCTGTGGCAATTGCCGCGATGCCCTCACCTCGGCCAGTGAGCCCGAGTCCATCTGTCGTTGTGGCACTCACAGAAACGGGTGCACCCACCACACGCGACATCGCCGCCTGCGCTTCATCACGGCGAGGCCCGATCTTGGGCCGGTTTCCGATGATCTGCACACTGACGTTGCCGATCACGAAACCAGCCTCGTTGATAAGGCGGACGACCTCGGTCAGCAGTGCCGCCCCGGAAGCACCCGACCATTGCGGACGATCCGTCCCAAAGACAGATCCGAGGTCACCAAGATTGGCCGCCGCAAGCAGTGCATCACAGCAGGCATGTGCCGCAACGTCCCCGTCCGAATGGCCAGCCACACCCGTTTCGTCGGGCCATACCAGGCACGCGAGCGCAAGCTCGCGCCCCGCCTCGAATGGATGGACGTCCACCCCAGTGCCCACCCGCGGCACATTCTGGTGATGATTCACATTTTCAGGAGAGGACACCGGAAGCCCTTCGACGAGCCAAAACCGCTTCAGCTAAAACGAGATCCAACGGTCTCGTTACCTTAAATGCTTCTTCGTCTCCGGCGATGACAAGGACAGTTCCGCCCAAGGCTTCAACGAGCCCAGCGTCGTCTGTCGCAGGAGCCGTTGGATCTGCTGCCGCGTGGGCAGCTGCCAACACCTCTCGCCTAAACCCTTGGGGGGTTTGAATTGCGCGCAATTCTGAACGATCCGGGGTTCCGGTGACTCGACCGGCCGCATCGACCGATTTGACCGTGTCGACAACACGGATACCGGGGACCACCGCATCGGCGCCGGAACGTACGGCCGCCGATACTGCGTCGACAAGCGCAGACGCCACGAGCGGACGGGCGGCATCGTGGACAAGCACGACATCAATCTCGTCGGGGAGAGCCTGTAAAGCTCGCGCAACTGAGTCTTGACGAGTGTCACCACCAGCGACCACGAGCAGCGACGCCCTACCAACGAGATCATCGAGAAGGCCATGCTCGGCCAATACCTGCTGAACGACGTCGACACCATCTGGCGGCGCAGCAATCACGACAACACTGACCGAAGAGGCAGACGATAGGGCCCTGACCGCATGGACCAGCATCGGCACGCCATTGATTGGTCGCAACGCTTTGGGAAGCCCTGGCCCCAACCGCTCACCGCGGCCGGCCGCGGGAACGATTACCGCTGTGCCGCTCACTGAAGGGCCATCACGAAATTCACCGGTCCACACGCATTCTGGAGTTCCGAGCGCTTGACGACAACTAGGAAGCTAGAACCTCATCGAGAATGGCCTCGGCCTTGTCCTCGTTGGTGTTCTCAGCGAGAGCGAGTTCGGAAACAAGAATCTGACGAGCCTTGGCCAGCATTCGCTTTTCACCAGCGGACAGTCCACGCTCGCGCTCACGACGCCACAGATCGCGCACGACCTCAGCAACCTTGATCACGTCACCGCTGGCCAACTTCTCGAGGTTCGCCTTGTAACGACGTGACCAGTTCGTTGGCTCTTCGGTGTAAGGCTGGCGCAGTACGTCAAAGACGCGGTCCAGACCCTCTTGGTCCACGACATCGCGGACACCGACCAGATCAACGTTCTCAGCGGGCACTCGAACAGTGAGATCACCCTGAGCCACTCGAAGGACTAAATAGTCCCTCTCGACACCCTTGATCGTGCGCTTTTCAATCGCTTCGATCAGGGCTGCACCGTGATGCGGGTAAACAACTGTGTCCCCGACTGTGAACGTCATATGTCCAGAGCTCCCTTGTAAGTAACTCACAGTTTACCACGAATTTGAGGCCCCCAAAAAATCATTTATGCAGGTCAGAGCGGGCGAATCGCTACCACGTCAACCCCCATTTCGTCTATAGCTGCCCAAAGATGATCAGGCCGACGTCCCACGAAACCAAATTGCGGTAGGTGGTTAAGCGCAGGTCAGGCGGCATGCAATACGCTTTCCACGACCGTCAAAGATGGCGGAGTTTTCATTGCAGAACGTTCAGTAGGAGCCCTCGTGTCTCGCACCTCCAACCTCCGCCGGGTTGCTGCCGCCTGCCTGGCCACCGCTCTTGCTGCGGGCCTCACCGGCTGCGGTGTCGGAAAGGACGCGGGCACTAATACCCAGCAGGCATCCGGTAGCGGCACGAACGTTACGTACAACGGGATCGAATTGCGCCAGATCCTGCTCATAGCTGGGCCCGACGGTACGGCGAGTGCCGTGCTGATCGGCACGGTTGTGAACACCGGTCCAGATGACGTGATTCAATCCGTGACGATCCTGAACCCGCCTGGGAGCACCCCGTACATCGGCGGAACCAGTACGGTCAATGGGACGATTCCGCTCGCGAAGAATAGTTCCACCCGCATTGGATTCAATTCCGAGGATCACGTCGACTTCCACAACATCTCAGTGCCGGCGACCAGTTACGTCGATCTCGAAATGAGGTTCGCGAACGCAGGCGTCATCCCAGTGCACGTGATGGTTGTGCCAGCAATCGGCAACTTCGCCGGTATCGGGCCACTGCCCATGCCTCGCTAGTTCGAGGGATCACATCCCGACGAACTAAATCTCGAACTTGTATCCAAGGCCGCGCACCGTCACTAGATGCTTCGGGTTTGCTGGATGCTTTTCGATCTTGGCACGCAGACGCTTAACGTGAACGTCAAGGGTCTTTCCATCTCCGACGTAATCTGAACCCCACACGCGGTCGATCAACATGCCGCGGGTCAGCACACGACCAGAGTTGCGTAGCAGGATTTCGAGGAGTTCAAACTCCTTCAAAGGCAAAGAAATATGCTCACCATCAACAGACACGGTGTGACGTTCCACGTCCATGCGAACAGGGCCAGCTTCAAGGGTGGGCGGGAGCAATTCTTCTTGCTCGTTGGCTCGGCGCAGCACCGCGCGAACACGAGCCACGAGCTCACGAGACGAGAACGGCTTGGTGACGTAATCGTCTGCCCCGAGTTCGAGGCCAACAACCTTGTCGACTTCGCCGTCCTTCGCCGTGACCATGATGATCGGCACATTGGATTTGGCACGGAGCGTGCGGCACACCTCGGTTCCGGACATGCCGGGAAGCATCAGATCAAGTAGGACGAGATCGGCGCCGTGCTGGTCAAATAAAGTGACCGCATCTAAGCCATTGGCTGCAACACCCACCTCGAAGCCTTCACGTCGGAGCATGAAGGACAGCGCATCTGAGAACGACTCTTCGTCTTCAACAACCAGCACTCGAGTCACGACACTTTTTCCTCTACATCAAGAAGCGAGCCAATAGTGGACGCGACCGGGAGCCGCAGGGTGAACGTCGAACCTTCGCCTTGCACTGACCACACGGTGCATTCGCCACCGTGATTCACGCACACATGCTTGACAATTGCCAAACCCAGTCCCGTGCCGCCGGTCTGCCGTGATCGGGCGGGGTCTACACGATAGAACCTTTCAAATATACGAGATTGCTCCGAGTCTGGGATACCGATTCCCTGATCTGTCACATCGATCTCGACCACGCCACCTCGTACTCTGGCAGCAACCGCGACCCTCGTTCCCGGCGGACTGTACGCGACGGCATTGGAAAGAAGATTGCGAATGGCCATGACCAATTGGCCCTCGTCTCCTTGGACGAAGGTATCCACCGGAGCGCCCACCACAACATCGATATCGCGTGAGCTCGCGATGAGTTTGGTCGAGTCGACCGCCTCAGCAATGACGTGGTCGATTTCGACGAGTTTGGAGTCCTTAAGCGGATCGTCACTCTGTAAACGAGATAGATCGATCAGATCGTTCACCAAGTTGGTTAGCCGCTGCGATTCCACCAGCATGCGCGCGGAGAATCGTTCAACTGCTTCGTGGTCATCAGGTGCAGATTGAACTGCCTCAGCCAGTAGAGAAAGGGCGCCAACCGGGGTCTTCAGCTCATGCGAAACGTTGGCGACAAAATCACGTCGAACGGCGTCCACCCGAAACGCATCGGAATGATCCTCGATCAGCACCAGAGCTGCGGTAGCCGAGAGCGGAGCGACCCGAACACGAGCGTGCATTGCGACGCGACCAAGAGGTGGGCGTCGAAGTTCCAGATCTTCTTCCCTGATGACTCCATCGCGTCGCACTTGCGCGACCAGCGCGACGATCTCAGGAATGTCAACACGAACTCCTTGGCTCATTCCCAGATTGGCGGCTTCCGGTGATGCCCTTAGAACGACGTTGTCCGAGCCGACCACCAGTGCGGCACCGGGCAAGACCGCCAACACCCGGCGCATACCCTCCGGAACGTTGGGTGACGGAACACCTTCCGGCTCAGGCGGCGTGGACGTCGGTTCGGTACTCATCTGATCCGCTGAACGGTGCCCGGCCCAGCGGTCAACAAACACCCCCAACAGGGCCCCGCCAGCAAGACCAGCGAGAAGTGCAATTCCCGAATCCACGAACCACACCCTACTCGCTACGCAATCCGCGCCAACGTCGCGATGTGTTATCCAGCAGGCTAATTGAGTTCGATTGGCCGTGTAGCGCAAAGAATTCACTGTGCAGTCGCCATGTGTTCATTCAGTCTGAGCAATCGGGTCGCCGACAACGATTTATGACGCCCACACAGCGTCCACAGAGGGCGATAAACACAACGCGGGCATAGGCTATATGTACCGACAACTAGACACTGGTGAATTCATGCGCGAGGTCTTTCACGACAAGCTCGACCAAGTCAGCGATGACTTAGTCGAGATGACGACCCTTGTTGGGTCGGCACTCAGTCGCGCCACGCAGGCTCTATTGGACGCAGATCTTCACCTTGCCGAAAGCGTGATCGCCGGCGACAGCTTCATTGACGATTTGGCCGCCCAAGTCGAGGAGGATTGCTTCCAGGTATCGGCTCGCCAAGCGCCTGTTGCTACCGACTTGCGCGTGGTCGTGGCCGCCTTGCGTATCTCTGCCTCACTCGAGCGGATGGGTGATCTCGCCGCGCACATCGCCAAGTCAGCTCGGCTTCGCTACCCCGCCTCAGCCGTTCCCGACGAATTGCGCGCAACCTTCCAAGCCATGGATGAAGTAGCTGAGCGAGTGGTCGCCAAGACCGGTGAGGTGATCTCATCTAAAGATGTCTCGCTCGCCGGCGATATCGCCCGGACAGATGAAGAAATGGACCGGTTCCACCGCGAACTGTTCACCGCGGTTTTGTCGCCCACGTGGTCGCATGGAGTCGAGGCTGCTGTCGACGTCACTCTTCTGTCCCGCTTCTACGAACGTTTCGCCGATCACGCGGTAACAATCGCGAAGCGAGTGGCGTACGTGGCCACGGGAGAGCCCTACAGCTCGATCCGCGCTCGTGAACTTGGCCTTCCGCTATTACCGGAGGCACGACGTTACGAGACCAAGACCATCGTCATCTAGATCGTTGGCGCGGACGATCAAGCGCCCCGTCGTTTCCCATGTCGCGTGTCGGCCCGGAATAGGGGAAACTTTGTGAAGGTCCTACCGCTTCGGTAGTTCTGGACGCACCATTTTCCTTGGAGTTCCTGGTGACGCTGAGCGACTCAGTTGACGCTCCTATGCGGGTTGCGCTGCTGTCGATCCATACCTCACCACTCGACCAGCCAGGAACCGGTGATGCGGGTGGCATGAACGTGTACATCACCGAAGTGGCCAAGCGACTCGCGCGTCGAGGTGTGGAAGTCGACATCTTCACGCGCGCCACCTCAGGAGACCTGGCCCCACACGTAACGTTTTCTGATGGCGTCACCGTTCGACATGTAACCGCCGGACCCTTTCAGGGCTTGGTGAAAGAGGATCTACCCGGTCAGCTATGCGCGGTGACATCGGGCGTTTTACGAGCTGAAGCAGCTAGGCCCGAGGGTTGGTACAGCCTGGTGCACTCCCATTATTGGCTGTCCGGCCAAGTGGGCTGGCTGGCATCCGAGCGATGGAACGTTCCCCTCATTCACTCCATGCACACCATGGCGAAGGTGAAGAATCTGAACCTTGCCGCCGGAGATACTCCAGAACCAGAGGGACGCGTCATCGGCGAACAGCAAGTTGTTGACGCAGCGGATCGTCTCGTCGCGAACACTCCGATCGAAGCAACACAACTCATCGACCTGTATGCAGCCGATCCGGCGCGCGTCGACGTGGTGCATCCAGGCGTTGACTTGGACGCATTCACCCCCGGCGATAAGTCGACGGCGAGGGACATCGTCGGACTCGATCAAGACAGCTGCGTCTTGCTTTTCGTCGGTCGAATTCAACCGCTCAAGGCTCCCGATGTGCTCGTGCGCGCAGCAGCTCAAATGGCCGCCCTTCATCCCGAGATGCGGAGCAAACTTCAGATTGTCATCTGCGGCGGCCCGTCCGGGAGCGGTCTTGCCCATCCCACGGCTTTGGAAGATCTTGCAGCCGAATGTGGAGTGAAGGACCTAGTGAGATTCGTTCCACCCACCGACCGCGACAGTCTGGTGAATTGGTATCGCGCGGCCGATGTATGCGTCGTGCCATCTCACAACGAATCCTTCGGACTGGTTGCCGTCGAGGCACAAGCATGTGGAACCCCAGTTGTTGCAGCCCGTGTCGGGGGATTGCCAACCGCCGTCGCCGACGGTGTGAGCGGTGTTCTCGTTGACGGTCACGAGCCGCGCGACTGGGCACACGTCTTGTGTGATCTGCTGTTGGATTCCAATCGCCGCTCCGCGTATGCGGGCGGTGCTTTGACACATGCAGCTCAGTTCGGCTGGGACGCTACTGCTGATGCAACGATCGCGGTCTACGAACTTGCGTTGCGCGACCGCGAGACCGCCAAGATCAACGCACCGGCGAGGTAGAGCTGATGTCCACTCAATCTCAACGTATCGATGCGGCCTGCGTTGTTCGGGATGTGCTCGCCGAACACGACCTCGAAGTAGAAGAGCCAGAGGTTGGCCACTTCGTTGTAACGCTGCCTGGTACCCGAAAGCAAAAAACAGCCTGTTCGCTTGTAGTCGGTGAACACGCGCTCACAGTGCAAGCGTTCGTTGCTCGCCACGTCGACGAAAATGCCGAGGCCGTTTATCGCTGGCTACTCGAGCGCAATCTGCGCATGTATGGCGTCTCGTTCGCAGTCGATCACCTTGGCGATATCTACCTCGCCGGACGACTTCCGCTGTCATCACTTGACGAGACTGAGGTCGATCGCATTCTCGGATCGGTGCTCGAATACGCCGACGGATCGTTCAACACCATTCTTGAGCTGGGTTTCGCTTCAGCTATCCGACGCGAGTGGGACTGGCGCATCAGTCGTGGCGAATCAACCGCCAACCTAGAAGCGTTTAAACATCTTGCTCAACCCAGTGACTAGATTCGACTTTCATCCGGCAGACTTGGCCCATGAGTGAATCGGCATACACCCTCGTACTCCTTCGTCACGGCGAGAGCAGTTGGAATTCCAAGAACCTGTTCACCGGCTGGGTCGACGTCGATTTAACCGCCAAGGGCGAAGACGAGGCACGCCGCGGCGGCGAACTCATGGCCGCAGCAGATGTGCTCCCAGACGTCGTTCACACATCGCTTTTGAGACGCGCGATTCGCACCTCGCAGCTCGCGCTAGATACCTGCGATCGACACTGGATCCCAGTGGTGCGTAACTGGCGCCTGAACGAGCGCCACTACGGAGCACTGCAGGGCAAAGATAAGAAGGCAACCCTGGAGGCATACGGCGAGGAACAGTTCATGCTGTGGCGTCGATCCTTCGACGTTCCACCGCCGGCCATCGATCCAGACGACGAGTTCGCTCAAACCTACGACGCCCGCTACGCCTTCTTGCCGCCGGAAAGTCGGCCAGCGACGGAATGCTTGAAAGATGTTGTCGTTCGCTTGATTCCCTACTGGGAAGATGTGCTCGTTGCCGACTTACGTGCAAACAAAACGGTCCTCGTTGCCGCCCACGGAAACTCGTTGCGCGCCTTGGTAAAACACCTTGACGGAATCTCAGACGAAGATATCGCTGGGCTGAACATCCCCACCGGGATTCCACTTGTCTATCGACTCGATGAGAACCTCAAGCCAACCGTCCGCGGTGGCGAGTACCTCGATCCCGACGCGGCTGTCGCGGCTGCAGCGGCCGTGGCCAATCAAGGTAAGGGCTGAGAACGTGAGCAACGACGAACGAACGAGTCGGCTCGAACTCAATGATTCGAAGCTGCGGTCCTGGGAGGCCGTGGTTCTGGTCAGCGGCCAAGAACTCGGCATCGTTCTCGATCGCAGTGCCTTCTATCCCGGCGGTGGTGGACAGCCACCGGATCACGGTGTCTTGCTGTGGGGTGGGGTGCAAACCCGCATTGTCGACGTGCGTAAGGGCGACGATCTCGCACTAGTGCCCCACGAAGACGATCCATTGCCGCCCGCCGGCACGGTGGTGGCGTGCGCAATCGAAGATGAGCGTCGAACTGCGCTCATGCGAACACATTCGGGCCTACATCTGCTGTCCGGAGTCGTCTTTCGTGACTTCGGCGCGCTGGTGACGGGCGGAAACATGGAGCCCCTCGAAGCCCGTCTCGACTTCAATCTTGAATCGGTTCCCGAGGGGTTCAAGGAATCGATCGAAGCCGCATGCAATGTGGAGGTCGTGGCTAACCGAGCAATCGAGGCTTACGAACTGTCGCGCGATGACGCATTCGCCATCCCAGACATCATTCGCACTGCGAAAAATCTATTGCCACCGACGATAGAGATTGTTCGCATCGTTGATATCAAGGGCCTGGACGTACAAGCCGACGGTGGTACCCACGTGGCGTCAACCCAGCAGATCGGCGCTATCCGAGTAGTGAAGGTCGAGAATAAGGGCAAGGGTTTTCGACGCGTTCGCATTGCACTCGAGCCTTAACAAACCGGCTCGAGTGCGTCCAAGATTCACGGGCGTGGAGCAACGTAACTCCATGGCAGCGTTAGCTCGCCAAGTTTCCAGCGGCTAGGTCCGTGCTGGACGGGAACCCTTTGCACTCGGAGCGATTCAACCGTCGCCAACCATCGCTGGCGAGAGCCAAATGCCGAGTATGGTGCAGCCGCTGCCCAGGCCGCATCCAACCGCACCAGAAACTCATGAATTGCTTCGCCCGGCACATTGCGATGAATCAAGACCTTGGGCAGCCGCTCGGCTAGCTCCGACGGGCGTTCAAAGCCGGCCAACCTCGTTGAGAACGTCAACGTGCGCGGCTCACGATCACCGGCTCGAAGCGCAACCCACCAGGCGTGCCGACCAACTTCGTCGCAGGTGCCTTCGATCAGCCAACCATTCGGTGCAAGCCGAGAGGTCATGTTCGTCCACGCCGCCTCTACCTCGTCCTCGTCGTATTGGCGCAGCACATTGAATGCGCGAATGACCAAAGGTCGGGTCGGAGTTGGGACCTCGAAGCCCCCGCGAATGAATGTGAGTGACTCATCAGCAGCAGGCTGCGCTGCCTCGACTCGCTCAGGGTCAATCTCAATGCCGACTAGACGAACATCTGGGCGAACCTTGCGTAAAGAATCCCGGAGATCACGTGCTGTCCAGGGCGACGCACCATAGCCAAGATCAACGACAAGTGGATCGCTCGACGCCCGCAGATCAGCCGCCGTCGCATACCCGATCCATCGATCAACCCGGCGGAGGCGATTGGGATTGGTGGTGCCCCTCGTTATGACACCAAGGGGTTTCGTCGTTCGTGTCGCCATATCCGCAGGTGGTGGAGTTACCAGCGCGGGCCGTTAGAGACATCAATCAACTTACGACGAACATCAACCAGATAGACGATTGTGGCTACGATGGCAGCAAGACCCAGAATGGATAGGACGCCTGCGGAGAGCGCGTTAAACAGCCACTGGGCGAGCAATGATCCGCCAAGGATCATGAGCCAGATCTGCTTGGTTTGCCGGTCGGCTGCTACGAACGCGTCAGGCTTACGACGGACAGCGTCGATAAGCGCGAACACGTTGGCGCCGAGGCAGGCCCAATAGATCACGAGATACAGGACACCGGTTACTGGAAGCACCAGATCAGCATACGGCCTGCGAACTGGATTGACGGGTAGTTGAGTGTTCAACTTGTCCGTGTGATACTGGCAGGAGGAGGGTAATTGAGATGACGAATGCGATGACTGAGCGAATGCCGACCCTGTACATAGGCCACGGTGCACCTCCGCTTTTGGACGATCCGGTCTGGTCGAGCGAGCTCATCACCCTGGCGGCAGATCTGCCTCGGCCTAAGGCAATTCTGGTGGTCTCAGCTCACTGGGAATCAGCACCGCTATCCCTTTCTGCAACAGCCGCCGCCACCCCACTTGTCTACGACTTCGGCGGATTCGACGAGCGTTACTACCGCTGGGAGTACAAGACTCCCGACGCGAGCGTTCTCGCCCGCACGGTGACTTCGACGTTTTCAGGCGTCACCGATGTACACCAACACGCAAGCCGCGGCCTCGATCACGGCGCCTGGGTTCCAATTTCCATCATGTACCCAGAAGCGGACATTCCTGTTCTTCAGATGTCGCTACCGACGAATGATCCCGACACATTGCTGCGAGTCGGCGAGCGGCTTACATCCTTACGCGATGAGGGCGTGCTGATCATGGGCTCTGGATTCCTGACTCACGGCCTTCCTTACTTGCGTGAATTCCGAATTGAGGCCGCACCTCCCGGCTGGTCTGTGGACTTCGACCTGTGGGCGGCCGAGGCATTGGCCGATGGCGACGTTGATCGCCTGTCGGATTTCTACCGCGCACCTGGGATGCCTTATGCGCATCCAACGGTCGAACATCTCACCCCGCTGTTCGTCGCCCTTGGTGCCGCCGACAACCCAGGAGCACATGTAGATGCGGCGATTGATGGCTACTGGATGGGCCTAAGTAAGCGCAGCTTCATCTTCAACTGAAGTCTGTGCTCGCCGCTCGTGCTCGCGTACGACTCAGAAGCGGGCGGCTAGAACGATCGCGACAGCGATCAGCGCACATCCTGCAAGTCCAAGCAGCGGAACGATTCTCGGTGGTCGTGGCTCGTCAGCTTCCATCCGCAAAGCGGCGAGGTGTGCGATTGCGTAGTACGTCAAAATGCTCGCACCCGAAACGGCCAGAGCCGGCCCGATCCCCCCAATGAGCACCACAACACTTGCACCAACAGCGGCAACAATTTGTGCGCGCTGCGGAACTCCAGCTGCCGACACCTCTGTGAGTGCTCGCGGGGCATCACCTTCACGTGACATCGCAAACAGCGTTCGTCCAACGCCCGCTAGTAGTGACAACAACGCACCGCCGGCAGCCACCACTGCCGCAACTCGCACGACGGTCGCAAGACCCGGGCCCGAAATGATTAGAGCAAGTTGACGCAGCGGCGCAGAGTCACGCACCTCCAGCGGGCCAAGAAAATGCAGGACGACAATTCCAACAAGCACGTACAGCGCGAACACGATCACGATCGAGATCCCTATAGCGCGCGGAAGTACCCGCGCAGGATCACGTACCTCTTCGCCCAGTGTGGCCACGCGTGCATAGCCAGCAAAGGCTACGAACAAGATGCCAGCTGCGGCTAACACTCCGAGAGTACCGGGTTGAAGGGGGGCGACCTGAGAACTCGTCGTCGACGGTTGGTTCACAAAGCAAAGTGCCAGCACGACGAGTAGGACGGCAATCACAATCGCGGCCGAGACCGCTGACACAAATGCAGTTCGAGTGACACCGCGTAGATCAAGGGCAATCATCGCTGTGATCGCGGCAATGGCGATCCACTTTGAATGCTGCGCGTCGACATAGGTACCGATCGTCAACGCTGCGGCCCCGGCCGAGGCCACCTTGCCAAGGACGAATGAGATTCCAGCCAGATTGCCAGCGGTGCGCCCCAGCCGGATGCGGCCGTAGATGTACGCGCCACCGGCGAAGGGATGAACACGTGCCAGCGCGGCAGTGGACCATGCGTTCAGTGATGCGATGGCACCCGCGATCACCAGCGCAACCAGTAGGTAGGAGCCCGCGAGATTCATCGCTGGCGTCCAGGCCGCAAAAACTCCGGTTCCCAGCATTGACGCAAGGCCTATCGAAATGGCTCCGCCCATACCCAAACGCCGAGCCAATTCTGGCCGCGTCCCCGGTGAGGAAGTACTCATGGGGAACACAGTGGCAGGTGAACGTGAACAATCCACTCACCAGTGTGAGCGTGGCGATACGGCTAGGCGAGAACTGCCCGAACTTCACCCACCGGCTGACCCCAGCCACGAATCGGCTTACTGATCGAGCGCACCGGATCGATGTTCACACCTAGGGAATCAAGTAGCGCCAGAGTCAACGCGTTGCAGGCACGGTCGCCACCATCGTCAATCTTCAACGCGAACGCCCGACCATCCGGCAACGCGAGCGCCATGACTGCTTCGGCGCCATCTTTGGCCAGGACGCCGGGCAGTTCGGCCATCAGTGCGGTGACTTCACGTCCGGTACCGCCAACGAGCTCAGGGTGCGCCCGCATGGCATCGGCGACTCGACGTTCTGGTGAGCCGCTATCAGCAAGAACCGCTTGCGAAAATGCCCGCGCGAGGCCAGCCAATGACACTGCCATCACTGGAGCCCCACAACCGTCAATCCCAACAGCTGCAACGGATTCACCGCATAGGCGTTCCATCGTGCCGGCAATGTTCAGTTGCAAGGGGTGGTCAACATCGCGATAGTTCGCCGTCGACCAACCATTCGCGACGCAGGTCGACAACATCGCGGAGTGCTTACCAGAGCAGTTCATAGTGACCGGTTCTGGTCCACCACCAGCCCGGACGACATCCAACTTTGCAGCCTCGTTATAGGGCCAGTCCGCCGGAGTTTGCAGATACGACTCGTTGAGTCCTGCTGCGGTCAAGATTTCACGAACGCCGGCGACATGGTTTGGTTCACCATCGTGTGACGCTGCGGCAAGGGCGAGATGACGGGTTGGTCCGTCGAAGCCATGTTCAACCATGGACGTTGCTTGCATAAGTTTGTTTGACGACCTTGGGAAGATCGGGCCAAGGTTGCCGGCCGAAGCGGCGATCGAACCGTCCGCATTGAGAACGACGTACGAGCCGTGATGATGACCTTCGACGAAACCGCTGCGGGTGACCTCAGCGACAACGACAGGCGACGACCAATCAGACGTCATGTGGCTGGGAAGACGCATTCAGTAGCTCGTCGATAGACGCCAAACCATCGCGATAGCGTCCCGCCAACTCCGCTGACAGCGCATCCATCACCGCCTGAACCTCACGCCGAGTCTGCGACACCACACTTTCGTGGCCGCGAAGCATTTCGAGAACGAGCACGAGTTCACCGATGCTGCGCGCCCCAATGTCGGAAGCTTCCGCGTCACCAATGGCGACCTCGACCCCACGACGACGCTCAGACACCCGCGACGGCTCTGTCGTTGCATATCGTCCCGAACCGAAGGTTGATCGGGGACCGTCGGACAGGATCGACACGAGCGAATCAACAATCGAGACGTCATCGGAGGACTCACGGCGGGCCAACTCAGCCTGCACGATGTCGATGCGTCCGTGCAGCATGCGACGAAGGTAAGACAGGTCTACTTCCTCTTGCTCGGCTTCCTTGCGACGAGCCCGCAGCTCGACCATAGAGATGTCTGGGAGCCCCTGGACAAAGGCAGGGTCAAGTACTAGGTCTACTCGCCGGCGTCCGCCGACCATGGGCCGTGTCATGTTTGCTCCCCGTTCCGTCGATCCTTCACGTTTAACAGAGTACGAGCCTCGCTGGTCGACATGGGTGGACGCAAGGCGAGATGCGCAAGATTTGCTGCGCGTTCGACTAATTCAGCATTATCACGAACTGGGCGGCCGGGCGAGAAGGTCAACGTATCTTCCATACCCACCCGCAGGTGGCCACCCGCAGACAGCGCTGCGAGCGCCACGGGCATAGTCGATCGTCCAACTCCGGTAGCGGACCAGGACGCACCAGCAGGGAGGGCTTGGACCATCGAGACGACCGCCGCGGTCGTTCCTGGGGCTCCACCGGGCACGCCGAGGACGAGATCGCAATGGATCTTGCCGCCGTAGGGCAGCCCTTCCTTGTCCAGAAGGCGGTTCAGCGCCGTCACGTGGCCTAGATCAAAAAGCTCAAATTCCGGGACAATTTCGAGCTCCTGCGTGCGTCGATAAAGCTCAACCATGAAATCCCACGGGTTCATGAAGACGTCAGAGCCGAAGTTAACCGTGCCGCAGGTGAGTGAGCAAGAGTCCGGATCAGCGTCCAAAACTCGAATCCGAGCGTCATACGGGTCTGTAACGGCCCCACCAGTGGACAGTTGCACAATGAGGTCGGTGCCTTCACGGACAGCTGCCACCGTCTCTTTGAGGCGTCCAACATCCAAAGTCGGTGCAGTGTTCTCGTCCCGAATGTGGATATGGATCAGGCCCGCCCCAGCCGCTTGGCACGCCTTGGCGGTGCTAACCAATTCATCCAAAGTGACCGGCAGGGTCGGCGCATCGGCCTTGGCCGATTCCGCCCCAGTCGGAGCTACCGTAATCAGAGTTGAGGATCCCACCCGCACATGGTGGCACGTTCTGACGATCTCGTGCGCCCTGCGGCTCAACATCGTGCCCCAATTAGCCGATGTTCATACTGAATAGGCGTATGCCAGCGGAGTCGGGAGGTTGGACCAGCATGTTGTCGGCTGCAGTGCCAACACCAGTGCGCGGCCTTCTCTTGGAGTTGGCGTCACAGGATGCGACCGGCTGCCTGACCATCTCAGACCCGGCCGGCGAGACGGCTACGGTGTGGTTCCGGGACGGAATGATCTACGCAGTCTCCGTTCCGGGGCGGAGCCCATTACTGGGAGCCCGCCTCCTGTCAGCAGGTGCGATAACGCCGGAATCACTGGCTGAGGCACTCGAGTTACAGCAAACACAGTTTCCTGAGTGGCGCTTGGGTGATGTCTTAGTGCATATGAGCTTCGTTGATCGCATCATCGTCGAGGCCTTTGTCACCGAGCAGGTCCGCGATCGGATCGCCGATCTAATGCACTGGCCAGTTGTCCAAAAGAAGTTCCGCAACGGTGAACGAGTCCGGCAAGACGTAACTCCATCGCACGTGGTTGCCGATGTGCTGGCTTGGGCTCAGGCCCGCGACACCCAATGGGATCAGATCGTCCCGTTCATCGGTGGCGCAGATTTCGTCCCAATCCTGGCTTCGTCCACCGGCGCACCGGGGGACGTCTCACTTGATCCCTACGACTGGGCGCTGCTTTGCAAAGTTGACGGCGAACGCAAGATCTCAGAACTTGCCGACGAGTGCGGGTTCACGGTCGTCGAAGCAGGACTTGTTGTTCTCGGATTGATCGACGCGGGCTTGGTTCAGATCGTCGGGATGGATTCACCGGTCTTCGGCCTAGGGCTTGCATCAGGTGCAGCGGTGCCGACCGATTACGAACCCGAGGCGGATGTCGAAGAGCCGCTTATGGAAGCTATCGATGAGCTTGCGCACGTTGTGAATCTCGATGAGGAACGTGCCGACCGTGAGCGCATTGCCGAAGAGGCTCGCATTGCGCAGGAAGAGGCACGCGTCGCGGAAGAAGCGCGCGCAGCCGAAGAGGCTCGCATCGCCGAAGAAGCGCGCCTCGCGGAACAGGCACGCGCTGAGGAGGAAGCCCGACTAGCCGAGGAAGCCCGACTAGCCGAAGAACAAGGCCGATTGGCTGAAGACGCCCGCATCGCCGAAGAGGCTCAACTCGCCGAACAGGAAGCCCGCCTAGCTTTTGAGGAGGCCCGCATCGCCCAGGAGATGTGGGAACACGAGCAGGCCACCCTCATTGCCCAAGCGATGCTCGCCCCCGTTCCAACCTTCGACAATGGCCCAGCAGCGCAGCCGCTGTACGCAGATCACAATGCGATAGCAGCTGACGTGCTACAGGAACTTCGAGAGATTCCTGAAGCTCCGTCGTACTCGGAGATGGGTAAGCCCAGCGAGTTGGTGAGTGCAAACACAGCCGCTTACTCAGCGGCTAACGAAGCTGGGCAGGTTGACACGTCCGTCAGTTACGCCGGGAATTTCTCCCCAGACCTGCATCCAACTCAACCGGGTGACATCCAGCGCGTTGAAGGTGCCGACATGGCGGCACTCATGCGTGAACTGTCGAGTTTGAACTCGTTCAGCGATAACGAGCCAGTTGCACAGGTGGTCACCCGTTCCGTGGCGTCGGCCGCAGCACCTCCCCGTAAGAAGAAGACCTTCTTCGGGAAGTGACATTGGCAGATGACAGGATCTGAGCATGAGAGCTGTTGTTCAACGAGCCCATGATGGATCAGTCCGAGTCGCTGGCGAGGTAGTCGGTTCGTTTACCGGCCCAGGTCTGGTCGTCCTGATCGGTGTAACCCACACCGATACCGCAGATGAAGCACGGAAAATCGCGAAGAAGATTTACGATCTCCGCATTTTCGAGCCTCGCCACGCCACCAGCGAAATTGCAGATGACCGCCGCGAGTTAAGCGCCTCTGAGCTTGTTCTACCTGTGCTCGTCATTAGTCAGTTCACACTCTACGGCGATACCCGTAAGGGTCGACGTCCCACGTGGACAGCGGCCGCACCTGGTCCACTCGCCGAGCCGCTTGTGACAGAGGTCGTAACGTCGTTAGAGGAACTCGGAGCGGCTGTGAGCACGGGCCGATTTGGTGCAGACATGCAGGTGCAGTTCACCAACGACGGACCTATGACCTTGATTCTTGAACAGAACGCACCAGAAAATGTGCACGGTGACTGACCCAGTTGTTAACTAGAGCGTGGCCACAAACTCTTTGAGCCACTTGGTAAAATCAGGTCCGAGGTCCTCGCGCTGAGAGGCGAGTTGCACAACGGCTTGCAGGTAGGAAAGTCGATCACCCGTGTCATAACGACGGCCCCTGAAGATGACTCCAGTGACGCCACCAGAGTCTGGCGATGATGCCAGCACTTGCAGTGCATCCGTCAACTGGATTTCACCACCACGCCCCGGCTCGGTGCGCTCAAGCACCTCAAAGACGGCGGGATCGAGAATGTAACGACCAATGATCGCCAAGTTACTTGGCGCTTCGGCGGCAGGCGGCTTCTCGACCAAATCCAAGACTTGCACTACATCAGGGTGCTCACCGGCGATTGCTGTGACGGCGGCACATCCGTATAGATGAATCTGATCTGCCGCCACCTCCATCAGGGCAATAACGCTGCCACCACGTGAGTGACGAATATCAATCATCTGCCTGAGAAGCGGGTCACGATGGTCAATGAGATCGTCACCAAGAAGCACCGCAAACGGTTGATCGCCAACATGCGCTGCAGCACAGAGAACGGCATGGCCAAGCCCGCGGGGTTCACCTTGACGAACATAATGAACGGATGCGAGATCGGTACTTCGGCGAACCAATTCCAACCGCGCCACATCACCCTTGGCTTCAAGAAGTGCCTCAAGCTCTGCAGCTCGATCAAAGTGATCCTCAAGCGGACGCTTGTTTCGTCCGGTGACCATCAGGACGTCCGTCAGTCCAGCCGATGCGGCTTCTTCAACGACGAGCTGGATCGCGGGAGTGTCAACGACTGGAAGCATTTCCTTTGGCGTCGCTTTGGTTGCAGGCAGGAATCTCGTGCCCAAACCAGCAGCAGGAATGACTGCTTTCGTTACTGCATGGGTGGTCACCCGAATCCCCAATCATCATCTCGTCAGAAGGCCAGTGAATCATGAACGAAGACGGGGACGCCTCTAGGTGACAATTGCAAAGCGCTCAACAGTCAGTCGTTCGGGGTAACGATCACTTCCTGCGTCGCGGAAACGGCACCCGATTCTGTCGCTCCAACGAGCAGCGTGACATCTGTTGCAACGGAGCGCTTCACCACGGCAAGACCGATCGGCCCGAGTTCGTGATGCTGCACAACTGAGGTCAGCCGACCAACATCCTTGCCATTCACACTCACCGTCTCCCCCATCGTTGGGACTCGATCCGCACTGCCGTCGACATGAAGCAGGACGAGGCGGCGCGGTGGGCGGCCCAGATTGTGCACGCGCGCAACGGTCTCTTGTCCGCGGTAACAGCCCTTGTTCAGGTGGACCGCTGATGTGACCCAGCCGACCTCATGCGGGATGGTTCGGTGATCGGTTTCAAAGCCGATGCGCGGGATACCCGCAGCAACGCGGCGCGCCTCCCAAGCCCACGTACCTGCGCCTGGTCGATCAGCTACGAATGCGCTGAGTTCGTCGCGGGGCACAACAACCTCGCGAGCACTGAATTCAGCAGGGCGATTAGGCACATACTTAGCTGCTGGTGAATCAGGTGTTGCGTCCGTCCGGAAGTCTGCGGGCCAAACGAAACTCGCATAGGTGCCGTGCGCATCTCCTGATGGCTCGCCAACTACTGCCATGGAATCGCTGACGTCGAGCACCTCGACGCGCAACATGAATCTCATTTTGTTCAGATACTCGAGCAGATCAGCGCGGCGTGACATCTCGGTGATGATCCACGTCGTCGAGCCATCGTCGACCATGTGGAGTTCGTGCTCGACATGACCATTCGGACTCAGAACGAGGTTCAACGCGCTGTCACCAGGTGCGAGCTTGTCGACGGCATTCGTGGTGATCGAATGAAGCCACGTCAATCGATCAAGTCCGCTTACCGTGATCACGGCTCGATGCGACAGATCTACCCAGCCTGCGCCCGCCTCAAGGCGACGCTGTTCGCCAAAGGGATCACCGTAGTGCCACACCACTCCGTCGTCCGCGGATCCCGGTACCGCTGGACACGCGCCCGGGAGATCATTCAGTGGACTTCTATAGGTACTCACACAGGGCCTAACTCACGGAGAGCCTGATTACTTCCCACGTCAACGTTTGGCGCGGGAAGTAGGTGCACAGTTGACGCAGTGACCATGCAACGCCACATGCGTGATGTCGGTGACAAATCCCGTCCTTGAACGCAGATCGCGCAGGAAGTCCTCAGCGATTTCCGCATCGATACTCTCGACTGCACCACACTTATCGCAGACCAAGTGAATATGCACGTGATCGTCGACGGCGTGATAGGTGGGTGCGCCATGACCTATATGCGCATGAGTTACCAGCCCAACCTCTTCGAGCACCTCGAGGTTGCGATAGATCGTGGATAGGTTCACGCCACTGGCCGTCTTTTGCACATGCGCCAAGATCTCGTCCGGAGTTCCGTGGCGAAGATCCTCAACGGCTTGAAGTACCAGTTGCCGCTGCGGAGTAATGCGATAACCACCTCGACGCAACTTCTGATCCCATGACGTAGACGGCATAGCCGCTACCACCGCTTAAGCCGTGCTGAAAGGTGGGACTGCAGTGGCAATTCAACCGCAGCCATATCGAAGGTCCAGAGTAGGTCGCCTTCTACAAGTCCATAGAGGCGATGACCGGAGGTGTATTCCTTAGCCGAACGAGTACGAGCAATGACGTCCGTGTGCATCTCGATTCGGGCGCCGGTGATGACGGCGTTCTCGATCCCCGTCACTTCAACCTTGCCGTACCAGACCTCTGCGTAACCGGTGGGATGGGCGAGCAGTAACTCGAGTTCGTTGTTTGGACGAGGACGCATGAATCCAGTTTCGACACCGAGCGGGCGCACCTTCTCACCGTTTTCGTCTAGCAAGAACGCCCGGCTCGCGTACTGAAGGAACGGTCGACCGTCGGTAACAAAGGAGACCTCTTGCCCGAATCGGAACTCGTCGACCGTGGGATATCCACCCACACCAACACCTGTCCATCGACCTAGGAGCCACTTGATGGGCGCTAGATCAGGGTGGATCGGAACTTCGGTTGGTTCACTCATGACTCGCCATCTCCGGTCGATTCGCCGCGGTAAAGTCGCACCACCATGTACCCGGAGACCACGACAACACCGGTGGCGACAGCGACCAAAACGCCAGTGGCAATGATTTCGAGCATTCCCTGATCGTAGTGCCGAATCGCTAGCCTGCATGTATGACTCAACAGTTAGTAGTGAAAGTAACCTGCGGAATCGAAGCACCCGAGCGCCTGTCACAAGGTGTCACCGTGGCTGCCACCGCGGTTGCTTCCGGGATCAACGTTTC
>JBAXUN010000130.1:0-5225 GCA_037129655.1 Actinomycetes bacterium
CCGAAGTTTGGGTCGGAGTTGACCCGGAAGTAAAGGTCGCCATCAACCTCGTAGACCGCGCCAACATCGCGCAGCTTTTCGATGTACGAGATGACGGCCGGTATGGACTCCACAGCACCGATGTAGTGACGCGGTGGAATCACCTGAAGCGCAGTCATATCTTCGCGAAAAAGTTGCGTTTCGCGGTCGCCTAGGGCCACCCAGTCATCACCGGTGTCGAGAGCGCGCGCAAGAAGCGGATCGTCGATGTCGGTCACGTTCTGCACGTAGTGCACGTCGTGACCCAAATCGAGCCAGTATCGGTGCACCAAATCAAATGTGACGTACGTGGCCGCGTGGCCCATATGCGTTGCGTCGTAGGGGGTGATCCCGCATACGTACATGGTTGCGGTCTCGCCCGGATCCGTTGGACGTACTGCCTGTACGCCAGTGTCGTGAAGGCGCAGCAGAGAGCCTTTACCGGGCAGGTTAGGTACGTCGGGGGCAGCCCATGTATGCATGTGAGCAGTCTAGAGTGCAGCACCCCAGCTCGTGTTCAGCGGCTCAAAATGCTGGCCACGGAAGACTCGGCCACCCGTCCCCTGGCAAGGGATACTGTCGATCCCTAAGCAGCCGTGTTAGGCGACGCTGGGTGCGAGTGATTTCGCGACGCGTCAGCAACTCGCTGAGCACGTTCCCCAACTCGGCGAGCAGATCCTCGTTGAATCGTTCAAGATCTTCAACGATTTCGTCAGCGAGTTGTTCACCGGCGAAACCCCACAGAACTGTTCGGAGTTTCTCATCTTCATTGAATGCCACACCGTGATCGACACCGAACGTGCTGATCTCATCGTCGGGACGAACACGACCGACGAGTACGTGTCCACCCTTTCGGTCGGCGTTGTTGACGATCACGTCGAGCAGGGCCATGCGGCGGAGTGAAGGATCGTCGGCGTGCACAAGTGACACAGGCGAACCGTCGTTACCGTGCGCCTGAACGATGTCGATCCAGCCTGCCGGGGTGCGCCCAAGGGGCACCACATCGATCAGACCTGCCCCAGGCTCCGGTTCGTCACCGTCCGCGCTAAGAACCCAGGCTTGGGCCATACCTTGCCCGTAGGGGCCGTCCTGACGCCACGCAGTTGGTGGCACGAGATTCCACCCGAGAGCGGCTGAAACCTCATACGCAGCGACCTCACGTAGGCCCAGAGTTCCATCGGGGAAATCCCACAGCGGACGCTCGCCATCTGTCGGCTTGTAAACGCATTGGACGACCACTCCGTCGAGCTCAGCGCTTCCAAACAGCGTTGCATTGCTGGCATCGACGAGTCGGCCTTCGATTGTGATCGTGCCCGCCTCGAGAATGGCGAGCAAATCAGTATCGTCGACTCGTAGCTGGGGCTTCATAAGGAACTCGTGTGCGCTCGAGGCCTAGCGACGGTAGCCATTGGCGCGCGGACAAATGTGCCCACTTGGCTCCAACGGCATTGCGCAGAACGGGCAGGGTGGACGACCAGCAGAAACAACACTTTTCGCTCGCTTGGCAAACCCACGCGCATAAGCGGCACTGACACGCACGCGAAGGGTTGCTGGGCCGTCGTCGGGATCCTCTTCAAGATCTGGAATTTCGTCTTCCTCGTCAACAACTTCGTGCGTTTCAACGATGACGAGTTCTGTTTCCTCGTTCCACCCAAAGGCAAGCGATCCGACTTCGAATTCTTGAGTGATGGGTGTGTCCAGCGGTTCTGAATCCTCAACGCCCTCGGGAGCGATGGCAGGTATGGCTGCTTCGCCTGCTGACCGGCGAAGGACCTGATCGAGAAGGGCGTCGAGACGTTCGGCCAAAAGCAACACCTGTTGCTTCTCGAGCGCCACACTCACAATGCGCCGGCCGTCGCGGGCCTGCAAAAAGAACTGCCGTTCACCTGGTTGACCAACGGTTCCGGCGACGAATCGCTCGGGCTGATCGAATACGTAGAGTTCGCGGGCCACGTGCTCAGCCTATCCTCGCCCGGCGGAGCCTGCGCCCCCACCGATCGCCGCGTCAGACGAGGCTTTCTTCCGGCTTGCGCGGCCCCTTTTTGGCGCAGGTGCAAAACCGGATAGATCCGACCCTGTGTCGTTGGTCTTTAAGACGAATGGACGCAGGTCGGTGTAGCGGATGACGGTGATGGAACACGGGTCGATTGCGATGCGCTGGAACGAATCTAGGTGCATTCCGAGAGCATCCGCCACGATGGCCTTGATGACGTCACCGTGAGAGACAACTGCGTACGAGACATCGTCACCGTGTTCGGCCGAGAGCCGTGCATTCCAGTCGCGAACCGCGCCAACGGCTCGCTGGGACATCTCGGCGAGGCCTTCCCCACCGGGAAACACTGCCGCACTTGGGTGTGACTGGACGACCTTCCACAGTGGGTCCTTGGTCAGGGTCTTAAGGGGCTGATTGGTCCAGTCGCCGTATTTGCACTCGCCGACTCTTTCGTCGATGTGCACGACGACAGGAGTCTCGCGGGCTGAGTTCAGGGCAGCGGTCGTTTCTTGGGTGCGCTCAAGTGGGCTCGTCACAATGGCAGCGAGCGCGACTGGGAGCAGACGCCCGCCGGCGATGACCGCCTGCTCGCGACCCTTTTCGTCGAGCACCACACCTGGCGTCCAACCAGCAAGCACACCGCTGGCATTGGCCGCAGTGCGACCGTGGCGGACAAGGAAAACATTCGGCACAACCCGACCTTAAGGCCAGATGGGCCATTGTGCTGACACGATAGGTCGGTGATTAGAGGACTCGGCTACTACCGCGACGGACAAGCCCACCCAGAATTGACGAACGGTGTACTCATCGACGGTGTGCTCGATGGCACCGATGTGAAGGCACTTGAGCAGATGTGGGAGCAGGCTAAGGACGGTGGCGTCGATAGTTTTGTATGGCTGGGGTTGCGCGACGCTCAGGACGACGAGGTGTATTTGGCCGCGAGCCTTTTCGGCCTAGATCATCTTGACGTTGAGGATGCACTGTCTCAAGTACAGCGCCCCAAGGTACAAATCCGCGAAGGCCACGTATCTGCTGTGTTGAAGGTGCTCGGCTACATCGAGGAAACATCCGATGTTGAAACGGGCCAGATCGCCATCTTCGTAGGGCCTTCGTATGTGCTTTCGATCCGCCAAGGGACGCCAGGTGATTTGAGCAATCTGCGCTCTGAACTTGAGCGCGATGTGCACCTGCTCAAACTCGGACCGATGACAGTGCTGCACGGAATCTTGGATGTTGTGGTTGACGGTTATGACTCGGTCGTCAACGAACTCGGTATCGATATCGAGCAGGTGGAAGAAAGGGTGTTCTCCCCCGACCTCACCGATGACTCCGCCTCGATTTACAAACTGAAGCGAGAGAACCTAGAAGTTCGACGAGCACTCGATCCGCTACTCCCCCTTGCTGATCGGCTGCTCAATGCTGCGGACGTCGAGGTGCCCGATCCGCTCCTGCCCTACTTCCGTGATCTCGGCGATCACCTTCTGCGCATCGGTGAAGCCAGCGGTCAGTACGACTCACTTCTCGGCACCGCCCTTGAGGCTTCCCGCTCACGCCAAGCAGTGCAGCAGAACTCCGATACACGCAAGATCTCGGCGTGGGCGGCAATCTTCGCAGTACCAACTGCCATCGCTGGCGTGTATGGAATGAACTTCGACAACATGCCCGAGTTGAATTGGCAGTATGGCTATTACGTCGTCCTCGGCATCATGGGGACGGCGTGCATCTTGATGTTTAGAGCCTTCAAAAAGAGCGGCTGGCTATAACCCGCCATTCGCCAGTTAATCGCTGAGACCTGATGCGTCGAGGATCTCGGCCATCTGACGAAGGGTCGCTAAACGTTCGTCGATCGTGTCCGCGGAAGTGGCCACTGACAGCGTGGTGACGCCCGCCTCGGCGTACGCGTGCAGCCGCTCTTGGATCCGCTCTGGTGGGCCGATGAGCGCGGTCTTATCGATGAAGTCGAATGGCACTGCTCCGGCCGCCCCAGCGTAATCGCGGCTGAGGTACAGATCCTGAACAGCGGCGGCTGCTTCGTCGTATCCCATCCGGACCGCGAGCTGGTTGTAGAAGTTCTTGTCCCGGCTACCCATTCCACCGAGATAAAGCGCAGAGTAGTTTCGAAGCGGCACTGCACATGCGTCCACATCGTCACCAATGACGACGGGAACCGTTGCGACGACGTCGAATCCGTCCATCGTCTTGCCAGCCTTGGCACGTCCCGCCTCGATACCCGCGCGGTGCTCAGCGGCGTATTCGGGTGAATAGAAAATGGCGAGCCAACCGTCAGCGATTTCGCCGGCCAGCTCAAGGTTCTTCGGGCCAACTGCGGCGAGGTAGATCGGAATGTTGTCGCGCACTGGGTGCACGGTCAGCGTGAGTGCCTTCCCCGGGCCATCGGGCAGTGGGAGTGTGAAGAATTCACCGTCGAACTGGACCTTTTGTCGGGCCAATGCCATTCGCACGATCGCGACGTACTCACGGGTGCGGGCGAGCGGCTTGTCGAACCTGACTCCGTGCCAGCCTTCGCTTACCTGCGGGCCGGAAACACCCAGACCAAGACGGAAGCGTCCGTTCGACAGCGTGTCGAGTGTTGCCGCAGTCATGGCCGTATTCGCAGGCGTGCGACCTGGGATCTGGAAGACCGCGGATCCAACGTCGATCTTTTCGGTCTGCGCAGCGATGAACGCCAACACGGTCGCTGCGTCAGAGCCGTAGGCCTCAGCGGCCCACACAACCGAGTAGCCAAGTTTGTCGGCTTCCTTGGCAAGGACCAAATTGTCAGAGTCGTTACCCATGCCCCAGTAGCCGAGGTTGAGTCCAAGTCGCATGGCGATTCCTTCCATCGATGGGTGGTCGAGATCGACACCACTGGGAGCCTAACGCCTCGGCACGCCGCTGCGGACTAGGGTCAGGGCATGGAACTTCGTCCACTCGGGAAATCAGGTTTTCACGTATCTCGGCTCGCCCTCGGAACCATGACCTGGGGACGTGACACCGACGAACATGAGGCCCGCGACCAGCTTCGCGCATTCATCGACGCGGGTGGCAATCTCGTCGATACCGCCGATGTGTACGCGGAGGGACTTTCTGAACAGATCGTTGGCCAACTCGTCGAGGAGGTTGGCCGCGATTCGGTGGTGATCGCAACGAAGGCAGTGTCCAAGCCAGGAACGGAGCGTCGCTTCGATGCGTCGCGTGGCCACTTGCTGAGTTC
>JBAXUN010000131.1:0-5156 GCA_037129655.1 Actinomycetes bacterium
GAGGCGTTCATGTCTGGTGCGCCTGAGGGCGTTGCTGTGTCGAGAACTGTCGACCGGGACGTTGTCGTGGCGTTAATCACCCTAAGCGTGGCCCTGTTGGCTGCCGGCTTTTCAATCTGGGCATGATGCCGTCATGAGTGATGAGCGCGAGGTGCTAGCGGCCGGACAGACACCGGCTGGGCTGTTGGTCGAACTTGTTCCATTCGTCCCGTCAAACATTATTGACGAGCCTTCACCATATGACTCATGGCCACCGGATCAGTCGAAATCAATGCCAGCTGAACTCGCCCGCTTTCACGTTGAGGTAACCGAACACGACGGACTTCGTGCGACCGCAGGAAGTCTGTCGTGGCACGCAGTTTGGTACGGACCGAATGAGGGCTCGAAGGCATGGAACATCGGTATCGGCCTTGGTGAGCATGCTCGCGGGCATGGCATCGGCACCGTCGCCCAGCGTCTACTTGCCGAATACCTTCTGACGACGACGAAGATTGATCGCATCGAGGCAAGTACTGACATAACGAATGTTGCGGAACAGAAATCCCTTGAAAAGGCTGGGTTTATCCGTGAAGGACTCTTGCGCAGTGCTCAGGAGCGATCAGATGGACGCCATGACTTACTGTCCTACTCATTCATCCGAAGTGATTACGCGCCCTAGTCGTCTCGCACAGTAACTCGATCCGACGGAGGTCACAGTCGATCGAGTACCCGGGCAAGTAAACCGCCGAGTCGCTCGGCCGACGCAGCACCGTTTGCCAGAACTTCGTCGTGATTGAGTGGATCGCCGGTCATCCCAGCGGCAAGATTCGTTACCAGCGAGATAGCAAGGATTTCCATCCCGGATTCCCGAGCGACGATCGCTTCCAGCGCGGTCGACATGCCCACCAGGTCGGCACCCATTCCACGGGCCATTCGGATTTCCGCTGGAGTCTCGTAGGAAGGGCCCCGAAATTGAATGTAGACGCCCTGCGGTAAGTCGGGATCGATCTCATGGCAGATCGCGCGCAGTCGGCTTGAATACAGATCGGTGAGATCAATGAAGGTTGCCCCGTGCAACGGGGACGTGCCGGTGAAGTTGATGTGGTCGTGTATGAGAACTGGGGTTCCTGGAAGCCACCCCGGGTTCATCGAACCCGCACCATTGGTGAAGACGACTGTGCGGCAACCAGCTGCCGCCGCAGTTCGTACCGCATGAGCGACGGCGTCAATGCCGTGATCCTCATAGACATGGGTGCGCCCCATGTACAGCAGAACGTTGAGATCCCCGTGACGGACGCTTCGTACGATTCCGCCGTGACCTGGCACGGTTGATTGGGCGAAGTGTGGCAGATCTGTGGTGTGCGATTCCCAGATGGTGTCGCCAATTTGATCAGCGGCTGCGGCCCATCCAGAACCAAGGACAAGGGCGACGTCGTGGCGTGATGTGCCCGCGCGCTCAGCGATTGCGGCGGCCGCAATTCGCGCCGCCTCAAACGGATCGACTGTCATGTCATGCGTGTTCACAATCCCACGCTATCGGGCTGGTGTGGCGGACACGCGGTATTTGTTCAGCCGTTGCTGCGACATGGACGAGCTCGAAGTGCGGCGACGTAGTCATGTGGTGCGCCAGATGCCTCGGCGGCATCGGCGATGATTCCTAGGTAGCGAGCACTTGGTAGACCGCCCTCGTAGTCATCGAGAACATAAAGCCAGGCGGTTACGTCTCCGTCCAGAGTGGCGATGCGAACTCGGATTTTGGCGTAGATGTCGAGTTCGGCCCCCTCCCAACCATCAAGCCCGGCCTCGTCATGTGGCGCGATGTCATAGAGAGCCACAAAGACTTGGCTATCTGGATCCTCGACCACAGTGGCCAAGGATCCCTCCCACCCGCGGTCCTCGCCGCCGAACGTCAAACGCCAGCCGGGTAGCCATCCAGTGCCGGCGACTGGTGAATGTGGGGCGCGCAGCGACATCTGAAGCGGATCAAGATTGCTCGCATACGCGGCATAAAGTGTCACGCTATGAGACTACCGAGAAGCGGTACGCAAGAATGGCCGTTATGACACGTGTGGTGATTATTGGTGGCGGTCCTGGCGGTTACGAAGCGGCATTTACTGCGGCTCGGGCGGGAGCCCACGTAACGATCGTCGAGGAGCTCGGTCTCGGCGGTTCAGCTGTTTTAACCGATTGCGTCCCGAGCAAGACCCTGATTGCCACTGCTGAGCTGATGACGATCTCCGCCTCGAGCGGCGCTCTCGGACTCCGTGTCAATGGTGACGAGCCAACCCCCGGTGTTGTGGCCGTCGATCTTGGTGTCGTGAACGGTCGTGTTCGCGACTTAGCCTCGGCGCAATCGGCCGATATCGTTTCCCAACTTGAAAAGCTTCGAGTACGTATTGTGCGCGGACGCGGCCGACTCGCTGGCCCGTCCGTGGTTGTCGCCGATTTAGGCCGAGGCGGGTCAGAGGCGATCGAAGCCGACGTCGTGCTGGTTGCTACAGGTGCTCGCCCCCGCGTCGTCGCTGAAGCAGAACCCGACGGTGAGCGGATTTTGACGTGGGACCAGTTGTACAACATCGAATCGATACCAGAGCACATGATCGTGGTCGGGTCAGGTGTGACGGGTGCTGAATTCGCCTCGGCGTTTACCTCCCTAGGCTCGAAGGTCACTCTGGTTTCCTCGCGCGACCGTGTGCTGCCGGGTGAGGATGCCGATGCCTCGCAGGTGCTTGAGGACGTCTTCCTGCGTCGCGGTATGAATCTGCTCAATCAAAGCCGCGCCCAATCAGTTGTGCGTCAAGGCGACGGGGTCGTCGTCACGCTCACAGATGGTCGAACAGTTGAGGGGAGCCACTGCTTGATGGCAGTGGGATCTGTTCCTAACACCGCGAACATGGGACTACTCGAGGCTGGGGTTGCCCTGAACGATATGGGCTACATAATCGCGGACCGCGTTTCGCGTACATCGGCTCGTGGCGTCTATGCAGCCGGTGACGTTACCGGTGTTCTGATGTTGGCGTCGGTTGCTGCAGCACAGGGCCGAATCGCGATGATGCATCATCTCGGGGAAGCGGTAACTCCACTTCACCTAGATTCGGTGTCGAGCAACGTATTCACCGACCCAGAGATCGCCACGGTGGGTATCACCCAAAAGCAGATCGATGAAGAGGGATTAGACGTCCACACGGTAAAGATGCCTCTGTCGACGAATGCTCGCGCGAAGATGCAGGGTATTTCCGACGGCTTTGTGAAACTTCATTGCCGCAGCGGCTCGGGCATGGTGGTCGGCGGTGTTGTCGTAGCACCTCGGGCAAGTGAACTCATCTTCCCGATTTCTATGGCCGTCGAGCAACGTCTTTCAGTCGATCACATCGCTGGAACATTTGCGGTCTACCCGTCGCTGACCGGTTCGGTTGCCGAGGCCGCTCGTCAACTTCATCAACAGAGGTTGTGAGGTGTGGCGGTCGCGCTTTAGAAGTCGCCGCCGCCACCGAAGTCGCCGCCACCAAAACCGCCACCACCGCCGAAGTCCATTCCGCCGCCGCCACCGAAGTCGCCGCCACCACCAAAACCGCCGGCTGCGCTCGAACTATCGCCCGCGCTCCAGCCGCCGCCCATTGGGCCGCCGTAGTATCCACCACCGCTGAACATGTTGGCCATCATCGTTCCCATGAAGATTGTGGACATCATGTCGGCACCACTATTGGCGTAGTAACCGCCGACGTATGGTCCATACATCGCGCCACCGCGCCAGTACGGCACCATCTGGCCGCCCACGTTAACTTGCCGGGCTTGTGGCATCAGGCCCGCCTGTAGCTGCACAGCACATTGTGAACACACGGGAATTCCACGAGGCGCGCCGCCATCGGGTGCCCACATGATGTCTTCAACACTTGGCCCGTGGCGAGGATCAACGAAACATGGTGCGCGTCGCTCAGGCATCTTCTGGCCGCTCAATTGCGCCGAAACACAGGCGAGTGAATAGCGTCCATCCTCCAAGATTGTGGTGACCCGGGCCGCTTGATCTGGAGCTGTCATGGCATCTGCGGTGTTCTTGGCCTGGTCATACAGATCGAGGGCGTTCTGGGCGTGTGTGCGACCCTCGTCGGTCAAGCGAGGATCGTTGACGTCCAGCGCCATCACCTCTTCGCCGTACTGCGTGACATCCTCGTCGACAACGGTTCGCATGGCCTGGAGCTGGGCTTCGGTTTCCTTGCGCTTGCGGCCGCGTACGTAGAACAGTCCGCCGACCCCAGCTGCGCCTAGACCACCGAACAGCAGAAGGCCAGGCCATGGGCTTGTCGTGTCACCTGTCTGGCCGGTGATGCGCTTGCCTGAGGAGGCGACGAAGGCATCGAGCACGGCGTAGACACCGTCATTGGCATGCTTGCGGAAGGCCTCGGTGGCCAAGTCGCTGACTGCTACGGACGTGTCCCCGGCACGGAATGACGGGCCGACGACCACGGCGTAGGTGCCGGTTAGTCCCACTTCCTGACGAAGCTGACGAAGGGTCGACGTGGGATCGCCATTGACCATTGCCGTCGCGGGCAGAATTGCAATGAAGTACGGGTTATCGATTTTCGAGACACGCGCACGCAATGCGTCGGCTTCGGCTGACGTAATCGTCGGGTTCGCATCCGGCGCTACGAACACCGATTCGCCCTGACGCAGCGCTGTTGCCGCATCAGACACCGTGGTGTCAGCGAAAGCGGCGGGTGCGGTCATGATCCCAATAGTCGCGCACACGGTTAGAGTGATCGACGCGAGTGCGGCTCGTAGCGGACGAACGCCGAATCTCCCCGCGTGAACCCTGCTGGACGTAAGTGTCATAACCACATACTGACTCACATAACGTTCGGAAGCATGCAGGGGAGTGCGGTTTAGCCGTGGCGTCGGCTCACGGTCTTGAGACGCCGGGTGTGGAACCGGGCGCCTGCTTAGCCTTTGATCTCCAGAAGGACAGTGCCGCTTGGAACCGTGGCACCGACCTCGGCGGTAAGGCCTGAAACCGTTCCTGTCTTGTGCGCGTTCAGCGGCTGTTCCATTTTCATGGCCTCCAGAACTACGACCAAATCTCCTGCGGCCACTGTTTGTCCTTCAGTGACGGCAATCCTGACGATGGTGCCCTGCATGGGGGCGGCCACAGCGTCACCGGATGCCGCACTTGAGGACTTCTT
>JBAXUN010000132.1:0-4961 GCA_037129655.1 Actinomycetes bacterium
TCTGGAATCGGGGTCGACAAAACCCAGTCATACGCCGAGATGCGATCACTGGCAACGAACAGGAGTCGATCATCCGGTGTGCGATAGAGGTCGCGAACCTTGCCCGAGTAGATGTGGGTGTAGCCCTCGGGTAGGTCGTAACCAGGATCAGTAATGCTCACCGAACTCCATTCATCGTGACAATGCCGAACAACGAAAACCCTACCGTCCGAATGAGCTACAGGATTGGCTCAGGTGAGTAAATAGCAGCGTCTGGACGTTCAGCCACCAAGTGTTCGATCTCATCGACCACCGCCGAGACCTGAGCCCGGGCGGCGCCAGTGAACTCCAGCGGCTCGGCGATTAGTCCAGCAAGATCGTCTGACGTGAGGCCGAGGCGACCATCAGCGGCGAGGCGCGCGAACAGGTCGTTGCCCTCTAAACCGCGCTGACGCATATCCAAGGCCACCGCAACGGCGTGCTCCTTGATCACTTCATGTGCAGTTTCGCGACCAATGCCGTTGCGAACGGCGGCGATCAAGATCTTCGTCGTGGCCAGGAACGGTAGGTAGCGCGAGAGTTCGCGGTCAGCCACGGCTGGGTACGCACCGAACTCGTCGAGCACCGTGAGGAAGGTTTCAAGTAGGCCGTCGATTGCGAAGAAGGAATCAGGAAGGGCCACCCGACGGACGACAGAACAGGCGACGTCGCCTTCGTTCCACTGGTTACCAGCAAGCTCACCAACCATCGACGCATAGCCACGCAGCAGGACGGAGAAGCCGTTTACCCGCTCACATGAACGCGTATTCATCTTGTGCGGCATGGCACTTGAGCCGACCTGACCTGCCTTGAAACCTTCCGTCACGAGTTCAAGCCCGGCCATCAGACGGATGGTCGTAGCAAATGACGAGGGACCAGCGGCCAGTTGAACCAGCGCAGTTACGACGTCGTAATCAAGAGACCTCGGGTAGACCTGACCAACGCTGGTGAACACCTGCGAGAAACCAAGATGAGCCGCAACGCGGTCCTCGAGTTCGTCCAACTTGTCTGAATCACCGTCGAGCAGGTCAAGCATGTCCTGCGAGGTTCCCATCGGGCCCTTGATTCCGCGCAGCGGGTACCGCGTGATCAATTCTTCGAGTCGGCGATGAGCAACCAGCAGTTCGTCGGCTGCCGAAGCGAAGCGCTTGCCTAGCGTCGTCATCTGGGCAGCGACGTTATGTGATCGGCCAGCCATGGCGAGCTCGTCGTACTCGATCGCACCTGCGGCCAGGCGAGCAAGAACGGCGACAACCTTGTCGCGGGTGACATTCAGCGACGCCAAAATCTGAAGTTGCTCGACGTTCTCGGTCAGGTCGCGACTCGTCATCCCCTTGTGGATGTGTTCATGTCCGGCGAGAGCGGAGAATTCCTCAATGCGAGCCTTCACGTCGTGACGCGTTACGGCCTCACGGGCGCGGATCGAATCAAGATCTACCCGCTCGACGACCGCCTCGTAGGCCTCGATCACGCCATCAGGTACGTCAACGCCCAGTTCGCGCTGAGCCTTCAAAACAGCTACCCATAACTGACGCTCAAGGATGATCTTGTGTTCGGGCGACCAGATCGTAGCCATCGCTGTCGAGGCGTACCTCGAAGCCAGAACATCAGGGATCAGCGGCGTGCTGGGCATGTGGAGCCTTCACTGTCAGCGGTGCAGAGGCTATTAGTCTCTCAAGTCCACGTTCAAGGAACAAACGCCGCGCTCAGGACGGTACGTGCACTCGTCCTTCATGAGCGGCTAGGGCGATATCGCGACGATGGTGGCTACCTCGAATCTCAACGCGATCCACTGCGCGGTAAGCATTTTCGCGGGCCTCACCGAGCGACGATCCGGTTGCGACCACGGAAAGTACCCGCCCACCCGCGGTAACCACCTGGCCATCGGAGTTACGAGCCGTTCCAGCGTGCAGCACATACGCATCGCCGAGCTCGTTGTCGATCGCAACAACATCACCGGTGACTGGGTTCGCGGGATACTTTTCCGCCGCCACCACAACAGTGACTGCCGAACCGTCATGCCATGCCAACGGTCCGAAATCGCCCAACTGCCCGGTAGCCGCAGCCTCCAGCACGTGCGACAACTGCGTCTTCAATAGCGCCAGCACGACTTGGGTTTCCGGATCACCAAACCGTGCGTTGAATTCGATTACGCGAACCCCGCGGGAGGTGAGGGCTAAGCCTGCATAAACCACACCGCAAAACGGCGTTCCGCGGTGCCGCAGTTCATCCACTGTGGGCTGCACAACTCGGGCGACTACTTCCTCCACCATTCCCACGGGCGCCCATGGCAGCGGTGCATAGGCACCCATGCCACCAGTATTAGGTCCAAGATCATCGTCAAACACCCGCTTGAAATCTTGGGCAGGGACGAGTGGTACGACAGCCAGCCCGTCGGTGATGCACAGCAGCGAAACCTCTGGCCCATCAAGGTATTCCTCGATTACGACACGGCCATCCAGCTTTTCAAAACAGGACCGCGCATGCTCGATCGCCTCATCGCGATCGTTCGTCACCACAACACCCTTGCCCGCAGCCAGTCCGTCGTCCTTCACAACGTACGGTGCACCGAATTGGTCAAGTGCAGCCTCAACCTCACCGAGGGTGTCACACACATGGGCCAGAGCCGTGGGCACACCTGCCTCGGCCATGATTTCCTTGGCAAAAGCCTTGCTGCCCTCGAGGTGCGCTGCCGCGGCACTTGGGCCGAACACGTTGATCCCAGCGGCACGCAAACGATCTGCCGCACCGATGACGAGTGGACCTTCCGGTCCGACGATCACCAAATCGATACCCAACTCACTTGCCAAAGCGGTCGGTGCTGTCGGATCGGTGAGGTCAATCGCGTGCACATGCGCATCGTCAGCTATCCCGGCATTTCCGGGTGCGACATGGATTTCTGTCACATCAGGATCCTTAGCAAGGGCCCTGACGATGGCGTGCTCACGAGCACCGGATCCGAGTACAAGCACCTTCATGTACACGACCCTATCGACAGCACGCCGGGCGATCCCGATGACCTCGGAACAAAGCAACTCAACGAACTAGTCAAGATTGAGTTCAGCGAGTTGCGAGGTAATGAGCTCTCGATCCTCGGGATCTGAAATTCGATCAAGTGCGACGACGGCCGCGGCGGCAAGAGCACGTGCTGCGGTGTGATCACCGGAAGCGACCAACGCCCTAGCCATGCCCTCGTGCACGGACGCAGGTATCCAGTCAGAACAATCCACGCCATCGCCGAGGATCTGCTCAGATAACTCGGCGTGACGGACCGCCTCGGTACCCAACCCGGCCGATGCGTAGGCCCGACTAATCTGCCACTCGCCGACTACCGCTTGCTCTTTACCGCCGAGACGTCGCCAGAGATAGCGGCTCGCATGCGCCGCGTCAATCATCTCGGCCGTTTCGTCCACGGATCTGCCGTCGCCCGCGTCAAACAGGTCCCAGACGCGGTTGAACAAGCTCGCAGCAAGCTGACGCTGCTGTGCGGTATCCAAGAGTTCCTCAGGCGCAGTTGTCATACGGACAACCTAACGAACGGTGCAGAGGAAATCAGGCGCCGACGTAGTGCGAGTCGATCTCTGTGAAGACCTCATCGAGAATCGCCAATCCATCCTTGGCTTCCACATCCGACACGGTGCACGGTGGCACAACATGTAGGCGGTTGAAGTTCGCGAATGGCAGCAGACCACGCTTCTTGCACTCGGCGATGAGCTGGCCCATGGCCGGCGAGGTACCACCGTAGGGTGCAAGTGGTTCGCGAGTTGCGCGGTCGGTCACGAGATCCAGCGCCCAGAAAACACCAAGACCACGGACTTCACCGATGACCTTGTGACGCTCGGCCAAGTCACGCAGACCTGGCCCAATGACATCCGCACCAATCCGCTTGGCGTTCTCGACAATGCCCTCTTCCTTCATCGCATCGATAGATCCGACGATGGAGGCGCACGCCAATGGGTGCCCGGAGTACGTAAGTCCACCAGGGAAGACGCGATCATTGAACGTGGCTGCAATCTCGTCGCTGATGATGACGCCGCCGACAGGAACGTAACCGGAGTTCGAACCCTTGGCGAAGGTGACGAGATCTGGCTTAACGTCGAAGTTGTCGAAAGCGAACCATTCACCGGTACGGCCAAAGCCGGCCATGACCTCATCGAGGATCAAGATGATGCCGTGCTTGTCGCATAGGGCGCGCACACCCTCGAGGTAACCGGGCGGTGGAACCAGCACGCCAGCCGTACCAACGACTGTCTCAATCAGAATCGAGGCAATGGTGTTTGGACCTTCAAACGTGATCACGTTTTCGAGGTGTTGCAGTGCGCGCTCGCACTCTTCGGCCTCGCTCGTAGCCCAGAATGCCGAGCGGTAGAGGTACGGACCGAAGAAGTGAACGTGACCATCGGCGTTCTCGTTCGGCCAGCGACGTGGGTCGCCAGTCGCGACGATCGCAGAGCCGGTGTTGCCGTGGTACGAGCGGTAGAACGACATCACCTTGCGACGTCCGGTGTGAAGACGAGCCATTCGGATCGCGTTCTCGACTGCATCCGCACCACCGTTGGTGAAGAAGACCTTGTTCAATCCCTCGGGAGACAGGTCAACGATGCGCTTAGCAGCTTCGCCACGAGCCTCGTTGGCGTGCTGCGGAGCAACAGTGGCGAGCTTGGCAGCCTGCGCCTGAATCGCAGCGACAACCTTGGGGTGCTGGTGGCCGATGTTGGTGTTCACCAACTGGCTAGAGAAGTCGAGGAAGCGCTTACCGTCGTAGTCCCAGACGTAAGAGCCTTCGCCACCGGCGATGAGCATCGGATTCAATGCGGCCTGTGCAGACCACGAGTGGAATACGTGGGCGCGGTCAAGGTCGTAGACCTCTTGGCCACGGGCGGGGTTTGGCGTGAATTCAGTGCTCATATCGACTCCCAATACGACGGATTGACGCAAGAGTA
>JBAXUN010000133.1:0-4938 GCA_037129655.1 Actinomycetes bacterium
GAGGTCGGTCGAGGTGCGCTTGGCGGGCCAGTAACTGTTGGGGTTGTTCTCGTTGATCTCGATACTCGGTCCGCACCAACAGGGGTGCGCGATTCGAAATTGCTGTCGGCGACTGCCCGCGAGCGGCTGGTTCCCAAATTGCGTGCTTGGGCACCGGCATGGGCAGTTGGACACGCCACTGCAGCAGAGATTGATTCAATAGGGCTCATGCGCGCGATGCGATGTGCGGGGGAGCGCGCGTTCGCCCAGCTGCCAGATAGGCCGGGCCATATTTTGCTCGATGGAAGTTACGACTGGATCTCGCGTCCCGAACCGGCGCTATTCAACGAAGATGGAACGATGAGTGAGCCGGACGTTGTTGAAGATGCGGCCTGCGTCACGACGAGAGTGAAGGCCGATATGACGTGTTCAGCGGTGGCCGCAGCATCCGTGCTGGCTAAGACCACCCGTGATGCACTCATGGTCGCATTGGCCACTGAGTATCCGCACTATGGCTGGGCGGAAAACAAGGGGTACTCCGCACCCGAGCATCTAGAGGCGATTCGTCGTCACGGACCATGTGATCAACATCGTCGAAGCTGGTCGATTCCGGCGCTGTCCACACAGGAGTCGTAAGCGCGGGTTGTACACACGGCTGTCTAGTTTCGAACCTTGTAGTCACTGGTGTCGATCAGGCTCTGCGTTGTGCAACGAACCCCATCCTCACAGGCATCTGGCGCGTCATCATCGTCGAAACCGACATCGGCTCCGATTCCGGCTTCACCTCATCGTAAAGACGTCCTAGGTCGGTTCGGTGAAGCGCTTGCGGTCCGACATCTTCGCGATGACGGAATGACGATTCTGGATCGCAACTGGCGGTGTGCGATCGGCGAGATCGACATCGTTGCCCGAGAGTCGAACACGCTCGTCATTTGCGAAGTCAAGACCCGTAGTTCCCTGCGTTATGGATCGCCGTTTGACGCAGTTACCGAAGCGAAACTTCATCGCCTTGAACGACTTGGTGTCGCGTGGATCCGTGACCGTGGCGTACGTCCATCAACCATTCGCATCGATGTCCTATCTGTGTTGCGTCCGTCAACCGGCGCAACAGTTGTGGAGCATATCCGTGACCTGCATTAGAGGAATCCGGCGTTCATCTCGCCAACCGACGACCCAGCGCTTTGACGGCTGGCTGACATGACGGGCATCGCGCGCACGAGGGGCGTTGTGCTGCTGGGGGTCGAAGGGTGCGTCGTCGACGTGGAAGCTCATGTGTCGATCGGTGTTTCTGGATTCTCCGTGGTTGGGCTTGCTGACAAGCTAGTCGGAGAAGCCCGGGATCGCTGTCGTTCAGCCTTCCTGACAAGTGGACTTGAATGGCCCGGTCCGAAGAACACTGTTGGCTTATCGCCGGCTGAACTACCCAAGAAGGGGCCAACCCTCGACGCGGCAATTGCCGCTGCGCTGCTGGCTGCCAGTGGTCAGATTCCGCGCGACGTGGTTGCCGAGTGGGTCATCGTTGGTGAGTTGAGTCTGGACGGACGCTTACGTCCGGTGCGCGGTGCGCTTGTTACTGCGATTGCAGCCCATCGTGCCGGTGCACGCCGGCTTATCGTCCCTCATGCAAACGCAGCTGAGGCCGCCCTAGTGACGGATCTCGACGTTGTTGGCGTCCGTACCCTCGCCGCACTTGTGGCACTTGCTCGGGGTGAGGATCCGCCTGACGTCGAATTGAATGATGATTTCGTAAGCAGTTCGGTCGAGGGTGAGCCTTCTGGAATCGTGGCAGAGGTGCCCGATCTCGCCGACGTTCGCGGGCAGTTAGAAGCACGTGCGGCCTTGGAGTTGGCCGCTGCCGGCGGACATCACCTAGCAATGGTGGGTGAGCCAGGGATCGGCAAGACTCTGCTAGCTGCGCGCTTGCCAGGCCTGCTACCAGACCTCGATGTGCAGAGTTCGCTTGAGGTCACCTCAATCCACTCGGTTGCCGGCCGATCGTTACGTAAGGGTGAACTCGTAACGACGCCGCCGTTCGAATCGCCACACCACACAGCCACCTACGCTGCCCTTGTTGGGGGCGGTTCGACAACTCCACGAATCGGCATGGTCTCGCTTGCGCATCGTGGAGTGCTGTTTCTTGATGAGGCGCCAGAATTCCGTCCAGCAACCCTTGAAGCGCTCCGACAGCCGCTCGAATCGGGAGTGATCGTCATCAACCGCTCAGGATTCCATGTGCAGCTGCCAGCGCGATTCCAACTGGTACTGGCGATGAACCCGTGTCCATGCGGCTATGCCACGACGGCTAGTTCGGGGAACACGACGCGTTGTTCGTGTAGCTCACAACAGAGACGTTCGTACCTTGCTCGAGTAAGTGGGCCACTCATGGACCGCATCGACCTTCGAGTCATGCTAAGTCGACCTACCTTGGCTGATCTTCAGTTTGGTGCGGCGACAGCCGAACCTACAGCCGTCGTCGCGGCTCGCGTTTTGGAAGCTCGAGATCGCGCTCGTCGTCGATTCGAAGGTTCGCCGTGGTCGATGAACAATGATGTACCCGGCCCAGAACTACACCGGCACTATCGACTATCAACTTCTGCGGCCGAACCCCTCAACTCGGCGTTGTTGCGCGGACTCGTCTCACCGCGTGGTGCTGACCGGGTCGCGAAGGTTGCGTGGACGGTGGCGGACCTTGCCGGACATTCGGTTCCAAGCGCCTCGGATGTGCTCGCGGCCCTTGCCCATCGCGATGGCGATACATCGTGGGTGGCCTGACATGTCCAATATCAACGGCGTGGATGCAGTCGGCATTCTGGAACGAATGCGAACTGCGGACGAACGTACTCAACGAGCGCTCTTATCGGCCGTGGCTGAGCCTGGCGATCTCAAGATTGCGCAACTAGTCGAAGAGCACGGTGTGCTTGGAGTTATTGAACGGATTGCGCTGCCAGATCCGATGCCAGAACTACATGCTCGGCTCAGCGCCCGACTCGTGAAGACCGACCCAGACAATGACCTCGAACGGGTTCAACTTCTTGGGGGCCGTTTGATCATCCCGGGCGATCTGGAGTGGCCAAGCCAACTCAATGACTTGGGTGGTGCTGCGCCCTGGGCGCTGTGGGTTCGTGGAGCCGCCGATTTGCGGTTAGCGATGTTGAGGTCGGTAGCCATCGTCGGAGCACGAGCCTGCACCCCATATGGCGCCCGGGTCGCAAGCGAGATGGCCTCCGATCTGGCGCTGGCAGGTTGGATGATCGTGTCAGGGGGAGCCTTCGGCATCGACGCGGCCGCTCATCGCGGTGCACTAGCAGCCGACGGATTAACTGCCGCAGTGTTGGCGTGCGGAGTGGATGTTGCCTATCCACCCCGAAACGAGTCGATGTTCGAGCACATTGCTGCAGGTGGTTGGCTGATCTCCGAGGTTGCACCGGGTGCGGTGCCGCACCGGGCTCGTTTTCTCGTCCGCAATCGGGTGATCGCCGCGATCACCCGCGGAACAGTGGTTATCGAAGCTGCCGTTCGATCGGGTTCCTTGGCAACCGCACGTGCTGCACTCGAACTCGACCGACCAGTGCTGGGGACTCCAGGGCCGGTTACATCGCCTTTGTCGAGTGGGGTTCATCAGATCTTGCGGAACGGTGCCCTACTTGTCACCTGTGCCGCGGAAGTGATTGAAGCTGTGGGGGAGCTCGGACACGATCTGGCACCCGTTCCTGTCGGGCAACAGTTGCATCTTGATCAGTTCGATTCGATCACCCGTGCCGTATTGGACGCACTGCCGAGCCGTGGGGTGATGTCTTCCAGTGATGTGGGACGCTGCGCCGGGGTCTCAGCCAATGAGGTACTGGTAAGTCTGACTCGATTGGAACTCGAAGGCGTGGTTCGACGACAAGATGCCGGCTGGTCGATTGTTCGTCGCGCGGTGATCGGCGGCGCGCCGCGTTGACTCAAACGGTTGAGGCGCACACCGTAGAGATATGAGTGAGTCGCTCAACGAGCTATCGGCAGATATGTACGAGGCGCTTCTGGCGTTCACGGTACATCTGACCGCTGAGCTGGGCCGGAGTGAACACACGGTGCGGGCGTATCGGGGTGATGTGCGCGCGCTGTTGGTATTCGCCCGCGATCGCGGAGCCACGAGTCTTGGCGACCTGGATCTAAGCGATCTGCGTGGGTGGCTTGCCGAACAGGATGCCTCGGGACATTCGCGCACCACAATCGCTCGCCGGGCCGCCAGTGCCAGAGTTTTTACCGCCTGGGCCTTTCGTCGGGGGCTTATCCCCGGTGATCCAGGCGATCGGTTGGCCACGCCAACCTCGCGTCGGGCGCTGCCCAGTGTGTTGAAGCAGGACGAGGCACTGGATCTGATGTCAGTTGCGTTGATGGCTGCAGACGACAACGATCCCGTGCACATCCGCGACCGATGCATTCTGGAACTTCTGTACGCCTCGGGTATGCGAGTTGGGGAACTCGTCGGGCTGGACATTGACGATGTCGATGATGGCCGCCGCACGGTGCGCGTGTTGGGCAAGGGGGGCAAGGAACGGGTCGTCCCGTACGGGATCCCGGCTCAGCAAGCTCTCGATGCGTATCTCACACAAAGTCGTCCCCAACTCGCGACAACTGAATCAGGTGCAGCCATGATTTTGGGGGCACGCGGCAAGCGCATCGATCCTCGGACGGTCCGAGCAGTCGTACACAGAATGCTCGAACACGTCCCGGGGGCACCCGACATGGGTCCGCACGGGCTCCGACATTCTGCGGCTACTCACCTGTTGGAGGGAGGTGCGGACCTGCGAACCGTCCAAGAAATACTTGGGCACGCTACGCTGGCAACCACGCAGATTTACACCCATGTCAGTGTCGAGCGGTTAAGGTCAACGTATGAGCAGGCGCACCCGCGAGCATGAGCCCGCGAGCACAGAGACTCAGGACTCTGACGTCGAGACCGACGTTGATGAC
>JBAXUN010000134.1:0-4882 GCA_037129655.1 Actinomycetes bacterium
TCGGCCTCAGCGGTGTCGACAGCCTTGGCGTACACCGGGTCGCTGGCGCGTGCGCCTTCGTTGCCGTCGTAGCCGGGATGGTGGTGAATCACGACAGCGTCAAGGCAAGGGGCGAAGACGCCACGGGCCTTTGCCAGCTCGATGATTTCCTTATCGGTGTACCAATGCCCATAGGCCGTGGACGCCGTGATGCCAGGACCGTCGAGCGTTGCGCCTTCGTCGTCGATGTAGCTGCGCCGGATCAGGAAGTGGTCAGCGTGCGAACCGTTAGCAACGGCGGGGTTGCGTACCCGGCCAGCCTCAGAGTCGTTGGTGCCGATCACGTCGTAACGATCCGACAGTTTCTGTGCCGCCTCGAACCAGCCCGGTGTGAACTCGCAGTCGTCACCGACAACGATCACCCAATCAGCGGTGGACGACGCCACACACTTGTTGACGTTCTCGGCGTAGGTGAGCCCGTCGACGCCTTCGATCATCTGGAACGAGCCGGTGGCCTTGAGCGACTTGGTGAGCCGCTTGCGGTTGGCCTTGCGTACCAGTGGCACGATGACGTCGCAGCGGTTCATCAGCATCTTGTCGGCCTCTGGTGGCTGCGGCTCGAGGCGTGCCAAGATCGGCTTCCAGTAGGTGTCGAACACGGTATCGGCGTCGTATTGAGCGGCGAACAATGTCGACTTCATGGACTTCATCAGCAAGTCGGAGTCGTAGCACTCCAACAGCCGGGTGAAGATCTCGTTGATTGACGGTGTCAGGTATGACGCAGCCTGTGGTGCGTCGAACTGCAACTGCCCTGAGACGAGCCAGCCTTCGCCAATCAACTCTGTCTGCGCCGTGAAGTCCGACGCAATGACAGGCGTGCCACACGCTTGAGCTTCGACCATTGGCACGCAGAACCCTTCGCCCTTTGATGGGGCGAGCAGGACGTCTGCTGCGGTGTACAGCCCGGCCATCATCTCTGGGGTGAAGCCGATGCGGTGCGCATATGCGTCGGTGAAGATGAGGGCGTGTGGTGGCACCGCTGCGTGGCGGGAGAGTTCTTCAAGGTTGATGCCGGACGCAATGCCGAAACGATCGGAGTGAACAACCAAGACGGCGTCTTTGTGTTCCTTCCAGAACCGGCCGAACGCACGAAACGCCTGGTCGAAACCTTTGCGGTCCTGTGGGTCTTTGTTCATGCCAACCATTAGCACCACGAAGGCGTTGGTTGGGATCTTGAACATGTCACGGCCCGGCATGGTTTCGCCGCCCGCTGACACCATGTGTGTTGGCTTGTAGTCGCTTGACTCAAACGCCAGGGGTGCGTACCAAGGATCAAGGCCAGCCTCGAACAGCATGTCTTCGCCGAAGCGTGACATGGCAATAGGGCGAGCGCCTGTCTTATGGAACCAGCGCAGCACACCTTCAGGTGCCGGCCAGTGGTCGACGGGAGTCCATGCCAACACCTTGAAGGTGTCGAGCTGCAACATGGCAGACGAGAACGCCCACACGTCGTTGAGGACAATCACCCAGCCAGCGTCACGGTCACCCTCAAAGAAGTGATCGGCGTGAGCGGCGAAGATGTCGATTGAGTTCTCGAGCATCCCTGACGGGTAGAGGCGCACCGGGCCGTACGGTGTCGGCCAATCCTTGACACCTTGCTGATGGCCCCAAGTACACGCAACCGCCACTTGATGGCCCTCACGAGTCAAACGTGTTGCAAGTTGCGCGACTTGGACGCCATAACCGGTCGACGCGGTTGGACTGTTGGAGAAGATGATGAACTTCATGCGGGCCTCGTCTCGGTGCGCTCAGCAGCGACAGCGAAACGGGTGGTGACTTCGTAGCGGTCGTCGGCGTCGAGGATGATCGACACGACTTGCTCACCGGTGCGGGTGAGTTCTCGAAGCGCTTCGTCCAAGGACGCGCGCGGGACATGGTGAACTGGCATAAAAGGGCCTCCGGCGGGATTGGGGTTTGGGTATACGATCCGGCGAAGTCCACGGCACCCGAAGGTGCCGTGGATCGTCCTCGCCGGAGGAAAGCAGCAGAGAGTTAGACGCTCTGCTTGATGACGTTGGCGGCCGTGAGGTCGACGTAGTTGGAGTCGACGCGCCACTTGGCGCGGAACCCGACCTCATCCGTGTCGAAGTAGCGCGAGCCATCGGTCTCGATGATCGGGTTGCCGACGGTGCGGATGTAGAACGCCGACGCTGCGCCGAACCAGATCGTCTTAGCGTTGGAGCCTTGCGCTGCAACGTTGGTGTCGATGTAGACGGGCTTGTCGAACAACATGTCCGGTGTGCCCATTGCGAGACCCGCTGTGAGTGACGGGCGCCAGAGGAATGCCCCGACTGTGCCGCCACCGCCGTCACGGAGCTTGGCGATGGTGCCTGCGGTCGAGTCGTTCATCAACCATGCGCAGGAAGGGTCCTGACGATATTGGTCGTTGACGCTGTATTTCAGGTTGAGTAGGTCGTTGACCCCTACCGTGATCAGCGAACCACCAGTTGCGATGGTGCCTGCACCAACGATGGCGGTCATGATGCCTGTTGGCTGGCCCGAGCCGGTACCGGTTGTGATGTCGGCACCGATCTTGCGAGCGAGCGCACGGCCCATGTCTGTGCCAAGGAGTGGCCCAAGGTCGATGCCCGAGTCGGCCAAGACTTCGTTCGCAACACGAACGAGCTCGCCGTACTTGAAGGCACCAAGGGTGACCTTGGCGAACACTGGGTCCGAACCGGCCAACGCTGTGCCCTGACCGGACACCTGAGTGGCAACGGCGTGGGTGGTGAGCTTGGGGAACACCAAGTTCTCGCCCGAGCCGGTGCTGATCTTGGTGGTGCCCATGCGGTAGACGCTGATCGAGGCTTCCAAGATCTGGTACAGCGTGCGTGCCAACGTGGTTGGAACGAGCGAACCGGACGAACCGGTGTCCCATGCCAAGGCACGCAGTTCGTTTGCGCCGCCACCCATGCGGATGATGTCCATTTCACGCTTCGCAGCCTGAATGTCGATCTCCATGAAGCGGCCACCGTTCGCCGACATCTGCCCGCCGTTGCCACGCAGGAATGCGCGCAGCTCGTCGACTGGCTGGATTGGTGTCGAGTAGTTGGCCGTCATTGCACCAAAGACTGACTCTTGTGCCTGACGCAGCTGGGCTGCCTCAACGGCGCGAGTCTCGATAGCGACGAACTCGTCGATCTCGTTCTTGATGCGAAGGCAGTCAGCCTCCATGCGCTCGATCTTGGCCGATTCCTCAACGGAACGGTCACGACCTTGGGTGGCGATCAGCTCGCCACGAATCTGCTCGATGACGTTGATACGTTGTTCGTTCAACTTGATTACATGTGCGCGAATGTCCATGACACTCCCTTCAATGTTTGTGGGCTATTGCCCGAGTGGATTGCATTGCTGGGTGCCAGGTGCAGGTGCTTGCGCGGCGTGCGGCGTGGCTGTTGTGTTGATCTAGACGAGCAGCAGACGCGGCTTGTCGGCGATCAACAGATCAAGACGGGCGAACGAATCACGATCACGTTCGGTGATGTCCGAACGCATCGCCATGTCGCCTGTCTCAGGTGGCTCCGGCACGTATGACGTGACGGGTTGCACCACGATTGGTGCGTCGCTCGACAACGTGATGTTGCCGTCAGCGTCGGCTTCGTAGCTCAGCTGGTACATGTCGTCGTCGCCGGTGCCGTAGCAGCAGTAGATGACGACGTTGTCGGTGTGATCGACAACGCACACCGATGGGCCTTCGCCGTCCATTGACATGCCCTCGAGGCCGAGCAGCTCGGCGAGTTCGTCACGCAGACGATCCTCGATCATGTTGTCGAACAAGTCAGCGAAGCGGTGCTGCATGTGCGCAGCGATACGGCGGTACTCGTCGCGAGTGAGGCTGGCGTCGTTCAGTGAGCGCAGCAGTTCGTTGTACGACCGCATCGAACCTGACGTTGTTGGCGATGCCCCACGCCACACGATTGATGTCTCTGCAAGGTTCACCTCACGGATGACACGCGTCGAGAAGTCGCCTGACCATTCGTCACGCTTCTCTGGCACCGAAAAGCCAATTGACATCTGTCGTGCTTGGCCGTCGTTGACGGCGTGACGCACTTCTTGCACGGATGGGCGTGCCGGGTTCAGTGTTGCGGTGACACGCAGGTGTGGATCAGCAGCGAGGCGCAGCGAACCATCGAGGCGTGTCGCCAACGGCAAGGCACGGGTGTCGTGATTGACGAACAGGGCGACGTCAGCCTTGGAGTCCTTGAGCGTCTTGTTGAACGCACCGGCCGCAATGGTTTCGGTGAACGAACCCCATTGGTCGCGGACCTCGTAGGGGGTGTCGACAACGCTGGCGACACCATCGAAGGTGAAGCCTTTGTTGCCTTCGTCACGGAACTCGAAGTCGCGAAACTCAAAGCTGCGATGCTGGACGCCACGAACGGCGGCGGTGCGGGCAGTGGTATCAAGGGTTGCCATGTGGGCACCTCCGTCGTTTGCAAAGGGAGCAGCCGGCGCAGCTGTGAATCAAACAAGTTGCAAGAGCAGCAACATCTCGAAGTCGTTGTCAGACAGCGACATCGAGGCGAACCCGACAGCGTCGATGCCGTCGTCGGTCTCGGTAATACGCACCAGCCCAACAACGGGCGGTGGCGGCTTTGGCGTCGGCACCCGTAGCGGGCGTCTTGGCTTGGGCAAGATGTAGTCGTAACCGGTGTGGGAGCCGGTGTCGGCTTCAGGCGTCGTCCCACCGGTGCCGGTGGCAGCGATCGTGTCATCGCCCTCAACGAAGGCGATGGCTCCAGAGACCTGTACAGCTCCACTGGCGACGATGGTGTCATCGCCCTCAGTGAAGGCGATCGTGCCTGTGGGGCCAAACGAGGCGGTGCTCGTGGCAGTGTCGTTG
>JBAXUN010000135.1:0-4862 GCA_037129655.1 Actinomycetes bacterium
TTCATGCCATGGGAGGGTCACAACTACGAGGACGCGATCATCCTGTCGCAGCGTTTGGTTCAGGACGATGTTCTGTCTTCGATCCACATCGAAGAGCATGAAGTTGATGCTCGCGACACCAAGCTCGGTCCCGAGGAAATCACCCGCGATATCCCGAACGTCTCCGAAGAGGTCCTAGCAGATCTCGACGAGCGCGGCATCATTCGCATCGGTGCGGACGTTGTTACCGGGGACATCCTGGTTGGGAAGGTCACGCCTAAGGGCGAAACCGAACTAACCCCAGAAGAGCGTTTGCTTCGCGCCATCTTCGGTGAGAAGGCACGTGAAGTTCGCGACACCTCGCTTAAGGTTCCCCACGGTGAGTCCGGCAAGGTCATCGCAGTGCGCGTCTTCGATCGCGAAGAGGGTGACGAACTGCCACCGGGTGTTAACCGCTTGGTGCGCGTCTACATCGCCCAGAAGCGCAAGATCACCAATGGTGACAAGCTCGCTGGACGGCACGGTAACAAGGGAGTTATCTCCAAGATTCTTCCCGTCGAGGACATGCCGTTCCTTGAGGACGGTACGCCTGTCGACATCGTGCTTAACCCGCTCGGTGTGCCTGGACGTATGAACGTCGGCCAGGTTTTGGAAACCCATCTCGGTTGGGTTGCTAAGACGGGTTGGCAAGTTGAGGGCAAGCCTGATTGGGCGACTCATCTACCTGCCGCCGCACATGCAGCAGCACCTGGCACGAACGTTGCGACTCCAGTCTTCGATGGTGCTCGTGAAGAGGAGATCATCGGTCTGCTCGGCTCGACCATTCCGACTGAGGATGGCATCCGCTTGGTCGGTGCTGACGGGAAGGCCCGACTTGTTGACGGCCGTTCCGGTGAGCCGTACCCGGAGCCGGTTTCTGTCGGCTACGTGTACATCCTCAAGTTGCTGCACTTGGTCGACGACAAGATCCACGCTCGTTCGACTGGTCCATACTCGATGATCACGCAGCAGCCGCTCGGTGGTAAGGCTCAGTTCGGTGGTCAGCGCTTCGGTGAGATGGAGGTGTGGGCACTTGAGGCATACGGTGCCGCCTACGCCCTTCAGGAACTCTTGACCATCAAGTCCGATGACGTTCTTGGTCGCGTGAAGGTTTACGAGGCCATCGTCAAGGGTGAGAACATCCCCGAGCCCGGTATTCCGGAATCGTTCAAGGTTCTCATCAAGGAAATGCAATCGCTGTGCTTGAACGTCGAGGTTCTTTCGCGCGATGGAAGTGCGATTGAAATGCGCGACACCGAAGACGATGTTTACCGCGCAGCTGAAGAGCTGGGAATCGACCTGTCGCGGCGTGAGCCGAGCAGCGTCGAAGAAGTCTGAGGCCCTTAGGTGGTCGCTCGAAACGGGCGACCACCTAATCCCAGACCTGACGATCCCAAACCACATGTGAGGACTGATAGCCGTGCTCGACGTCAATTTCTTCGATGAACTTCGAATTGGCCTTGCCACCGCGAACGATATTCGTACGTGGTCGCATGGTGAGGTTAAGAAGCCTGAAACCATTAACTACCGCACGCTTAAGCCTGAGAAGGATGGCCTGTTCTGCGAGAAGATCTTCGGACCTACTCGCGACTGGGAGTGCTACTGCGGTAAGTACAAGCGCGTGCGCTTCAAGGGCATCATCTGTGAGCGCTGTGGTGTCGAGGTAACTCGTGCCAAGGTGCGTCGTGAGCGGATGGGTCACGTTGAGTTGGCCGCCCCCGTTACGCACATCTGGTACTTCAAGGGTGTTCCGAGCCGCCTGGGTTACCTACTTGACCTAGCTCCGAAGGACCTTGAGAAAGTCATTTATTTTGCGGCGTACATGATCACATCTGTTGATGTTGATCAGCGTCACACTGATCTCCCGTCGCTGGAAGGCAAGCTCTCTGTTGAAAAGCAGCAGATCGCTAACCGTCGCGATGACGAGGTCAACAAGCGCGCCACCAAGCTTGAAGCAGATCTGGCTGAACTTGAGGCCGAAGGCGCCAAGAGTGATCAGAAGCGCAAGGTCAAGGAATCAGCAGAGCGTGAGATGGCACAGCTTCGTCGTCGTGCCGATAACGAGATTGAGCGTCTCGATCGAGTGTTCGATCGCTTCCGCAATCTGAAGATCCAAGATCTCGAGGGTGACGAACTTCTCTACCGGGAAATGCGTGACCGCTACGGTCGCTACTTCGACGGTGGCATGGGTGCAGCAGCGATCCAGAAGCGTCTTGAGACCTTCGACCTTGAAGCTGAATCTGAGCTTCTTCGCGAAATCGTGCACACCGGCAAGGGCCAAAAGAAGACCCGTGCCCTTAAGCGTCTTAAGGTTGTCACTGCCTTCATGCAGACGTCGAACTCGCCCATGGGCATGGTTCTCGACTGCGTTCCGGTGATCCCGCCGGATCTGCGCCCGATGGTGCAGCTTGATGGTGGTCGGTTCGCGACGTCTGATCTCAACGACCTGTACCGCCGGGTGATCAACCGCAACAACCGTTTGAAGCGTCTGCTTGATCTCGGCGCACCGGAGATCATCGTCAACAACGAGAAGCGCATGCTTCAGGAAGCCGTTGACGCACTGTTCGACAACGGTCGTCGTGGACGTCCCGTCACTGGCCCAGGTAACCGTCCGCTGAAGTCACTTTCGGACATGCTCAAGGGTAAGCAGGGTCGTTTCCGTCAGAACCTGCTCGGCAAGCGCGTTGACTACTCAGGCCGTTCGGTCATAGTGGTCGGCCCGCAGTTGAAGTTGCACCAGTGTGGTCTGCCAAAGCAGATGGCACTCGAACTGTTCAAGCCGTTCGTCATGAAGCGACTCGTTGACCTGAACCACGCGCAGAACATTAAGTCTGCAAAGCGCATGGTTGAGCGTTCGCGCGCAGTCGTGTGGGACGTACTTGAAGAGGTCATCGCTGAACACCCGGTGCTACTGAACCGTGCACCGACCCTGCACCGCCTAGGCATTCAGGCATTCGAGCCACAGCTCATTGAAGGTAAGGCCATCCAGATTCACCCGCTCGTTTGTTCAGCATTCAACGCTGACTTCGATGGTGACCAGATGGCTGTACACCTTCCGCTTTCTGCCGAGGCTCAGGCCGAGGCGCGCATTCTGATGCTGTCGAGCAACAACATCCTGTCGCCGGCACATGGTCGACCGATCACCTCGCCGACACAGGACATGGTTCTCGGTATCAACTTCTTGACCACCGAGCGCACTGACCAGCCTGGTGACGGCCGTGCCTTCGGCTCGGTGTCCGAGGCCTACATGGCTTTCGATGCCAAGCAGATCATGGTCTCAAGCCACATCAAGTTGCGTTTCACCGGAGTTGTTCCCCCACTCGACTGGCAGTCGCCAGAGGGCTGGGAACTTGGTGACTCGTTCATCCTTGAAACCACTCTCGGTCGTGCTCTTCTCAACGAGGCACTTCCAGTCGATTACCCCTTCGTCAATGTCGAGGTCGACAAGAAGGTTCTCGGAGCGGTTGTCAACGACTTGGCCGAGCGCTACCCCAAGGTTCAGGTTGCCGCAACGCTTGATGCGTTGAAGGACACCGGCTTCTACTGGGCAACTCGCTCGGGTGTAACGATTTCCATCGAGGATGTTGTTACACCGCCGAAGAAGGCCGGCATCCTGCTTGAGGCTGAAGGCCGTGCAGAAAAGGTTCAGGTCCAGTTCGAACGCGGCCTGATCACCGACTCTGAGCGTCGTCAGGAACTCATCGAGATCTGGACTCGTGCGACGGACGAAGTTGCCGACGCTATGCGTGAGCACTTCCCACGTCACAACCCCGTCTTCATGATGGTTAACTCCGGTGCTCGTGGTAACTGGATGCAGGTTCGTCAGATCGCCGGTATGCGCGGTCTGGTGGCTAACCCCAAGGGCGAGATCATCCCGCGTCCGATCAAGTCCAACTTCCGTGAAGGCTTGTCGGTTCTCGAGTACTTCATCTCTACCCACGGTGCTCGTAAGGGTCTGGCTGACACCGCACTTCGTACCGCTGACTCGGGTTACCTAACCCGTCGTCTGGTGGATGTGTCACAGGACGTCATCATCCGTGAGGTTGACTGTGGAACCGAGCGCGGTCTTGCTAACACCATTGGTGTTAAGAATGCTGATGGAACAGTCCGTCGTCATGACGAGGTTGAGTCCACTGCGGTCTCGCGTGTTCTGAGCGAAGACGTTGTCGTTGACGGTCGTACGATCGCCAGCGCTGGTCAGGAACTTGGACTGCTGGTAATCGACGATCTCGTCGCCGCTGGTGTCACCGAGATCAAGGCCCGCTCCGTTCTCACCTGTGAGAGCAAGGTCAGCACCTGTGCAACCTGTTACGGCCGTTCACTTGCTACCGGCAAGTTGGTTGACGTTGGTGAGGCGATCGGTATCGTCGCAGCACAGTCAATCGGTGAGCCCGGTACCCAGTTGACCATGCGTACCTTCCACACCGGTGGTGTGGCTGGTGAAGACATCACCCACGGTCTACCGCGTGTGGTTGAGCTCTTCGAGGCACGTACCCCCAAGGGTGTTGCCCCGATCAGCGAGGCCACTGGCCGGTTCCGGATCGATGATACGGACAAGACCCGCAAGCTCGTCGTTGTTCCTGACGACGGCTCTGAGGAGATTGCTTACCCGATCTCCAAGCGTGCCCGTCTGCTCGTTGCAGATGGCGACCATGTTGAGGTTGGTACGCAGCTGGTTCAGGGTGCGGTTGACCCCAAGCAGGTGCTGCGCATCCTCGGCCAGCGTGCGGTGCAGCTGCACCTCGTCGCAGAGGTTCAGGACGTGTATCGCTCACAGGGTGTGTCGATTCACGACAAGCACATCGAGGTCATCGTTCGTCAGATGCTCAAGCGCGTCACCATCA
>JBAXUN010000136.1:0-4730 GCA_037129655.1 Actinomycetes bacterium
TCACACCGGTGATGGTGACGCCAGTCGTCATTGTGATACCGCAGTCATGTAGATGCTGACGTAGGAAATCACCCTCGAGGGATTCATCTGAGATCGGCGAAATCCGCGACAGCGACGTAACAAGGTGCACGCCGTAACCCTCACCCGCCAGCAACTCGGCTAAACCAGCAGCGACGTAGTAGCCGTCGCAGTCATAGACGACGACCTTTCCCATCGGTGGTCGTGCGCCAGCCATGATCTGTTCTGGGGTGAAAGCTGCTTGAGCATTCGAGATTGGCTCTCGCTGATGCGATTGCAGCCCATCACCATTCCACGACGAACCAGTCGCCACAATCACAGTGTCCGCACCGTAATCCAACACGTCGTCAACGCTCAACGTACGACCGAGAATGACCTCAACATTGTCGAGTTTGTCTAGACCGATCACCCGATGATCAATCACGCGACCCCAGTCCCCCAGCGTTGGCAACTGCCTCGTCCAGCGCATCTTTCCGCCGAGAGCATCACCAGCCTCAACAAGATGCACGGCCTCGTATCCACTCTTGCCCAGCACCATCGCGCATTCCATCCCTGCAGGGCCGCCACCAATTACCAGGATCGCGCGCTGCGGATTCTTCGGACGCACGTAGATTTCGGGATGCCAGCCTCGGCGAAACTCCTCGCCCGCCGTCGCATTTTGAATACAACCAACGTGAGCAAGGGATTCCTCGCGCAAGATGCACAGATTCGAACCGGTACATTCGCGCACCTCGTCGAGTCGCCCTTCGCGAATCTTTTGCGGAAGGAACGGATCAGCGATCGCTGGACGAGCGGCTCCGATGAAGTCAAGCTCACCGGCGCGCACCATCGACGCCATCAAATCCGGATTGGTAAATCGCCCAACTGAAACGATGGGTTTGTTCGTCGCCTGCCGTACCTGCGAGGTCCACGGGCGCTGATGTCCCTCGGGGTAGTAGCGAGAAGTCCCAGAGTCTTCTGGCCAGCTACCAACATTGACGTCGAACAGATCAACAACCGGGTCAAACATACGAATGACCTCGAGCATCTCGTCGAGTTCGATACCAGGCAGTTCCTTGCCTCCGAATACCGCCATACGCACGGCAATGGCGCAGTCGTCTCCGATCTCAGCCCGCACTCGCTCAATCGTCTCGAGTTGGAAGCGTGCCCGATTCTCAAGCGAGCCGCCGTAACGATCCGTCCGTCGATTGGTTTCGGTGGACAGCATCTGCGTCATCAGATAGCCATGTGCGCCATAGACATAAACGATGTCGTAGCCAACATCGCGGGCACGCTTGGCTGCGAGGACGTAATCGCTTTGAACCCGTTCGATGTCGTCGAGCGTCATCTCTTTACAGAAACTGCTGCGTCGCCAGTCCGAGCCAATCTGACTCGGCGCAAGACGCGGATAGCGGGATTCGCCGTTGAGAGACTCCGCACCACCGTGGTACAGCTCAATTCCCGCAAGCGCACCATGCTGATGAATCGCCTCGGCAACAACGCCAAGTCGCTTCATATCCTCGAGATCCCAGCAGTCGGCAGCGATGGCCGGGTACTCCTCAGAGTCCACGGAAACCGGTGAGTAATCAACGTTGACGACGCCCCAGCCACCTTCGGCTTTTACGGCACGGAACGCAGCGTGCGTTTGCGGCTTCATCGAGCCGAACCCAGAGGCGTGTGGCACCTGATAGAACCGGTTGGGGGCGGTTTTGGGTCCGATCTGCACGGGTTCGAACAGAACGGCGTGACGCGAATCCATCAATTCCTCGCTCAATGTGGACGACTAGTAGCTGGCCATTTTGCGACTGATCACAGCTGATGAGTCACTTACAGCATCGTGCCACGGCGGTGGCCGATCACGTGCTCATTCCAACAGGTCGAAAAGGTCGTCGCCGGACATGAGGAAGGGCCGCATCCCAATGGGATGCGGCCCTTACGTTCAGCGCATGTGCGCCAGCTAGTCGTAGTCCAGCTCAGGTGAGCCGGACATCGAATGACGAACTAGTACTAGTCGTCCCAGGGACCGAAGTCGTCCATGGTCTTACCTCTTTCCTTCGTGCCCACGCTGTGTGAGCGGTAATCATCGGTCGTGGTGGGCCCGAGCGCTAACTCAAGGGCTGTCACTCCACGCAGGGATTGGCCCTGCGAAGCCGTGGTTTCGGTCGTCCGACGTGGGTTCGTGACGCGCTCTGGCGAACCTGATTGGGTGCGCGGCGTCGAAGACTTCATAGGTCTTACGTCGGTCGTAAAACGGTAAACCTTAACCCGTTTAGAAGATCGTACCTCTCAATTCGCTCTCAACCAAATGAGATTTGCGCGCTACGAACGCGATTCAACTCGCAAAACGAACAAGTCCGCAGGTCAAAGCCTTACGAATAGGGATTGGCAGGCGGTAGTCTCACGACCACCATTTCATAAATTTTCGGAGCTCAGATGCCCTCGCCAGTTGCAGACATCGTCATTAATGGTCCGATCTACCGCGGTGATGCCGTCCGCGGCTGGTCTGAAAGCATCGCGATTAGTGGCGACCGAATCGTCGCGCTGGGATCGCAGAACGAGGTCAAGGACCACATCGGGCCGAACACGCGCGTTATCGACGCCCGCGGCAAGATGATCACTGCTGGCTTTCAAGATGCCCACGTCCACGCACCGTTCGCCGGGCTGAACCGCCTGCACGTACTGCTGAACGATCTGCCTGACCGCGAGGCGTACCTGGCCACGATCAAGTCGTACGCAGACGCGAACCCAGACGCTGAGTGGATCATCGGTGGCGGCTGGGCGCTGGATCATTTCCCCGGTGGACTGCCAACCAAGGAAGATCTTGACTCCATCGTCCCGAACCGTCCGGTGTTTTTATTCAACCGCGATGTCCACGGTGCGTGGGTAAACAGCAAGGCGCTGGAAATCGCCGGCATCACAAAGGACACCCCCGATCCGTGGGATGGCCGCATCGAACGCAATGAGGCCGGAGACCCCAGCGGCATGTTGCACGAAGGTGCTGCGTACACCTTCAACGAGAAGGTTGTGCCACTGCCCAATCGCGCTACGTGGGAAGCGGCGATTCTCAACGCCCAGAAGCATCTGCATTCGCTCGGCATCACTGGCTGGCAGGATGCATGGGTCATCGAAGGCACACTTGAGGCCTACAAGTCCTTGGCCGAATCGGGTGACTTGACCGCTCGCGTTGTCGGCGCGCTGTGGTGGGATCGCCATGGCGGCCTCGAACAAATCGACAAGTTCAAGACTCAGCGCGAAACAGGCCGTGCCGGAAACTTCCACCCAACGACCGTCAAAATCATGACCGACGGAGTGCTGGAAAACTACACCGGTGCACTCATGCAACCGTTCTGCGATGGCTGCGGTGGCCACACCGATAACTACGGTCTGTCGTACGTCGATCATGACGAACTGGCTGCAGCGGTTACCGCACTCACCGGCGAAAGCTTCCAGGTACACATGCACGTGATCGGCGATCGAGCCGTACGCAATGCACTCGATGCAGTCGAAGCTGCTATCACCGTGCACGGACGCCACGACCTGCGTCATCACCTGGCACATATTCAACTCGTCCAACCCGAAGACATTCCACGCTTCCGCGAGCTTGACGTTGTCGCAAACTGTCAGGCCTACTGGGCCAACTTTGATCCGCAAATGAACGTACTCACAGTGCCGTTCCTGGGCCAAGATCGGGTCGACTTGAGCTACCCCTTCAATTCACTCCTGAAGAACGGCACTGTCCTGGCGATGGGTAGCGACTGGTCCGTCTCGACGGCTAATCCGTTGGCGCAAATGGAAGTTGCTGTGACACGCATTGGTCCCCTCTACCGCGATCAGCCCGCGTTCCTAGCTCACGAGGCGATCCCCATCGAGGCGGCGCTGAACGGTTTCACCAACGGGACTGCCTACGTCAACCACGATGAGCAGGATGCCGGAAGCCTTGCGGTTGGCAAACGAGCCGACTTAGTGATTCTCGATCAGGACCTGTTCAAGGCTGAGCACCTCAGCGATGCCCGTGTGGAACTCACCATGGCATCAGGGAAGGTTGTGTACGACATCACGTCGTGATTCGGCGCGATCTAGCCGAGCACGAAGATCGGACTGACCTTGGACGATGCGGTGTTCCACGAATCACCGCTGAAACTGTAGGCGATCCGATAAAGAACACCAGTTCGACCAGACTTCATCGCTGTGCTCACATAACCGTTGGCATCTGTGTAGAGAGTGAACGGCCGCGTCGACACCCACGCGCGTCCACTTCTGTACTGCAAGGTGACTCGAACCATTCTCGATTGAACCTTGGGGCTCAGTAGCACTCGCTGGCGCATATAGCTGAGTTTTGTGTAGTGGACGACGCCTCTGATTAACCGCGAGGGGCTTGCCATCGACACAGTCAGAGCCGACGGAATACGCACTCGCACGCTTACCGGTGGTGCGGCCTCATGCAGTAGATCCCCTGCGAGCGTTGCAGTTAGGACGCCGGAGTAGGGAACCACGAGCTGCGTCGTTCCAACGCAATTCGCGTCAGTCGTCACGTACGTGGACGCGTGCCACGACCGGGCCGAGGCTGTTACGAGGATGCGGGAATTGGGACGGCCAGTGCTGCGCACCTCGACACGCGATGGGCGTCCGTAGATCGTCGGTGGTGTCACCCGTAGGGTCACTGTCGACGAACGGACCGGCAATGTGGACGCACGGGCGATCGCATACGTCCACCCCTTGGCTGACCACTCTCG
>JBAXUN010000137.1:0-4712 GCA_037129655.1 Actinomycetes bacterium
CAAGGGCATCCCCTGAAGGGGGATGCCCTTGTTTATGTTGAAGGGTGCAGCGGGAGCCGTCGTTGGCTCGGAGGGCCAGCTGACGGTTTCACCGCTTTGAGTTAGGCAGGCGTCGCTGGGGCAACGTAGAAGTGCTGACGTTCCGGTAGGGTCCATCGTGTGGATATTGGGATGGAAATCGAAGGCTGGTACAAGGATCCGTACGGCCGTTATGAGAACCGCTGGTTCTCTAATGGTCGGGCTACCAACTTGGTGTCGAATGCTGGCCACACATCGCACGACGAACCAGTGGGCGACGTCCTAGACGCACCCCTCGTCGAAGCCGATGAGGTGCCCATCGCGCACGAGATGAAGCGCGTTGGTGATGATCACAGACCGCAGGAGCCGACCCTGCCCGTCTCGATGTACGGCCTCGACGAACCGTCGCGAGACTAGTCAGGCATCAGGAGCGGGCTCGACGGCGACGTTGCCGGCGAGGGTCCAGTGCACCAGCGCGTTTGCGTGGCCGTGGCCAACCTCGTACCCAGACTTCAGATAGTTAACGATCTGCATGTGCTTTTCGAGGTCGCACGCCCAGATGATTTTCTGCCACTCGGTGATTGAGCGCCCGTACTTCTTCTCGATCGAAGGAAAGTACGAAGATGGCCCGGCCTTTGACCAGGGCGGTGACTGGTTCGTCATAACGAATCCCCGTAGTTCTTGTCCGGTGCGGCAAGGGCGGCATCTGTGAATGGCCGCAGTGCGAGCCTAAATCAAGATGACCTTCGGTGACGGTTTGCGCGTACGTGCGGCGGGTTGATGTGATCGGGCCCTAGGCTGCCGATATGGCTGATCTTCATCTTGGTGGTCGCATCGATCCCGCGACCGGTACCCGCTCGTCCGACGCTTCTATTCTGCCGTCCGGTGATCTCACCACGCACGGTGTGATCATCGGCATGACCGGGTCGGGTAAGACCGGCTTGGGTGTGGTTCTCATCGAGGAGGTGTTGAACAGTGGCGTTCCTGCGCTGCTCATCGATCCCAAGGGTGATCTCACGAACCTGATGCTCATCTTCCCCGAATTGCGTGGCAGCGACTTCCGACCGTGGATCAACGATGGTGATGCCGAGAAGGCTGGGCTCGGGCTCGATGAGTTCGCTGAGCAACAGGCAACGTCATGGCGAGAGGGACTAGCCGGGTGGGAGATCACTCCTGAGCGCTTGGAGGCGCTCAAGTCGAGGGTCGACTTCACCATCTATACGCCGGGATCATCTGCTGGTCGGCCGCTGAACATTGTTGGGTCGTTGGACGCGCCGCCGGCCGACACTGATCCTGAAGTTATGAGCGACGAGATTGATGGATATGTCACCAGCGTCCTCGGGATGATCGGCATCAATGGCGACCCGCTGTCGTCTCGAGAGCATATTCTGCTCGCGAACTTGATTCAGAATGCTTGGGCGCAGGGTCAGAGTTTGGATCTGCCCACGCTCCTTGCGCAGGTGCAGCAACCGCCAATTCGTAAGCTTGGGGTGCTTGAGCTTGACGTGTTCTTCCCACCGAATGACCGCCTAGCATTTGCTATGAAGCTCAACGGATTACTGGCGTCACCTTCCTTTGCTGCGTGGCTCACAGGCGACCCGATCGATATTCAGTCGATGCTGTTCACTGCCGAAGGCAAGGCTCGCTGCGCGATCGTGACAACTGCACATCTAAGTGACGACCAGCGTCAGTCTGTGACGTCGCTTGTTCTATCGAAGTTGGTCACATGGATGCGTCGTCAGAGTGGCACGAGTGATTTGCGCGCGTTGCTCTACATGGACGAGGTTGCAGGGTACTTGCCACCTACTGCTAACCCGCCAACGAAAAAGCCGATGATGCTTCTGCTCAAGCAGGCGCGTGCCTTTGGTCTCGGCGTCGTGCTCTCGACGCAGAACCCTGTCGATCTTGATTACAAAGCGCTGTCGAATACCGGAACCTGGATGGTTGGCCGCCTTCAGACCGAGCAGGATAAGAAGCGTCTCGTCGATGGGCTGACGAGTGCTGCTGGTGGCGTTGACGTTTCGGCCGTTAGTGACACGATCAGTAATCTGGGCAAGCGCCAGTTCCTGCTACGTCGGGCGGGGAAAGACGTGCCCGAGGTGATGACCTCGCGTTGGGCTATGAGCTACCTCCGCGGCCCGCTTACCCGCGATCAAATCAAGTTGGCGATGGGGGATGGGCCGGCAGCCGCGGCCACCGTGCCGGCCGAAACTGCAGCGGCAGTGAGCGCAGCGGCGGCTGATTCGCCTGTCGCAAGCGTCGTGACAGAGGAAGTGGCGCCGTCGGCTGCAGTAGCGGAGGCTGTCGTCGCCGAGCCAACGATGGCGCCACCGTCCGTCGCCAGTACAAGTGATGCGACGCAGATTTCGCCAGCACCTGCGATGGCTCCATCGACGTTGCCATCTTCTGCGCCTGTACAGGCTGGTGCGGACGAGACGCCTGTAATGCCAGCAATTGCAGCGGGTATCGCGGTTGCTTTCGTCGATCCGGCGACGACGTGGTTGGCCGAGGTCGGGGGAGTCAATGGTGGTCAGCATCTTCGTGCCGCAGCCGTTGCCCGGGTGAATCTTCGTTACGACGACACCCCATCGAAGTTGATTCTCGATGAGGAGTACGAGGCAGTATTGCTTCCACTCACCCAAATCCCAGATGGACGCAAGTTCGTCGCCGTTGACTACGACGATCGCGATCTGATCGCCACAGCTCCCGTCGGCAGTGTCTACGGATTCCTGCCGAGCGAAGTCAAGACGAAGGCGTATTGGAATTCGATTCAGAAGGCGCTTGTAGATGAACTGGTTCGCTCCAAGTCGACCGAGATTCTGGCGAACACGGATCTGAAAGCGTATTCGCGCGTCGGGGAGACCCGTGAGGAATTCACCGCGCGGTGTCTCCAGCTTGCCGCTTCAGCATCAGATGCGGATATGGCAAAACTTCGTACGAAGTATGAAACTAAAGTGACAGCTGCGAAGAAGAAGCTCACCGATGCGAGCATCACTGTCGATCAACATCAGCGTGCGTACGATGCGGCTTACGGTCTCGGCGCGATGGTGACATCGGCAATTGGCGGGCTCTTTGGTGGGCGTAAGAGCGGTTCTTCTTTGGCAGCCGACGCACGTCGTCAACGTGAAGCCCAGGCGAAGATTGATACGGCATCGGCGAAGTACACCGCTGCCGAGCAGGCGTATCAGGAGCTTGATAATCAACTGAATTCGGAGATCTTGACGATCCACGAGGATTGGCAGAGTAGGGCACTCAACATTACGACCAAGGAGATTCCTCTGTCGAAGAGCGATGTGACTGTCACTGACTTCCGCTGCGTCTGGATCCCGGTTGGCTAGAGAGATGGGTGTTCAGCACCTGAAGTGGTAGCCAATTTGCGTTGGTAGACAACGGTTTACTGTCTCTTCGAGTGCATGTAGCTCGCTACTTGCCAGTTGGGCAGCTCACTGCGGTTGCCGTCGGGGTTGGGGCCGCAATGGCCGAATCGACTTGGCTTTGTGGCGCTAGGCCGGTGAAGTCTTCGCCTGTCACGAGGTCAATTTTTCCGTCAGTGCGCTTATCTAGGGTGAGCGTGGCGCCCGGGACGTAGTTGCGCAACAGAGCTGCGTTCATGGCGCCCTTAACCCCATAGCGAATATCACCAAATGACTTGATGTGCTGGCCCAGCGGATCGTTGGCAATCAGGCCAATCTTGAAGCCGCGCAGCTGCAATTCCGCGGCCGTAGTCTTGGCTAGACCTTTGCGGCGCGACCCGTTGAAAACGTTAACCGTCACGGTAGAAGCTTTTGGCAGTGTGCCCGCAGGTTGAACTGTTGAGGTTATACACGGGCTCGGACTAGTCGAAACCCCGGATGCTTCCGCTGCACTTGACCCGCCTCGGATCAAACGGACTCCAACGAATGCCGCGCCGAACAAAAGACCCATCGAGACAACGACCCCGATGATGGTCGTCCACGGCATACCGCGGTCTCGCGCTGGCGATCTGCGGGGCCCTGGGCCAGACAGCATGCTCATCTTCGGGCTGCACCTTCGTTGATGCTGTCGCTGGCCGTTGCTATTTGATTTTTAGGATCGTCAAGATCTAAGACTCGAGCGTGAATGATTTGTCGTCCGTGAAGTGCGGTGCGTAATGCACGGTGCAGACCATCCTCGAGGTACAGCTCACCCCGCCACTGCACGACGTGACCGAAGAGGTCGCCGAAAAACGTGGATTGCTCGTCGAGAAGTGCCTCGAGATCGAGGGTGCGCTTGGTTGTGATCAGGTCTGCGAGGCGAACTTGTCTGGGCGGTAAGTCAGCCCATTGCGCTGGCCCTCGGCCATGCTCGGGATACGGTCGTCGGTCCCCCACCGATTTGAAGATCACGCGTCCACTGTAACTCTCGAAACGCGCAATATAGTGACCCCCCGCGCACCCATCAGAGCTCACTTACCCTTGCTGCCTTCCGGCCCTGGGGGAGTTCGGCGAGATGACGCCACACGGGGGGTCGAGGACAGTCTACGCGAGCCGGCGCCCGCCGGAAACCGGGTGGATTTCAGCCTTGGGGCTGTAGCCCCTATTCTTCTTTACGGAGGATTCGCCTAGTGGCCTATGGCGCACGCTTGGAAAGCGTGTTGGGGGAAACCCCTCAGGGGTTCGAATCCCCTACCCTCCGCGCAAAAAGGGACGTCCCGTCAGGGGCGTCCTTTTTTGCGC
>JBAXUN010000138.1:0-4650 GCA_037129655.1 Actinomycetes bacterium
AAGTGTTACGTCGATCCGCGATGCTTGCAGACAGGGTTGGTGCGCTGCCCCTGGTTTGGGCTGCTCGCGGCGTGCTCGGCGCACTGATCCAACATGTTCACCCTGAAGAGGCGTCCGCGGCGTTTAGATCCGCCCGCGAAACAATCCGCACGATCGCCCTCGATCTGCCCGATTCGTATGCCGATGACTTGTTACGGCGGCCAGATATCGTCGCGCTCTTCGAGGCCGCTTCAGGCCAGTAACTCGATCCCCAACTTTGGTCACCCATCTGGGCTCAAGTTCACCCATCTGGGTGCCGAAATCTCTATCAGATGCGGCTGCTGCGACCCGCGCAGCGCCTGATCGGGAGGACGTACTCACTATGACCACCGTACTTGTTTGCGATGACGCACCTTTGGCTCGCGAAACGATTCGGCGTGCGGTAGGCGCGGTTCCTGGTGTCGAGCGTGTAACTGCTGCTGGCAGCGGTGAGGAAGTCCTTGCTCGATTCCCCATCGAACGCCCTGACCTTGTCCTGATGGACGTGCGCATGCCTGGGATCGGTGGCGTCGAAGCTAGCCGCCGCCTCGTCGCAGCGCACCCGGATGCAGCCGTTGTGATGCTCACGATGGGTGAAGACCCAGAGGGTGTCGCGCGTGCGGTCTCCGGTGGTGCCCGTGGCTACGTGGCCAAGGATGCATCACGTGAGGAAGTTGCTACAACAGTTGCGATGGCATTGGCTTCCGGGCGCGACGGTGTTGGTGGACGCGCCTCGCGAATCCGCCCCGCCGGTGCGCCTCCGGCGCTGACCGAACGCGAGCAGCAGGTGCTCGACGGTATGAGTCGTGGCAAGAGCAATGCTGAAATCGGCCGTGAACTGTATCTGTCCGAGGACACGGTCAAGACTCACGCTCGTCGCCTCTTCCGTAAGGTGAATGCGGCTGATCGTGCGCAGGCAGTGGCCCTTGGATTCCGCTGGGGCTTCCTGCGTTAAGAGTTTTCCATCGCGACCGGTATCCTCAAGACTCACCGCTCGCGATTGGAAGGCGTGTCACATGTCCGATTCGGAGAACCTCGGCATCCCCGACAAGTTCGCCGCGCTCGGCCTGACGTACGACGACGTCCTGCTGCTACCAGGTGAGACCGACGTCAGCCCCGGTGAAGTCGATACCTCCACGCGGTTGACCCGCGAAATCACCCTGTCAATCCCGCTGATTTCAGCTGCGATGGATACGGTGACGGAGGCCCGGATGGCAATTGCGATGGCTCGCCAAGGTGGCCTCGGGGTGCTGCATCGGAACCTGTCCGTTGAGGATCAGGCATATCAGGTCGATCTCGTGAAGCGCACCCAGACGGGCATGATTTCCAACCCGATCACCATTCATCCGACGGCAACTCTTGAAGACCTCGATGAGATCTGTGGTCAGTACCGAGTTTCAGGTCTGCCGGTGATTGATGACAACCAGGTCCTACTCGGCATCATCACCAATCGCGATCTGCGGTTCGTCCCAATCGCGGAATGGGCGACCACACTCGTCAGTGATGTTATGACACCCATGCCGTTGATCACCGGGCACAACGGGATTGATCGCGAGGAAGCCACGACCCTGCTTCGTCTGCACAAGCGTGAGCGGCTTCCGATTGTTGACGACTCGGGCCGTCTTACTGGTCTGATCACCGTGAAGGATTTCGTTAAGTCTGAGCAGTTCCCCAACGCGGCAAAAGACTCCGCTGGCCGGCTCATGGTCGGCGCGGCTATTGGCTACTTCGGTGATTCATGGGAGCGCGCTACGACCTTGATCGACGCAGGCGTAGATGTCCTAGTCGCTGACACCGCTCACGGACATGTGCAGTTATTGCTCGATATGGTGCGTCGATTGAAGGCAGATCCGGCCACGCGTCATGTTCAGGTGATTGGCGGAAACATCGCCACTCGTTCAGGTGCGCAGGCATTCGTTGATGCTGGAGCCGATGCTGTCAAAGTCGGCGTTGGCCCAGGCTCGATCTGCACGACCCGCATCGTCACAGGTGTTGGCGCGCCGCAGATTACGGCCGTCTACGAAGCGTCGTTGGCATGCAAGCCGGCGGGTGTTCCCGTCATTGCAGATGGTGGCTTGCAGTACTCAGGTGATATTGCCAAGGCGCTTGTTGCTGGCGCAGACACGGTGATGATCGGCTCGCTGCTTGCCGGGTGTGATGAGAGCCCAGGCGACCTCATTTTCGTAAGTGGTAAGCAATACAAGTCGTATCGTGGGATGGGCTCGCTGGGGGCGATGTCGTCACGGGGCAAGAAGTCGTACTCGAAAGACCGCTACTTCCAAGCCGAAGTCGATAGCGACGAGAAGCTCGTGCCCGAGGGCGTCGAAGGGCGGGTTGCCTATCGTGGCCCACTTTCAGCGGTGGCTCATCAGCTCATCGGTGGCCTACGTCAGTCGATGTTTTACGTCGGTGCGCGCACGGTTCCTGAACTTCAGGATCGCGGACGTTTCATTCGGATAACCTCGGCAAGTCTGAAGGAAAGCCACCCGCACGACATTCAGATCACTGCAGAGGCGCCGAACTATCACTCCTGAGTCACGTCTGTTCCGACGCTAGTTTCGTACGACAACTAGGCAAGTGGCTCGACCAACGATCTAACAGCCTGACGAGAAGGGCCACACCGTGAGCGAGATTGAAATTGGCCGCGCCAAGCGCGCAAGGCCAGCGTATTCGCTTGACGATATTGCGATCGTGCCGAGCCGGCGTACTCGCGATCCCCAATCGGTCTCTGTCTCGTGGCAGGTCGATGCGTATCGCTTTGACATTCCGGTTCTGGCAGCGCCGATGGACTCGGTGGTTTCGCCCGCGACCGCGATTGAAATCGGACGCCTCGGTGGTCTCGGTGTTCTCAACCTTGAAGGTCTATGGACGCGTTACGAAGATCCGATTCCGCTGCTTGCCGAGATTGCCGGGCTGGCAGCTGACGTAGTCACCCCACGGCTTCAAGAGATCTACAGCGCGCCGATTCGCGAGGATCTGATTGCCTCAAGAATCGCTGAAATCCGTTCCGGTGGAGTCACAGTGGCCGCCTCACTGTCTCCATCAAAGACTGCACAGTTCGCCAAAGCCGTCGTAGACGCTGGCGTCGACATCTTTGTCATTCGCGGTACGACCGTGAGTGCAGAGCATGTCGCGCCCGTTGACTCATTAGACCCGCTCAATTTGAAGCAGTTCATTTACGAACTCGACGTCCCCGTCATTGTCGGTGGTTGTGCGACGTATCAGGCGGCCCTGCACTTGATGCGCACAGGAGCTGCCGGTGTACTCGTTGGCTTTGGTGGGGGTGCGGCCCACACGTCACGTGACGTGCTGGGTGTCCGCGTGCCCATGGCATCGGCGATCGCAGATGTCGCGGCGGCTCGACGTGACTACATGGATGAATCCGGTGGCCGCTACGTGCACGTCATTGCCGACGGAGGCGTTGGCCGCAGTGGTGATCTGCCCAAGGCAATCGCCTGTGGTGCCGATGCGGTCATGCTCGGCTCTCCACTGGCCCGGGCAACCGAGGCACCCGGTGGCGGCTGGCACTGGGGGATGGAAGCGACTCATCCCGAACTCCCGCGAGGTGAGCGTGTTCAGTTAGGAAAGCTCGGCTCCTTGAGTGAAATCCTGCACGGCCCCTCGCGGACGCCTGACGGCACGATGAATCTTGTGGGTGCGCTTCGTCGGGCTATGGCCACGACTGGGTACTCAGATCTGAAGGAGTTCCAGCGCGTCGAGATCGTCGTGGAACCTTCTCGCTGATGGACACCACTCTACGATTTGGTGCCGGCCGATTACCCGATCGGTCGCTGGTATTCACCTTCGATGACGGGCCGGGGGCAACTGACGGGCCAGGTCGTGGTCCCAGGACAGTTGAATTGGCTCAGTACCTTGCCGAGGAACGCATCGAAGCCACGTTTTTCATGTGTGGCAAGCATGTTGAACAGCATCGTGAGATCCCCATGAAGGTGTTGGCACTTGGCCATCGCGTCGGCAATCACACGTGGTCGCATCGTCATTTGCCTGAGTTAGACGACGACGCGATTCGAGATGAGCTAAACAGTACGCGGCAGATTCTTGGTGAGTGTGGAGTTGATGGTCCGATTCCCTTTCGGCCGCCGTGGGGGGAATGGGATGCGCGGATCGAAGCAGCGGTGCGCGCGGACGAGAGGATCCTAGAAGGTCATTGCGCGAACTACGGATGGGACCTCGACGGTATGGACTGGCAATGCTGGTGGGATCAGGGCAGCCCGCAAGAGTGTGCTGACTCGTACGTGAAGACCGCACTCGAACATGGGTCCGGGGTTGTGCTCATGCATGACAGCACAGCCGATCCTGGAACGCCTGGTGAGCAAATGCGAGCCGGAAATGTGGCTGTTGAGGCGGTTAAGTTGCTCGTTCCCAGGCTGAGGGCAGAGGGTTTCTCATTCGTTCCACTCGCTGACATCGACTGACGGCCTCTTCGTGCGGCCATCGACAGATCCGGCTGCCATTGCGGCTTTCTACGTCGAGCTCGTGGGTTTACCCTCAGGTTATGACAAAGACGCCCGCCGACGTAGCCACCCCGCAACTTGCTGATGCGCTGGTGCAACGTCTTGTGGTCAATGCTGTCGTTGGGGCGTCGGCCGAGGTGCACGAGACGGTCGCCCC
>JBAXUN010000139.1:0-4586 GCA_037129655.1 Actinomycetes bacterium
CTCAGCGTCCTCAGTGTCGGCAACATCGACTGTCCGGCCGACAACTCCAACGCCGTCGAGCAGCTCATCTGCATCACACCTGGTGACACCCACGCCCTCAGCCCCCAGCACGCAAGCAAGCGCTGAGGCCACACCCACACCGAGTGTGTCGACGAGTGCATCGGCCGTCGTCTCGACAAGCAAACCCCCAACCCAAACAGACCCGCCGATCCCAGCACTTGCATCTGAAGCCGCCCCCGTGACTGACTCGCGCAGCGCCTTGGGATTGTTCATCGGTCTGATGGGCGTCGCAATCCTTGCGGGCTCAGCATGGTTCACCTCACGTCGTCGTGGCGGCAGCCGATGAAGCCGCAGCATCGCCTCGGCGCGTCCGCGCTCCCCCGCTGGACCCATCCAGTGGCTTGGTGGGCATGGGCATTAGGGCTGGTCGCCTGTGTCAGCCGCACTACAAATCCGATCCTGCTCGGCCTCATTGTCGCCGTCGCAGGGTGGGTCGTTGCCCGCCGTCGGCCCGAGGCACCGTGGGCTAACTCCTTTGCGTTGTTCTGCCGCCTTGGCGTCGTAGTGATCGCGATTCGCGTTGTGGTGGCAATGATTCTCGGTGGTGGGCTCGGTGACCACGTGCTGTTCACCCTGCCCAGCATTCAACTCCCCGATTGGGTCGCCGGTATCACCCTTGGTGGGCCTGTCACGGCTGAAGCACTCCTGTCCGCCTTGTACGAAGGCGCCGTAATCGCCGCGATTTTGGCATGTATCGGTGCTGCGAATTCGCTCGCCAGCCCTGCTCGCCTCTTGGCCACCGTTCCCGCAGCCCTGTACGAAGTGGGCGTCTCCATCGTCGTAGCACTTTCCTTCGCCCCACAACTCGTTGCGGACGTGAGCCGCGTGCAGACCGCGCGGCGCCTTCGCGGTCGACCACACCGAGGCGTGCGCGCACTTGCCGGTTCAGTAATGCCCGTGTTTGAAGGAGCATTGGAACGCGCGGTTGACCTCGCTGCAGCAATGGATTCCCGCGGATATGGACGTACCCGTCCGATGAAGCCACGCGACCAATTCATTGCGCGTGCCCTCGTGGTGATGTCGTTGATCGCCTTGAGCATTGGCGTCTATGCCCTCGTTGACGGGGTTGACGGCAGTTGGATGTCATGGCTTTTCGTCGCCATCGGAATCATTTGCGCAGTCGTCGGCCTGCGCATCGCGGGTCGACGCTCGATTCGTACGCGCTATCGTCCCGATCCGTGGGCACTGCCTGAGTGGTTGGTTCTCCTCAGCGGATGGATCCCCGCCGCACTGTTCATCGCGGTGGCCGTCAACGACCCCGCATCACTTGCGGGCCAGACCTCACCCTTGCAATGGCCTGCACTGCCAACGATTCCCGCGATCGCAGTCCTGCTTGCCGCCTTGCCAGGGATCGTCACACCACTGCCACCCGGGGGCGGGCCAATCTCGGCTGGCACGGCCGGCGAGCTTCGCCGTCAGGAGGTGCTGTCGTGATCACCTTCGACAACGTAAGCATCACCTACAGCGGGGCCACCCAACCCGTGCTCTCCCACGTAAACCTGACGATCCCCGAGGGCGAACTCGTACTCGTTGTCGGACGAACTGGTTCAGGTAAGTCAACTTTGCTCAAATGCGTAAACGGACTCGTCCCACACTTCACTGGTGGAACGCTCAGTGGCACGGTCACGGTGGCTGGTCGAGATACCCGCACCCATCCACCCCGCGAGTTAGCTGACGTGGTGGGCATCGTTCCGCAGGATCCCATGAGCGGATTCGTCACCGATGTCGTTGAGGACGAACTTGCCTACGGCATGGAATCCCTCGGGCTCGCACCAGACGTCATGCGTCGCCGCGTAGAAGAAACCCTTGATCTACTTGGCCTCGCGCACCTGCGCAATCGTGCGCTGATGTCACTTTCCGGCGGTGAACGTCAACGCGTGGCGATCGGCGCTGTGCTGACAACCCACCCTTCGGTACTCGTGCTCGATGAACCAACCTCAGCGTTGGATCCCGGTGCTGCTGAAGAGGTTTTGGCCGCACTCCAGCGTCTCGTCCACGATCTTGGTGTAACTGTGCTGATGGCAGAGCACAGGCTCGAGCGTGTTGTTCAGTATGCCGATCGGGTCATCGTCGTAGGCGGACCAGGCGAACCAATTCGCATGGGAACTCCCGACGAAATCATGATCGACGCACCCGTCGCGCCACCGGTTGTCGAGTTAGGACGCCTCGCTGGCTGGGACCCACTCCCCCTGTCAGTTCGTGATGCGCGACGCTGCGCGGCACCCCTTCGCGAACGCCTTGAGCCCTTCGTTGGCGACCTATCCATCGCCACCACCATGTACGGCGACGAAGCACTTTCCATGTCCGACGCGATCGTTCGTCACGGCCACACCGTTGCACTGCGTGGCATCTCGATTAGCGCTCAGGCTGGCGAGATCGTCGCAGTGATGGGACGCAATGGCGCAGGCAAATCCACATTGCTCGGCACCCTTGTTGGCCTTCACGGACTAAACGGCGGCACTGCCAGCGTCGGCAACGCGGCGCCTGCTTCACTTCGCGGACGAGAACTCGTGACCCGCGTCGGCCTTGTGCCCCAGGACCCAACCCATCTACTCGTGGCAGACAGTGTGCGCGATGAATGCAGTGCCACCGATCACGACTGTGACTTAGCCGCTGGCAGCACTCGACGTACTCTCGATCGGTTGGCCCCTGGGATCGATGACGATACTCATCCACGGGATCTGTCCGAAGGTCAGCGATTGGCTCTAGCACTGGCCATCGTTCTAGCCGCTGACCCACCGATTGTTCTTCTTGACGAACCAACGCGCGGCCTTGATTATCCAGCTAAGCAGCAGCTGGTGGCGATCCTAAAATCCCTTGCCCTAGAGGGACGTTGCGTCCTACTAGCAACCCATGACGTCGAACTCGCGGCAGATGTCGCGACGCGCGTGATCGTCTTGGCCGACGGTGAAATTGTGGCAGATGGCCCTGCGCCCGACGTCGTAATCGGCTCGCCGATGTTCGCACCTCAAGTCAGCAAAGTTCTATCGCCGCAGCCGTGGCTGACGGTCGCTCAGGTGGCGCGAGCGCTCGAGCCAGCATCGTGACGATGCCTGCGGCGACGACAACTGCGTCGCGTCCAGTGCACATCGGGCGTCGAACCGGGTTGGCCCTCGCAGCCGCATCCATCTTCGGACTGTTCGCATTCCTGTGGCCACTCATCGGTGCCGCCGATTCCACTGCGATCACGCACGCGTCGCAAACCCCATGGTTGTTCGCAATACTGCTCCCCTTAGTCATTGCCGTGGTCCTGGCTGATCTAGCCGATGGCGGGCTCGACGCCAAGGGCATCGCGTTGATCGGCGTTCTCTCCGCAGTTGCTGCGGCGCTACGTCCCTTCGGAGGGGGCCATGCAGGTTTCGAACCGATGTGGATCGTCATCATCCTCGGTGGTCGAGTTCTCGGCCCAGGCGCCGGATTTGGGATCGGCGCGATCGGCATGTTCGCTTCAGCATTGCTCACCGGCGGGGTCGGCCCGTGGCTGGCATTTCAGATGATCGCAGCCGGCTGGGTTGGGCTTGGCGCTGGCCTTTTGCCGCGCGCATCCGGTAAATCTGAACTTGTTCTCTTGACGGTGTACGGCGCACTCGCTTGCCTTGCCTACGGGTTCCTACTCAACCTGTGGTTCTGGCCAACTGTGACCGTGGCGGGGACCTTACCTGCCGCGATTAGCTTCATCCCCGGCGCCGGATTCATCACCAATCTCGGGCACTGGCTTGCCTTTTGCATCGCGACGTCGCTTGGCTTCGACGTCCCACGCGCCGTGCTCACGGTCGCTTTGATCATCGCGGCGGGTCGTCCCATCCTCAATGCACTTCGTCGCGCCTCACGACGGGCCGCCTTCGATGTACCTGTCACGTTCAGCGCACCGATACCCGCTTCGTCAGTTCACGTCCACTAATTTTCGACTGTATCGATATGGACATCACCGTTCTCGGAACCGGATCAGCAGACGGCTGGCCGAATCCCTGGTGTGCGTGCCTTTCGTGCACGTGGGCACGCAGTGAGAAAGTCTTACGCGAGTCGACCTGCATCGTGGTGAATGGCTCACTACTCGTCGATTTTGGTCCGGCCAGCGCCAGTCAGGCAGAACGGGCTGGCATCAGTTTGGTGGGTATCGACACGGTGCTCATTACTCACGCGCACTTTGACCATCTCGCCCCACAGCATCTTCTGACGAGATCGTGGACGCATACCGACAGGCCACTACGGATTATTGGCCCAGCGAGTGTGATGCACGCTGTCGAACATTGGATCGGCCCCGACGACCCAATCACTTGCTACCCGATAAATGCTGGCGACATCATCGAACTAGACGGTGACTCGAATGGCACGATCATCCGCGCCTTATCGTCATCGCACTTCGACGGAAGCGACGCACTCAGCGCCGACGCACTGCTATACGACATCTCCGTTGCCGATGGTGGTCGTCTTCTCTACGCAACGGACACTGGCCCGCTACCTAACGCATGTATCGAGGCCGTTCGCGATGCGACCTTCGATATCGCATTTATTGAACAGACTTT
>JBAXUN010000014.1:0-30310 GCA_037129655.1 Actinomycetes bacterium
ATCGCCCGGCGCACCACAGCACCGCGTCCAATTCGAACGCCCGGCATAAGCACGGACCCTTCGACGTAAGCCCCCTCGCGAATGTTTACGTCATACGACAACACTGAGTTTCGGACATGAGCACCTGAAACGATTGATCCAGCACCGACCATCGACTCATGTGAGTTACCGCCCTCAACGAACTTTGCCGGTGGCAGTGGGGGCAGGTGCGACAGGATCGGCCACTTGCGGTTGTACAGGTTGAACACCGGATGCACCGAAACCAGATCCATATGCGCATCGTGATACGCGTCAAGGGTTCCTACGTCGCGCCAGTAACCCTTGTCTCGCTCGGTGGAACCCGGAACAACGTTTTCGTCGAAGTCATACACCTGCGCCAATCCCTGCTCGGTGAGCATGGGAATGATGTTCGTGCCCATGTCATGAAGCGATGACTCATCGGCAGCATCGATGCGCAGCGCCTCCACGAGTACATCGGTCGTGAAGACATAGTTGCCCATTGACGCGTAGCAATTCTCAGGATCGCCGGGGATAGCGGGAGGATCGAGCGGCTTCTCGACGAAGCGTTCAATTGTGCGTCCGTCGGGCGCTGTTTCGATGACACCAAAACCAGTGCCCTGCTCTCGCGGAACTCGAATACCCGCCACCGTCACGCCGGCCCCTGATTCGATGTGCTGACGCACCATCTGCTCAGGATCCATCCGGTACACGTGATCGGCACCGAACACCACGACATAGGTCGGGCTTTCGTCGTAGACGAGATTCAGACTCTGGAAGATCGCGTCAGCTGAACCGGTGTACCAGCGCGGTCCGAGCCGCTGCTGGGCAGGCACTGGGGTGATGTAGTTGCCAAGCAGGGTAGACATTCGCCACGTGGTGGTGATGTGACGGTCGAGTGAGTGCGACTTGTACTGCGTTAGGACGCAGATCCTTAGATAGCCCGCATTCACAAGGTTAGACAGCACGAAATCAACGAGCCGATAGGCGCCACCGAACGGAACCGCCGGCTTGGCTCTGTCAGCAGTAAGCGGCATGAGTCGCTTACCTTCGCCGCCGGCAAGCACAATTCCTAGGACGTCGCGGTTTGCCACACTCACAGGGTAACCGTTCCGTCTAGTCTTACGTCTGTGCTGCGAGTAGGAATATTAACCAAGGAGTGGCCGCCGGACGTCTACGGCGGTGCGGGCGTGCACGTTGACGAGCTCGTACGAGAGCTGCGTCCCCGCGCTGAGGTGCACGTTCACGCGTTCGGGCCCTCACGAACGGGCGCTACCGGACATCTGATTCCCGAGGAATTCTCCGACGCGAACGGCGCACTCCAAACTCTCGCTGTTGACCTGGACATGGTTCGAGCCCTGCATCACGTGGACGTTGTTCACTCACATACCTGGTACACCAACTTCGCTGGCCATGTCGCTGGTGAAATCCTCGGCGTGCCACACGTGATCACTGCACATTCACTTGAGCCACGGCGTCCATGGAAAGCCGAGCAACTCGGGGGTGGTTATCGAACCTCGTCATGGATCGAATCAAGTACGTATCGAGAAGCGGCAGCCATCATCGCGGTCTCCGACGGCATGCGGCGTGACGTGCTCGAGGTGTATCCATTCCTTGACCCTGATCGCGTACACGTTGTGCGCAATGGCATCGACACTGTTTCGTGGCAGCCTGACTCGAACACCGAATTACTTGCACAGTACGGCGTTGCGACGGAGCGCCCGTACGTTGTGTTTGTCGGGCGCATCACCCGCCAAAAGGGGATTCCTCACCTGTTGGCCGCAATCGCGCACATGGATCCCGCGATTCAATTTGTATTCTGCGCATCAGCACCTGACACCCCAGAAATCGGGCGCGAGACAGCCAGCGCGGTTGACGAGCTCCGCCGAACCCACGACGTCGTATGGATTCAGGAACATGCCCCGCGTCCGGTTATTCAACAGATCCTGACGCACGCCGTCGCATTTCTGTGCCCATCAATCTACGAACCGTTGGGCATCGTGAACCTGGAAGCCATGGCCTGTTCGACGGCGGTCATCGCATCTGACGTCGGCGGCATCCCCGAGGTTGTTGTCAACGGCGAGACCGGCCTACTGGTTCACTACAACGAACAAGATCCGGAAACATTTGAGCGGGAATTCTCTCAGGCGATCAACGAGCTAGTGGCCGATCACGATCGCGCCGCACGTATGGGTATCGCCGGTCGGGAGCGTGCGATTTCTGACTTCGGCTGGGATGTTGTTGCAGAGCGCACAGTCGAGGTCTACCTCGCCGCAGGTGCAGTTCCGGGTGCTCCAATCCCGTGACGTCAGCAACCTCAACGAAACGCGAATTCCATCGACATCCGGCACTTGGTTACGCAACCTATTTACTCGCATCGACCCTGTTCTCTCTCAACGGCACCGTAAGTAAATATCTTCTGCTCGATGGAATTTTCTGGGCAAGACTTTCCCAGCTTCGAGTAACACTTGCCTTTCTCATTCTCGTTGTCGTCGTCCTCCTCACGAATCGATCTGCCTTCCGCCTGAACAAGGGTGAGGTCAAAGGGCTTCTGATCTATGGCATTTTGGGCATTGCTACGACGCAATCGCTGTACTTCCTGTCGATCGAGCGGATGCCCATCGGGGTCAGCCTGCTATTCGAATTCACTGCCCCCATCATGGTTGCGCTGTGGTTCAAGTACGCAATGCACGAGCCCGTGCGCAATCGGGTGTTCATTGCGTTGGCGCTCGCAATGGTCGGGCTTGCGATGGTCGCGCAGGTTTGGCAGGGCTTTACTCTCGATGCCATCGGATTCGTAGCAGCGCTCGGTGCAGCTGTCGCACTCGCCCTTTACTTCATTGAAGGTGAGAAGTTAGTCGTTCACCGCGACCCAGTTTCGCTGACGATGTGGGGTTTTGGAGCGGCTGCACTGTTTTGGGCAATCGTTCAACCGTGGTGGCTCTTCCCATGGGAGAAAGTCACCTCGTCGATCACCCTCATGGACGGGTCGGGACCTACTGTTCCAGCGTGGTACCTGATCGTTTACATGGTGGTCTTTGGCACCGTTCTGCCGTTCGCTTTAGTTCTACAGAGCCTGCGTCATCTTCGAGCCACGCAGGCATCGATCGTTGGCATGACAGAACCCGTTATTGCCTCGTTGATCGCCTTCGCACTTCTTGGTGAAGTCATGACTCCGATTCAGATCCTCGGCGGCGCAATCGTTCTGGGCGCAGTGATCGTCGCGGAAACCTCCCGATAGCGCGACGAGACCTCAGAAGTGGTGGAATGACGGCTATGGCTGACGACGAAGTGGATCTCGACCCAAACCGTGGGCTCGATGTGGCCGTGGGTCTAGATGGTCGTGTCAGCACCACGAGAGTCGGACGCGATGTCGTAACGACGGCAATGAATGCAGTCGATCCAGCCGCTGGCAACTGCATCACGGCGGTCAAGAACTGGCGCAACGATTACATTGGCCCGTTCCGCGAGCTGGTCAGCACGGGTACAAAAACCTCCGCTGCTGCCCACAACATGGCGGCGGCAGGATTGGAAGAGTTGCACCGCAACGCCGTCTTCGTTCGCGACGGGGAGCAGGTGCCTGCCCGCGAGGCACTGATTCAGGCGGATGAGCCAAGATTCCGGTCCGTGACGATCCAAGGCGACGTTGCCCACGACCCCGGTCTCACGATCCCGATGCATGGCGCGCGGCTTTTTGGCCCCGAGGTACGTAGGCAGTTAGACCTCTGGGTTGCCAAGGGTGTGGTGGAGCGCGGTTTCGCGAACGCCCTTCACAGCGTCTTAGACAACTCTGAATGGCTCGACCTATCCGACGTGACCGTAGTCGTACTTGGGGCGGGCGCCGAGATGGGTCCTCTTCGATCACTGCTTCGATGGGGTGCACACGTCATTGCAGTCGATCTTCCGAGACCCGAGATCTGGAAACGAGTAATTGCAGTCGCACGAAACTCGTCCGGTCGTCTCTCGATTCCTGTTCCTGTCGATAGCAAACTGCCCGACATAATCTCCGCCGATCAAGACGATGAGCTGGCGCGTACCGCAGGTATCGACATCATCGCGCAGTTACCTGAGCTCTACTCATTGCTCTCGGCCATCGACGGGCCTTACATCTTGGGCAACTACACCTACGCGGACGGTGCAACCCACCTGAGGGTGGGACTTGCAACTGACGTACTTGCCGCGACTTTGATTGAGAAGCGGTCAGATATTGGCTTGGCATTTCTTGCCACCCCAACAGATGTCTACGCCGTGTCGCCGACGACAGTCGAAGAATCACGCAGACGATGGAACTCTCGCGGTCTGGCAGGTCTGGCTCAGTTGCCATTTCGAGCAACTGGCCAATTCGCACCGAACTATCCGAGCAGTATCTCAACCGATCGCGGTGAGATTGGGATCGCTGATTGTTTGGTGACCATCCAAGGCCCCAATTACGCGCTCGCCAAACGACTTCAACGCTGGCGCGCGACGACCTCTCGGCAGAGTGGAGTGTGGGCTTCGTTGAATGTGGCACCGGCAACTCGCACTCGATCCGTGGTTAAGAACCGAGCCTTGGCAGCGGCCTACGCTGGTGCGCACAGATTTGGCGTCGAGGTGTTCGATCCGTCTACGTCAAACACCGTCATGGCTGCACTCATGGTGCACGATCTTCGATCTGCCACTTCACTGGCTCGTCCTGATGCCCCTGTTCAACATCCGGATGAACCCTGGGCGATCCAGGCAGCACATGCCGGCCTTTGGACTTCGGCGTACGCACCGCGATCAATTCTTGGAATCGCTGCCGCAACAGGCATGCTAATCCGCGGCTGAGCTACACCCATTTACGACAAGACAATGGGCGGTGACAACCTCTTTCGAGGGTCACCGCCCATTGCTTCGACGTTCGGAATTGCAGCCTTAACTGCGCACTACTTGGAGCCACCGAAGAGTGATCCGAGCTGGCTGAGCATGTCGTTCATCGAACCCGAATCGGGTAGCTGCCCAGATGGGCTGGCCTGATCGACGAGGCCCGGAAGAAGGTTTGAGAGCCCTTGCTGAGCTTCATCGACCGAGACACCAGCCTGGTTCGCGATGTTCGCAACCTGGTCGGTACCAAAGGCGTTGCCCAGAGCAGACGGATCAACAGCCTGATTGGCACCCGTGCCAACCCAAGAACTCACTGCGTCGCCAAGACCACCACTCTGCAACTGGCCGAGGATCTTGTCTAGACCGCCGCTCTGCTGAATCGTCGCGAGAAGCGGGCCGGCCAGTGCCGCCAACTTACCCATGTCCAAACCACCGGCTCCACCTTGGCCGCCGGTCAATTGACCAAGCATCGCACCAAGATCCGGCGTTCCGCCCTGGCCACTCTGACCGCCACCCATCAGTCCACCGAGAAGATCTTCTAGACCCGCCATGTCACTTCCTCCTGAAATTGAAAACTCATGTCCTCACAACCGTAGTGAATACATCCGTCCGAAGCCCGCAATTTGAGGGACTAGAGAGATGTAGCCGAAGGTGAGCCGGGGACGTCGTCAGACTAGGTGACGCTCGTCCCGTCGACGGCCGGTGCTGAAGCGATCATTACTTAAGGGCGCGATGTCGATCAAAGGTTCGCGCCCGAGGATGAGATCGCGCAAAATCTCGCCGATCGCCGGGCCTTGGAGGAAGCCGTGGCCAGAGAACCCGGTCGCATACAAGACTCGGCTGATGCCCACCGCTTCACCGACAATGCCGTCGTGATCGGGCGAGACTTCGTAGTAGCCGGCCCAACCCCCCGTAACCTCAGCATTGATCAGGGCAGGCGCCCGATGGGCGGCGAGTTCGACCAATTTCTCAAGGTACGACGGATCACGAGTCAGATCGAATCCCGGCTGAACACTTGGGTCACTGAAACCCGCGAGCACCCCCCGCCCCTCGCTATGGAAGTAGAAGGTTGATGCGGCATCAATCGTCATCGGCGAACGAGCAACAAGCGCCGGATCAACATCGGGAATCGGCCCAGTCACAATGATTTCTCGTCGGAGGGGTTCGACCGGCAGATCAACACCGAAGACGTCACCAACCGACTTCGACCATGCGCCGGCAGCAATCACGACCGTCGAGGTTGCCACATGTGCAGACTCGTCACCGCAGCGAATCTCAACTGAGCGCACCTGACCATCACGAACATCCGCGCCCACGAACGTGGTGTTCGTCAACAACACGGCACCATTGCGTCGCGCACCTGCCGCATACGCCTGAACGACAGCCTCTGGGGTGCAAGTTCCATCATCAGGTGACCAACATCCGCCGACCACATCGTTAACGTTCGCAAGAGGTGACAACTGATGCACCTGCTCGACGTCGATCATCGACGAACGAACACCAAGACTGTTATGAACTTCTACCGCCGCGCCGAATTCCTCTATCTGCGCTGCCGTCGTACACAGGAACAGATATCCGACACGATGCAGATCGATTTCACCGCCAGGTCGAGTACCAAAGTCGGCAAGCAGACTCAGTGAGCGCTTGCCGATGGCGACATTTACCGGATCTGAAAAGCAAGCGCGCACACCACCGGCCGCCTTAGATGACGAGCCGCTTGCGATTGCTGATTGCTCAACAAGAAGCACACGTTGACCGGCCTCGGCCAAGTGAAAGGCCGTGCTACAACCAACAACTCCGCCACCAATGATGACGACGTCTACGGACTCCGGCGGTGCAAATGTCACAGACGGAACTCCGGATCCGAGGGCAGCTCCATGACATCCATCTGAGCCTTTTGCAGCCGTCCCGAGTAATCCCAGTTCACGGCCTGCCAACGAGTGAACTGATCGAGGACCCACACACCGCTCTGCCGTGATCCGTTACCTGAGCGGCCATTGCCGCCAAACGGAAGATGCGCTTCTGCACCAGACGTCGAGTTGTTTACCGAGACCATTCCCGAGCTGACTTGTGCGCGGAACTTCCATACCCATTCGGGGTTGTTGGTGTAGATCGCTGACGACAGGCCGTAACCGTGTCCGTTCGCAAGCTCGATTGCTTCATCCAGTGAACTAAAGCGGCCTAGACCAACGAGTGGCCCGAAGGTCTCAGTGTCGTAGAGGGCATCACCGGGGCGAATCCCTTCGACAATCGTTGGGTGCGCAAACCAGCCAGAGTTCGGGTCGCCGATGAATCCGTTCCGAGGATTCCCTGCAGTAATCCGACCGGATCCCGTTGATCCATAGACGGCGTGGTGCGGCTGAACCAATTCGAGATTACGTTCGTGCGCCTCGAGATAGGCCTGCGAGATCATTGGTCCGTAGAGAACGTCCTGACGGGGATCCCCGACGACGGCATTCTCGACGGCACTGACGTAGCGCGCCTTCACTTCGTCGTAGATATCGTCGTGAACCCACAGCGTTCCAAGGGATGTGCACCGCTGCCCTGACGTACCGAACCCAGCGAACAGCGCACCCTCGACGACCAGATCGATGCTCGCATCTGGCATTACGACCATCGGGTTCTTGCCACCAAGTTCAAGGCAGGCAGATTGAAGGTGACGGCCGGTGAGTTCACCGATCGCGCGGCCAACCGCAGTCGAACCGGTGAAACCAACCTTCTGCACCAAGCGTTGCTCAAGAACCTGCTCCAGCGCAGCGCCGGTCGTAGCACCATCGGCGACGACTGTGATCAGGACGTCCTTGGGAACTCCACCGGCATGGAAGATAGCGGTCATCGCCTGTGAAATCGCGGGCGAGACCTCCGCCGGTTTCCACACAACAGAGTTGCCGCACAGCAAGGCGGGCACGATGTACCAGGAAGGGACAGCCGTCGGAAAGTTACCAGCGGTGATGATGAAGGCCGTACCGACGGGGGCGCGGAAAGTGAACAGCTGCTTGTCGGGCATTTCACTCGGCACGGTCTGGCCGTAGAGGCGGCGCCCCTCCCCGAGGAAGAAGTCACACGTGTCGATCACTTCCTGCACCTCACCGAGTGCCTCTGCGTACGTCTTGCCGATTTCCCTGGTGACGAGGGCAGCGAGCGACTCCTTGTTCGCCTCCATGAGCCGACCGACAGCGGCGATGACACGACCGCGCGCGGGCGCCGGCACCTTGGCCCATTCGGCTTGAGCGGCATGGGCTCGCTTTGCCGCCTGAACCACATCGTCAACGGTTGGCGCGTCGAGGGTGAGAACAACATCGGAGGTATCTGTGGGGTTCACGCTAATGATCTGCACCGGGCCATCCTGCCGTGCCCAGGCAAGATATGCACGAAGTTCGGCACTTACTGGCGGACAAGTCACCCCTAGCGCATCGGCGGCATCTGTCAGCGATCATGCACACTAGAGGTACGACTGGTTAGGGAAGGTTGGGATGGCTAGCAAACTAGGTGCCATACGAGCGATTACGTCTGTCGCGAGCGCCGCTCTGACGATCGCACTCCTGAGTACAGGCATGTCTACCCCCGCCGTCGCCGCCACGCCTCAACCCGCCGCGACCCCAAGTGCAACGCCAAGTGCTACGCCGACTCCGTCGCCGACACCCACGCCATCGCCCACCTCGTCGCCGTCGCCTTCACCGTCGCCGTCACCAAAACCGAAACCGAAACCACCACGCGTTCCGAGGACCTTTCCAGTTATCCGCGGCGATCACGGCCCGCTCGTAACCAAAGTGCAGCAGCGACTCGTCTGGATCGGCTTACTGACCAAGACCACAGGGGTTTTCGACGCAAAGACCGTCGCGGCAGTTCGTTCGTTCCGTGACAAGTGGGGGTTTTTCGGTGAACCCATCGTCACCGCTGCAGTCTTCAAGCGGCTAGATGTGCTGACGCACAACCATGGCCATCTTCCGAAAGCGTGCCTCACGCCGAAAAAGGTCATATGCGTCGACATGACCCAACGGGTTTTGCGGCTTGTTCAGCTGCGCAAGACGGTTGTCACCACCGATGCGCGATTCGGCACCTCGCAAAACCCCACAGTGAAGGGCGTCTTTCAGGTGTACCGAAAAGACGTGCGCCACGTTTCGTCGGTCTACAAGACAGCCATGCCGTACTCACTGTTTTTCAACGGCGGCAGCGCGGTTCACTTTTCGCCGTACTTCCTCGCTGACGGCTACTACGGCGCCTCACACGGCTGCGTAAACATCCGCGATCTCGCCGTTGCAAAGCGACTTTTCCGCGTCACATCAATCGGTACTCCGGTCGTCATTTACGCGTCATAACAGCACTCACTAGATCATCTGCCCATAGACGATTCGGTCGAATCACCTTTAGCAGGTACTCTTGGGTTATTCACGCGTCACCTTGGAAGCCTTCATTGACGCGCCACGCTCAATGAGAGGCCTTCGGTGCCTGATATGTCAGAACGTTCTTCCCTGCCTGCAATCGATGATGCAGTCGAGATAACAATCCCCTTCTCCGAACTCGGGCTGCCGCCTGCGATGGTGGCCGTATTGGCCAAGCAAGGCATCACACATGCCTTCGCAATCCAAGCGGCAACAATCCCAGATGCCCTGAGCGGCTACGACATTCTTGGTCGTGCCAGTACAGGATCGGGTAAGACCCTCGCATTCGGTATTCCGCTGCTGGCACGTATTAGTTGGATGCACTCAGAGCCCAACAAGCCCCGCGCGCTGATCCTCGTGCCGACCCGCGAGCTCGCGATGCAGGTATCGGAAGGGCTCGCTCCGCTTGCCCACGCCATTGGACGTCGCGTTGTCACCGTCGTAGGTGGTACGTCGATGTCACGTCAGATCGAATCGCTGCGACGCGGGGTTGACGTTGTCATCGCGACACCAGGCCGTGTTGCTGACTTGGTTCGCCAGAAGGCATGTGACTTCAGTGACCTCGAGGTTGTCGTGCTCGACGAGGCCGACCAGATGGCCGACATGGGCTTCCTGCCTGAGGTTACTGCCCTGCTCAAGCTCAGCCCGCCGTCTGCTCAGAAGCTGCTTTTCTCGGCAACTCTCGATGGCGACGTCGATGTCGTGATTCGCGACCATATGTTCGAGCCGATTCGTCACGAACTCGAGCCGGCGACCTCACCGGTGGACACGATGGAACATCACGTTCTCGTCGTGAACCGCGAAGATAAGCCGACTGTTGCCACTCAGATCGCTCGTCGCAATGGCCGCACGATCATGTTCTGTCGCTCACAACTCGGTACCGAGCGAGTAGCCGAAAATCTTGCTGCTCGCGGGGTCAACGCAAAGGCTCTTCACGGCGGCATGTCACAGCACGCACGTACCCGCACGATGAATGACTTCAAGGCTGGCCGTCTGGACGTTCTCGTCGCAACAGATGTCGCCGCACGAGGAATCCACGTAGACGACGTTTCACTAGTCGTGCACGTTGATCCGCCGGAGGATGCAAAGGCCTACCTGCATCGCGCTGGCCGCACGGCTCGCGCCGGTGCGTCTGGTCGCGTTGTCACCCTGGTCCTGCGCAACCAGCGCAATAGTTTGAAGCGCCTTCACCAGGCTGCTGGGGTCGACGCCACTGAGCATCACGTTTCACCCGGAGACGACATGCTGATGGAATTGACGGGCGCACGCGCCGTATAGACATTGCGCGCTTCCCAGGAGGCGCACAATGTTCTTTGCATCGCACTTGGGCAGGGCCACGGTGCCGTTTGTCCCGCGCTTCCTATGAAGCGCGGTAGGCGTCAACGACCGCAGCCAAGACGTCGGCCACCGGAGTTGGGCGGAGGCCAAGCTCAGTTTGAGCCGCGGTTGAATCCATGACTACCGGCACCGACGCGTACTTCGACGCCGCTATGACTCGCTGCTCGATCGACTTGGGCATTGGCTAAGCACCGTCCAACCCGACCCCCGGCAAGCGTGTTCAACAATGTTCCGACATCATCGAGGTGTGGCACGTTTACTCACCATCATGGGATCGGGCGAAACCAGTCCGACGATGGTCACCCCGCATCAGCGCATTTTCAGTTCCCTGGGACGCGACGTTCGGGCGGTGCTTCTCGATTCACCGTACGGGTTCCAAGAGAACGCCGACGAACTGACCGAGCGGGCGCAGCAGTACTTCCGTGAAAGTGTCGGACGTGACGTCCACGAAGCTACGTTTCGGTCCGCGCCACCGCGTGATCTCACCGAGCACGCCACCGAGATGGCAGCCCTGAACGCAGCTGACTGGATCTTCGCGGGCCCTGGCAGCCCGACATACGCGCTACGAACGTGGGACGGCAGCGCAGTTCCCGACGCACTCAATAGGCGGCTCAGGGACGGTGGCGCCGTGACCTTTGCTTCGGCCGCCGCGCTTACCCTTGGCAAATTCACCATTCCGGTTTATGAGATCTACAAGGTCGGCCAAGATCCGCACTGGCTCGAAGGTCTTGACGTGTTCGGTGCGGCAACCGGCTTGAACGCCGCAATCGTTCCCCACTGGAACAACGCTGAGGGCGGCACCCATGACACGCGATTCTGCTGGTTGGGTGAGCGACGGCTGATCGCCCTTGAGGCATTGCTTCCCGATGACGCATTCATCATCGGCATTGACGAACACACAGGCATCATCATTGATCTGGATTCAGGCATCGTCGAGATCGTTGGTAAGGGAACGCTCGTCGTTCGCAAGAACGGGGTCGAGTGGATTCGTCAGGCTGGCAGTACAACGAGCCTCGACGAAATCACCGCTGCGGGCAACGTAGTTCGGCCCTCTGCCAGCGGGGTCTCTCAATCGGAAACCGTCACAACCACCGACTCCGCCGAAGCCATTCGCCAAGCCCTTGCCTCTGGCGACGCCCAGATCGCACTGGCACTGATCGCCGACGCCAATCGAACCGCTGAAACCGCCGAGGCTCGGTCGGAACTGTCCGGCTGGATTGCCAACGCGATTGCGACGCTTGGGGCCCCCGTCGACGTCACGGCCACGGTGTCACCGCTCGTCCTACTGCTCCTCGAACTTCGCGCAGCCGCCCGTACCGACAAGCGATGGGCCGATTCCGATCTCATCAGGGATGGGCTGGCCACGGCCGGGATCGAGGTGCGTGATACACCTGACGGTGTGCAGTGGGAGGTAACGCCATGAGCAGCGCACCAATCGCGCTCGTCGGATCCGGTGAGTATCTTCCCGTGATGATGCAGATCGAGGGTGCCTTGATCGCGGGTCGCGGATCGAAGTACGTTCAACTAGCTACAGCTGCGGCACCCGAGGGCGATTCGTCATTGGCGTTCTGGCACAAGCTCGGTAAGGCGCAGGCCGATCGGCTTGGCGTGGAGCAGGTCATTGCTGACGTTCGCAATCGCGAGGATGCGAACAATCCAGAGCTCGCAGCACTGTTCGAAGGTGCCGGATTGATCTACCTCTCCGGAGGTAACCCCGCGTTCCTGTCGAACACACTTCGCGATACGGCAGTCTGGGAGGCCATCAAGGCCGCACATCAAGCCGGCTCCGCACTCGCTGGATGTAGCGCCGGGGCAATGACCCTGACCGAATGGGCACCACGGCCACGAGACTTCAACAGCGAACACATTTCAGGCCTTGGCTACGTCCCACACATTCGCGTGATCCCACACTTCGACAAGTTCGGCTCGTGGATCCCTGACATGCTGCGCAACACCATGCTCAAACTTCCCGACGGAGTGATGCTGCTTGGAATCGACGAGGAAACGGCCCTCGTCGGAGGTCCACATGAGTGGGTCGTCCAAGGTAATCAATCGGTCTGGCACCTTGGTGACGGTAAACGAGTTGAGTACCCGAGCGGAAGCACCATCGTCACTCCGTAGCTCTGTCCGCTGCTAGCTCTACTCTGATCGACCTTTGTCGTCATCGAGTTCACGCAAGAACTCTTGGAACTGCGCGGCGATATCGTCACCTGACGGCAGTGGCCCGTCTGTCGCTAGTGGTAACGCGTTGGCAGCACCGCGAACGATTTCGTCGTATTGCATTTCAAGATCGCGGACGGCCTGCTCGTTTTCAGTGTTGCCCGCTAGTTGCTCATTGATCTCGCGCGCGGCCTGCTGAGCCTTGAGTTCGAGTTCACTCAGATCGAAGGACAAACTGCCAGCTACGCCAACCTCTTCCAGCAGCGCGACGGCAGCCTGCGGAAAGAGAACCTGTGAAAGGTAATGCGGCACATGCGCAGCGAAGCCGAGTGCGAGATAGCCCGCCTCGCCCAGGGCTAACTCAACCCCACCAGCTAGGTGTCCTGGCACTTCGATGGCACCAACGAACGTAGGACGCCCGGCAACGAACGACGGATCAGTGGCATGCGCAGTGACGCCCACCGGACGTGTGTGCGGGGCAGGCCAAGGAATGGCGTTCATACCAATCGAGCGAGACACACCAAAGCGCTCAACCAACTGAACCACCGCGCCGGTAAATGCCCGCCAGGCGAAATCTGGCTCGGGGCCAGTAAGCAGCAGGAACGGCGTCCCACGCTCGTCACGCAGTTCGTAGAGAAGCAATTCGGGGTATTCAAGATCGGCGTAGTGGTCGGTATCGAAGACCATCCGCGGACGGCGGCCCCGGTAATCAAAGAGCATGTCTATATCGAATTGCGCGATCACGCGATGCTCACAGGTTTCGAGCAAGTGATCCACCGCGACCTGCCGTGCGCCCCCTGCGTCAAGGAACCCGGACAGGGCATGGACGAGTACTGGCGAATCCATATCAAGATCGTCAGTGATGACCTCGTACAAGCTTTCGGGCTTCATAACTCCCATTGTCCTCTATGTCGGAACTCCGAGCACACCTAACGCGTCGGGTACATCATGGCAACGTTTCGGGCCGCCCCCGGCATTCCCGCCGAGCCGGATAATTCCGGATCGGTCCTGGCGCACACAGAAGTCCCCAGTATGAGCGAGGATGGGCAGGTGGATAGCGCCGAGCCCCTCGATACAACTGACCTGACGCCGGACGTCGAGCCTGCCAGCGGCGCAATTGCTCACCCGCTGCGCGCCCCGGACGAGGATCCGCAATTCACGCTGCCCGGCCGCAAGACGTTGAGGTCGGAACTGTGGATTGTGCTTTGGCTGTCGATCGCTGCGTCTGGGCTTCGCTCACTGCTCTCGCTATTAGATTCGCTGACGCGTGGGGTGAAGCTTTCGTCGCAATCCACCACCTTGATCACGACGTACATCGCCGATCGCCCCTGGCTAGACATCATGTTTCAAGCCACGCGGATCGCACTTGCACTGATTCCAGTTCTGCTGGTCATTCATCTGCTGCGTCGCGGCGGCGAGCGGCTTTCGGCTATCGGGCTCGACTTCACAGATTGGAAGCGCGATCTGCTTCGCGGGGCCGCGCTTGCTGCCATCGTCGGCGGAACTGGTCTGGTGTTCTACCTGATCGCATTCCACCTCGGTATGAACGTGCGCATCGCGGCCGTCACGACGAAGGATGCATGGTGGACGATCATCCTGCTCCTAGCATCGGCGGCATTCAACGCGATCCTCGAGGAAGTGATCGTTCTCGCTTACTTCATTCACCGCACCGAACAACTCGGCTGGAAGTCATGGCAATCCGTGGGCGGAAGTGCACTGCTTCGCGGTGCCTACCACCTGTATCAGGGCTTCGGCGGGTTCATCGGAAACATCGCTATGGGACTCATCTTCGGGACCCTGTTTAAACGATGGGGCCGTGTGATGCCGTTCCTGATCGCGCACTTCATTATCGACGCAGTCGCGTTCATCGGCTATGACTTGCTCGGCGGCAAGGTGAGCTGGCTTCCGTGAGCGTGCTTACGGTTGCGCGCCTATAACCACATCGACGATCGTCGCAAGTGCTACGTCGAGATCGGGTTCGCTGATCGTCAGCGGTGGGGCAAAGCGGATCGTCCAGGTGTGCGTGTCCTTGGCAAGAATCCCGCGGTCGAGCAACTTCTTGCTGATCTCACGTCCCGTTGGCCCGGTGCCGTCAAGCTCGATCGCCCACCACAGGCCACTACCGCGAACCTCTTTAACCCCAGGCATTCCGGCACCTTGAAGTGTTGTTAATACGTGCTCGCCGAGTGAAAGCGATCGCGCCTGAAGCTCACCGGAATTGAGTAGACCAATCACCGCAATGCCGACTGCAGCCGCGAGTGGGTTGCCACCGAAGGTGCTGCCGTGTTCACCCGGCTTGATCACACCCATGACATCCCAGTTCGCCGTGATCGCGCTCACCGGAAGTATTCCCCCGCCAAGCGCTTTGCCGAGGATTCGAATATCGGGCTGTACGTCGACAAGGTCGCAAGCAAAGGTCGCACCTGCACGTCCAAGCCCAGCCTGAATCTCATCAGCAATCATCAAGACATTGTGCGCCGAACACAGTGCACGGACGGACTGCAGGTAACCCGTCGGCGGCATAACGACTCCCGCTTCACCTTGAATCGGTTCGACGAGAACGGCCACCGTGTTTGGAGTGATTGCGGCGGCGAAAGCGTCCGCATCGCCGTAGGGCACAGTGACGAAGCCGGGCGTGAATGGGCCGTAATCGTTGCGGGCTTCAGGATCGTCCGAGAAAGAAACGATCGTCGTCGTGCGGCCGTGAAAGTTGCCTGCGCACACGATGATTTCAGCGCGACCCTCGCTCACACCCTTGACCTGGTAACCCCATTTACGAGCCACTTTAAGCGCAGTTTCAACACCCTCGGCACCGCTGTTCATCGGCAGGACAGCTTCGTGTCGAGCCAGGGCTGAAAGCTCCGCGCAGAACCGGCCAAGCTGGTCATTGTGGAAGGCACGACTCGTGAGGGTTACCCGGCTCAACTGCTCAGTGAGGGCAGCAAGCAAAACCGGATGACGGTGACCAAAGTTCAGCGCCGAATACGCAGACAACATGTCGAGGTAGCGACGTCCTTCAACATCGGTGACCCACACATCCTCGGCTGAGGCGATAACTACGGGCAGGGGATGGTAATTGTGGGCGCAGTGCTCTTCCTCGAAAGCGATGTACTTCTCGGTGTCCACACTGACCCCTTAAGGCGATACTACGACGGACGGAACGACGACAACGGCGCAACGGGCGCCGCATGTTTGATCATGACATGCCTCGTCACGGTGTACTCAAGTATGGCTTCATGGGACATGTCTTTGCCAAAGCCACTTCCCTTAACTCCACCATGCGGAGCCTCCGATGCGATGGGCAAGTGGTCGTTTACCCAAGTGACCCCGACCTCGAGTTGATGGCATACCCGCAGCGCGCGTCCAACATCGTTCGTCCAGACCGAAGACGCAAGTCCATAGCGGCTGTCGTTCGCCAACCGAATCGCATCGGCCTCATCGTCGAACGGCACGACCACCAGCACCGGCCCGAAGACCTCGCCCTGCACGATCTCGCTGTCCTGACGGGCACCCGCGATCAGAGTTGGCCGGTAGTAGGCACCGGGCAGATCAAGCGAACTGCCTCCGGTCACGACTTCGGCACCCGCCTCGACCGCGCGCGTGACGAATCCATGGACACGATCGCGATGCTCGGTCGAAATCAGCGGGCCGATATCGGTCTGATCACCGCGGGGATGACCAACGCGAATCGACGAAAGCACACTGGCAAGTGCGTCAACGACATCGGTGTAGCGGCTTCGCTCAACGTAGACGCGAGTTGCCGCCGTGCAATCTTGGCCAGAGTTATAGGTGGTGCCTAGGGCCACTGCACGGGCCATGGACTCGATATCCGCATCTGGGAAAACGATCGCCGGCGCTTTGCCGCCAAGCTCGAGATGAACTCGCTTCGTTTGATTCGCGGCAGCAGCCATCACCGCCTGGCCGGTACGCGTTGAGCCGGTGACGGAGACCATGTCGATACCCGACGACTCAACTAGCGCCTGACCAACATCGCCCTCACCGGTCACGACATTGAATACGCCCGCTGGTAATCCGGCGGCGACCGCCAGCTCAGCGAGCCGAATCGATGAACGTGGTGTCGACGGCGCAGGTTTGAGAACAACCGTGTTACCCGCCCCAAGTGCCGGGCCGATCTTCCAGATGGACATCACAAGAGGGAAGTTCCATGGGGCAATCGAGCCAACCACACCGATCGGACGTCGGATCAGCATCGACGTATACCCAGTGCTGAGCACACCAGCACCGGTTCCGTCGAGTGAACGAGCGGAGCCTGCGAAGAAGCGCAGGTTGTCGATCGCGAACGGAAGCTCCCCATCGCGGAAGGTTGCCCAGGGTTTGCCTGAATCCTGCACCTCGAGCTCGGTGAGCTCATCGGCATGCGATTCCATCGCATCGGCCAAGCGCAGCAGGGCAAGTGATCGTTCACCCGGAGTCAGTGCTGCCCATGCTGGCGCGGCAGCCTTGGCCGACGCAATTGCCTCAGTGGTGTCATCGAGCGAAGCCTGCGAAATCTCGGTGAAGACCTCGGCGTCGGCCGGATCGATTAACTGCCGAACGGATCCTCGACCGAGTCGAGTCTCACCATCGATATGAACGCCAGCGGTCACGTGAACTCCTGAGTTAAGGATGCGAGGTGAGTCTGTCATTGCAGATCACCGAGATGCCAAGTTTATGGCCCGTTCCATCACTACTATCTCGATTGTTACGCTCCCCTCAGCGTTCGTACGATGGAATGCTGATTTCTACCAGTGCACACCCATCACGACACAGACGAGGTCAACGCCAATGAAGACGCCCTCCCGTCCACTGACGATCCTGTTCATGCCGGAATCGGCCTACGGTCCGACGAATCAATGTGTCGGAGTGGGCGATGTCTTACGCAAGCGCGGCCACCGAGTGGTCTTCGCCGCCGAAGCATCGTGGAACGGCAAACTCAGCGCACTCGGCTTTGAAGAGGATCTCGTCAACCTCGCCCCTGCTCCGGAGGCAACCGAGGATGGTGAAGAGCAGGATGCTGGCGCATTCTGGAAGGAATTCATTCGCGAAACCGCTCCCGAATTCCGCAAGCCGACCGTTGATCAGCTCACGACATTCATCAAGCCAACGTGGCAGGCACTTATCGACGGTGCGATGTACTGCGAGCCACAGCTCAAGCAGATCATCGAGCGTGTGAAGCCTGATGTAATCGTCGAAGACAACGTCCTCACGTTCCCTGCGCTCGTTACGGCCGGGGTTCCATTCGTTCGCATCGTGTCGTGTAACCCGTTGGAAATGAAGGGTGATGACGTCGCTCCGACATTCTCCGGCTTACCGCAAAACGACAACAGCGAGTGGGACAGCTTCCGCGCCGAATACGAGCGCACTCATCGCGAGATGTGGACGGCCTTCAACGAATGGGTGATGGCACAGGGCGCACCAGCCCTCGATGATCTTGAATTCATCCACACCTCCGAACACGCAAACCTGTATGTCTTCGCTGAGGAAGCCGACTACCTCGACGTGCGTCCACTCGACGCAACCTGGCATCGGATGGATTCCAGTGTCCGCGAAACCGATGCGGTGTATGAGATTCCAGCCGCGGTGGCTGATCGCCCCGAAGGTTCGGCCCTGATCTACCTATCACTTGGATCACTCGGTAGCGCCGATGTTGATCTGATGAAGCGGCTGATTGACGTGCTAGGCAAGACCCCACACCGCTTCATCGTCAGCAAGGGCCCACAGCACGATCAGTACGAACTCGCCGACAACATGGTCGGTTCGGAGTTCTTGCCACAGACCACTCTGATCCCGCATGTTGACGCGATCATCACCCACGGTGGAAACAACACCACCACCGAGGCCATACACTTTGGTAAGCCAATGATTCTGCTACCACTGTTCTGGGATCAATATGACAACGCCCAGCGCATGGACGAGATCGGCTTCGGCGTTCGCCTAGCCACGTACGACTTCACCGATGACGAGATGAACTCGGCGCTCGCCACCGTTCTCGACCCGGCGATGCAGGCGAAGATGTCTGCACTTGGGGACAAGGTTCGCGCTCGTGATGGGCTTCGCAAGGGTGCTGATGTCATCGAGGCCGTTGGTGCTGCATTTATTGACGGCGAGTAGATCGTCGTCAAGGTGACTCCTTCACTCGAGGATTTCGTTGCGTCGTCGTCGGCCTCAATTTTGGGTCCGACGAGTGAGCGGCGAGCAACCGTCGAGGCAGCCCTGCCTCTACGGCTGATTGCGTCGCTTCCGTTCGATGCGGCAAGCACCCTTGCGATCGTGTGCGATTCCGATGGCTCGCGATGGGTAGTGCCGATTTTCCTCAGCGACGACGGGTACCGGCGTGCGCGCCCGGGTGACGGTGTGGCGCGGGCTCTCCTGCAACGTCTCGGCTCGCCGCTGTCCGAGACGGAAACTAATCAGGGCTTCACGCTCACGACGTGGAGTACGGGCGCGCCGACGGGCGAGCGATCGATCGGCGTTGATCAGACGAACGAATCAATCGTCGTGGGTGACGAAGCCGTAGTGAAGTGGACTCTTCGACAACCGGCGAGCGATGACGTTACGAATCCCGTCGCAGTTCGTCTCACAGCGTTAGCGCAGGCAGACTTTCGCGGCACCCCGGAGGTCTGGGGACTACTGCAATGGCGGGCAACTCCCACGTCATCGCCGCTACTGATCGCAGACATCACCACGTTTATCAGCGGTGCATTTGACGGGTGGGATTGGGCCGTCGCCGATGTCAGCGCACTTGGACGCAGAGAACTCGACATGGATTCAGCCCTCGCCCCGGCCAAGCAGATCGGCATGCTCACCGCGCGCATGCACATTGCCCTGGCGTCTGCCGGGATCGAGTACGCAACCAGCGAGCAAGTAGCACTCTGGCAGGTGCGAGCCACCAAAGACCTCGAGCGAGTGGCCGCCCAACTCGACGGCCCCGAAGGTGACCGATTACGCACACGCATACCAGAGATCAACTCCGCCTATGACGAATTCGACGCGGCGGTCGGCACCCCACTGATCGGCGTCCATGGCGACTTCCACGTTGGTCAAATTCTGCGCTTCAGTGAGCCGTACGAATACCTCGTAACCGATTTCGAAGGTAATCCCGTCGTGCCAGCTAACGAACGTGCAGCCAATCAGCCCGCAGCACTGGATGTGGCAGGGATGCATGCGGCTTTCGATCACGTTGGCCGCATCGTCATGCATCACAACCCGGATCTCGACGTCGATCTGCTCAACGCGTGGATCACGAACTCGCAGATGGCTTTCGACTATGAGTACGTCGATACGCTCGCGAGAATGCGCCACAAACACATCTATGACGAACACCTTGTTCGACCATTGAGATTCCAGCAAGAGGTGCGCGAGTATCTCTACGCGCTCGATCACCTCCCGCTGTGGCGTTACGCCCCAGATGGCGCGTTACGAGCACTCATCCCAGATTCCGAGGAGAACTAATGGATCCTGTGCTGTTCGCCAAGGACCTCACCCGCAAGCCTGAAACGATGCGGGCCTTGGCAGAGATCCTTGAGTCAAGCGATCCCTGGGCGTCGCTTCCAGCTGCGCAACGCTACGTGCTGATCGGCATGGGGTCGTCGAAGTACGCGGCATCGGTTGCAGCGGCCCGTTTACAAGCGGCCGGAATCAACGCGATTGCAGACCTTGCCAGTAATGACCTGCTGCCCGCAGCAACACCCGGAACGGTTGTGATCGCGATCTCGGCAGGCGGTGGCTCTCGCGAGACGAAGGCAGCCATTGATCACTACCTCGGCCGGTGCCCGGTAGCGCTGTTGACGAATAAGCCAGAATCCGGACTCGCACAGAGAGTCGATGTTGTCGTCGACATGTATGCGCAGGTTGAGGAAGGTGGGGTAGCGTGCCGTTCCTTCCAGCACACGTTGGCAATGCTGCTCGCATTAGAGGTTCACCTTCGGGCGTCAACCATTGATGTTCCGGCACTCATCCGCGCATCTGCACAGGCATGTGCGCACCTACTCGATACGTGGCGCGACTGGCTACCACAACTCACCGAGAGACTCGTCGGCCCCGACGGTATCCACACCGTCGCTCCCGCCCGACGCTTCTCGTCCGCGGCTCAGTCAGCGCTCATGCTGCGTGAAGGTCCGCGGTCAGTGGCAGTTGCCTGCGAGACCGGAGACTGGTCGCACGTGGACGTCTACCTGACCAAGACCACCGACTACCGGATGCTGCTTTTCGCCGGTTCAAAGTGGGAGGACGAACTTATGAACTGGGTGAACGAGCGCAGCTCCACCGTCGTCGCGGTTGGCGCGGACGTGCCGGGAGCAGCGATGACAATCCGCTACCCCGGCGACGAGATCGACGATGTCGCACTGCTCACCGAGGTACTGATCGGCGAGCTGCTCGCCTCCGACCAATGGCTCAAGCAACAGTCCTGAGTCGGGCCCACATCACCAGGCTCAAACTGCGCCAATGTTCGCGATTCTGCAGGCCAATTAAGTCCGCAGGGTGCACACTCTGATCAGCATGTTGATCACCCGTTCAAGGAGTCACCGATGATCTTCACCAGCCCGCTGCCTGACGTCGAAATTCCCGACGTACCGATGACAACGTACGTCTTTGCACGTGCCGCAGAACTCGGCGAGAAGCCTGCACTCATCGACGGCCCAACCGGACGCGTGCTCACCTACGCAGGCCTCGATGCGGCAACTCGATCCCTCGCAGGTGGCCTAGTCGCACGCGGCTTTAACAAGGGCGACACCGTGGCTTTGATGTCACCGAACATCCCCGAGTTTGCAGTGATCTTCCACGGTGTTGCGATGGCGGGCGGCATCGTCACGACCGTCAATCCGACGTACACGGCCAACGAAGTACATCACCAGCTCGTCGACGCGGGCGCAACGATGTTGATCACCATTCCGATGTTCTTGGAAACGGCTCGCGCTGCTGCCGAGGGCACCGGGGTCACAGAAATCTTCGTGATTGGCGAATCGGACGATGCCCCATCGCTCACCGCACTCATGGGCGCTCCGCTAGCCGAGCACGTGCCGGTAGCGAAGGACGATCTGGTTGTCCTGCCCTACTCGTCTGGCACCACCGGAGTCAGCAAAGGTGTCATGCTCAACCACGGAAACCTCATCGCCAACGTCGCGCAGGTGGGTACCGCTGGAGATATCCGCGAAGACGAGAAGTTCATCGCCGTGCTCCCGTTCTTCCACATCTACGGCATGCAGGTATTGATGAACACCGGATTGCGCGCTGGCGCGACCATCATCACCATGCCTCGCTTTGATCTCGAGCAATTCCTCAAGCTTCATCAGGAGCACGGCATCACCCGCTCCTTCGTCGCGCCACCGATCGTCGTTGCACTGGCTAAACACCCGATGGTCGATAACTACGACTTATCCGCGCTGCGTCAAGTGTTTTCAGGTGCAGCACCGCTATCAGCCGAGCTATCTCTCGAGGCCGGTGCACGCATCGACTGCGAGGTTGTGCAGGGCTACGGCATGACCGAACTCTCACCCGTTTCTCACCTAACCCCGCCCGGCATGTCCAAAGCCGGCTCCGTCGGTATCACTGCGCCGAACACCGAAACCCGAATTGTCGATCCGATCACGGGCAACGACCTCGATATCAACGAAGATGGCGAACTCTGCGTTCGTGGACCACAGGTGATGGCCGGCTATCTCAACAACCAAGCGGCCACTGAAGCAACCATCGATCGTGACGGTTGGCTCCATACCGGCGATATCGCGCACATCGATGAGGACGGCCACGTTTGGATCGTCGATCGGCTCAAGGAACTCATCAAGTACAAGGGATTCCAAGTCGCTCCCGCAGAGCTTGAAGCGCTTCTGCTTACGCACCCCGCCGTGGCGGATGCGGCAGTCGTCGGCAAGCTCGACGAGGAGGCCGGCGAATTGCCGATAGCATTCGTCGTGCTACGTCCCAATGCGGAGGCGAGCGAAGAAGATGTCGCCACATTCATTGCCGGCCAAGTTGCTACGTACAAGCAACTCCGTGAGGTTCACTTCATCGATGCAGTACCGAAGTCAGCCTCCGGCAAGATCCTTCGTCGCGTTTTGCGTGATCAGTCTTAAACCTCTGCGTCAACGAGTTCCGGTGCCCCACGGGGATGTGCTGGCCACCAGAAGGAATCGCCGAGAAGAAATGCGAGCGCTGGCACTAGGACGGTACGCACGACCAAGGTGTCGAGCAGAACACCAATACACACGATCAAGCCGATCTGTGCCAGTGCAACGAGCGGTAGAACACCAAGAACGGCGAACACTGCCGCAAGCAAAATACCCGCGCTGGTGATGACTCCGCCGGTGGCGCGCAAGGCAATCAGCATTCCCTCACGAGTATCGCTGTGTGCCGCCTCCTCACGTGCTCGCGTGGCCAAGAAGATGTTGTAGTCAACACCCAGTGCCACAAGGAACAGGAACGACAAGATAAGTACCTGAAGATCGAGGGCTGGATATCCGAGAACGTTCTTGAAGATGAACCACGACGCACCAAGTGCGGCGAAATACGTCACCAAAACCGTGGCAACAAGAAGCAGCGGTGCGACGAGTGATCGAAGAAGTAGCAGCAAGACAGCCAACACGATGATCAGGATGATCGGGATGATCACCTGCGCATCCCTAACGGCAGCATCTTTCGAATCCAGTCGAGTGGCATCATTACCGCCAACCACTGCATCCGCACCCGGCACAGCCGCCAACGCATCACGCATCGCGCGGATCGTCGTGAATGACTCTTCGGTACCCGGTGAAGCATTGAGAATGGCATCAACTTCAGCGATATTGCCGCTGCTGGCACCCGGAGTTACCGAAGCCACCCCTGGCACCGCCTTAACGGCCGCCGAAACAGCCTGCACCGACTGCGGATTGGTCATGATCGTCACCGGTGAACTCGAGCCAGCGGGGAATGCTTTCGCCAGCGTCTCCTGACCAGCGATTGCTTCAGGCTTAACACGGAACTGTTCATTTTGGCTCAGTCCAACGGACAGGCCCTGAATACCAAGTGCCAGAACAAGAAGGGCAGCGAGGGCAACGGCGCCAACCACGAGCGGACGTCGACGCACGGACTCACCCACACGACCCCAGAACTTGCCCTCACGCGGCTCGTCCCCAACGTTGGGTGTGAACGGCCAGAACAGTTTGCGTCCAAAAACAACCATCGCGGCGGGAAGTACAAAGAGCCCGGTTAGCATCGCGACGATAACGCCGATGGCTCCTGAGAAACCAATAGCGCGAAGTCCCTCCTGTTGAGCGAAGAGTAGGGAGAGCAGGGCCAGCGTTACGGTGACTGCGGAGGCAATTATCGGCTCGGCAGTCTTACGAAGAGCAATAGACATAGCCTCGAAGCGACTCTCGTTCGACCGCAATTGATCTCGGTAACGAGCAATAAGCAACAGTGCGTAGTCCGTAGCAGCACCGAACACCAGAACACTCGTAATACCAGCGGCCGCAGGATCGATGACGATTCCGAAGTGCGGTGCGATCAATGCGACGAGTTTTGTGGTGAGCTGTTCGGCGACACCAACAACGGTCAGCGGAACGAGCCATAGCCACGGACTGCGGTACGTGATGAGCAGCAGAACTGCTACGACGGCCGCGGTGGCCCCAAGAAGCTTGGTGTCCGCACCCTCGAACACCTTTCCAATATCGGTGATAACAGCTGGCTCACCGGTGACTTGGGCCTGCATCCCTGCCGGTAGGCCAGTCGTTGCTACCTCACGAATACCTTCAACGGTCTTAGGCACAGCGGCTTGATCAACCGTGCTGACCGGAACGGACACCAGAGCCACCGTGCCATCTGGTGAGTACACGGCCGGACCAATCTGTCCGCCAACCGCGTACTTCGAGAGAGCAGCCGACTGACCGGCAATCGCAGTCTTTCCCGCGTCAGTCAGCGCAGAGCCATTGGTATTGCTGTAGACGACAATCGCCGGCGAGACGCCAGGGGACGGAAGCTGCTGCTGACGAAGTTCGGCCTCAGCCGACTGGTAACTGACGGGCAGGCCCGACGAGACGAGAGCCTTCGGCGCAGTCGCAGCTGGTATCGCAAAAATTGCCCCCGTAACCACTAGCACCAGGAGTAGAAGCAGGAGTGCACGACCACGACTAGATACGTGCCGGGTTGGAAACTTCACGAAATGCTCCTCGTTCAATGATGCCAACACCGTGCTGCACCGCGATTGATCTTCTACGCTACCGGTTTCAAACAACACTCTGCCATTGGAGCGCTCACCAGCACTTGCTCATTGGGGCCGAGTCGTAGGCTTTGCCCAACCCAACCGTCGGAGGCAAACGCAATGACCGAGGCACGACGAATCGCTGCAGAACGGATGCTGACCGCCGCATCAGAATTCCTTGCGAGCCTGACCCCGACACAGCGTGAGGTTGCGGCTTGGCCATTCGACACTGCTGAGCGCGAGACGTGGTTCTACACGCCGACCGATCACGGCGGGGTTCGGCTCGGCGATCTTTCGCCATCGCAGTACCAAAAGGCGATGAAATTGTTGGCTTCCGGATCGTCAGCCGCGGCATATGTAACTGCCTCCACCATCATCGGTTTGGACAACGTCCTCGATTACGTAGAGGGCTACATCCGCGATTGGGGACGTGAGCGCGGCCGCGATGTGGGTGCTTATTACATTCGCGTGTTTGGTGAACCCGGCCCGACCGGCACGTGGTCGTGGCGAATGGGCGGGCATCATCTTTCGGTTAATCACCTCGTCGTCGACGGTGCAGTTGCCTCGACAACTCCCTTCTTCCTCGGTGCGGATCCAGCATCGGCTCCCCTGCTCGGACCGCACCCGTCCCGTCCACTCGCCGGAGCTGAAGACCTAGGCCGCGAACTCACTCGATCGCTCACCGAGGAACAGCGAGTACTTGGACTTCCCACGAACATTGCGCCAGTTGATCTCGTGTCCGCCAATCGCCCGCGATTCGGGCAGGGTGAGGGCGATCTGCCCATCGAATTGCTGTATCTGTGGCGAGGCGTCTTCCCCGGCGAGTTAGGTCAGCTATGCAAAGACATTCATATTGCGGCTGAGAAGAACGAGGGAACGACTGCAGAGAGTTCGGAACTCACGCGGTTGACAGCGGTTCCTAAGGGTCTGCCGGCGGTGTCGATGACGAGTGACCAACGCGAGATCCTGCGCGCACTGCTCGATGTCTACATCGGTCGTATTCCTGAAGAACTCGCCTCAGACGAGCGCGCCAAGTTCACCGCCGACGCCGACCTCGACCGACTGCACTTTCTATGGGCCGGTGGCCTCGAGCAAGGTCAAGGGCACTACTACCGGGTGCAAGGAGACACATTCCTCGCCGAGCTCGACAACACCGCGCGCGGTGCAAACCACGTCCACACTGTGTGGCGAGATCTGACGAACGATTTCGGCGCCGACGTTCTTGCCGATCACTACCGCACTGACCATTAACCTAGGCACGGCCCACTCGATCCCCCTCGACGTTAGGACGCCCGATGGATCCCCGCGATTTCACCGTCGACTCACTATCGACCGCTTACGCCGACCGCTCGCTCTCCCCCGTTGAAGCAATCCAAGCCTGTCTCGATCGAATCGAGGAGGCTGATGGCGAACTCAACGGCTTCGTCCTTGTCGATGGTGAGCGCGCACTAGATTCGGCCCGTGAGAGTGAAAGCCGTTGGCGCAGTGGAACTTCCCGCGGACCACTTGACGGCATCCCCGCCTCCATCAAAGACCTCGTCCTCGTCGAAGGCTGGCCAACGCTCAAGGGATCTCCACATCTCGATCCCAATGAGTTGGCCGCCGAAACTGCTCCCGTTGCCCAAAGCCTGATCGACGCAGGTGCCGTTCTCGTCGGTAAGACCACAACGCCCGAATCCGGATGGAAGGGACTGACCGACTCACCACTGAGTGGCTACACCCGAAATCCGTGGGATCCGACCAAGACCTCAGGCGGCTCATCGGGTGGCGCTGCCGTCGCTGCCGCAACCGGTATGGCCGTACTCAACCTCGGCACCGATGGAGGCGGCTCGATCCGCATGCCCGCCGGTTTTTGTGGAGTGTTCGGAATCAAGCCAACGCACGCCCTCATTCCGATGTACCCGCCCGGCGTATCGGGATTGCTCAGCCATCTGGGTCCACTGACCCCGACGGTGCGCGACTCCGCCTACATGATGAGCGCGATGGCCGTCCCGAGCCCGCTCGACATCTACCCAACACAGAAGAACCCCACGTCGTGGATCGACGACATAGACAATGGTGTGGCAGGGCTGCGCATCGCTTACAGCCCTGATTTCGGACATGCGCAGGTCGATCCCGAGATCGCTGCGGCGACGCAGCGGTCAGTGGATGCGTTGGTATCGCTCGGCGCGATCGTCGAGGAAGTAAAGATTGATTTCAGCGATTGCCACGACGCGTTTCTCACCCTCTGGGACGCAGCGATCGGACGAACCCTCAACGGTGTTCCGCCGGAGCAGTGGAAGCTAAGCGATCCCGGCCTGGTTGCTACGTGTGAGCGCGGGCAGGTCATTACCGCCCAGCAATTCCTTGATGCCGATGCAATCCGCGCACAGGCGACGCTCAAACTGAGCCGACTATTAACTTCCTACGACATCCTGATCAGCCCGCAGTTGCCGTTGACCGCATTCCCAATCGGCTCAGACGTTGCCGACCCATCGAGCCAGTCACACTGGGTTGATTGGACGCCCTTCACCTATCCGATCAACATGACCCGCCACCCAGCGGCGACAGTTCCGAACGGGCTCGCATCGAACGGCCTGCCCATGGCAGTCCAACTCGTCGGACGCCATTTCGATGATCGGCTCGTACTGCGGGTGGCGCGAGCTCTCGAGATCGCCCAACCATTCCCACGGTTGTCCTAGTCAACGCAATTGCCGTGAGACACTGAATCTGTTCCCGACGTCTCGCGGAAAGCTGACGATGCGGCCGTCCCGATGCCGTCATTCGAATAGGAATCCATAACTCGTGGGCTTGTCATCGTGGAGACGCCGAACATTCTCCTCGCTCGACAACCCCAACTACCTCAAGTTCTTCATCGCCCAGGCAGTTTCACTAACCGGTACTTGGATGCAGTCAGTTGCCATGGCGTGGCTGGTCTTGGAACTAACCAATTCGGCTACTTGGCTGGGCCTGACGATCGCACTCCAGTTCGTCCCGATACTGCTGCTCGGACCCTACGGTGGCGTACTCATTGATCGCCTCGATAAGCGCAAGCTCATCATCGCAACTAACTGCGCAGCAGCTGCACAGGCAGTTGCGATCGGCGTGCTCTACCAAACACACCACGCCACACTGCCGGTCGTGCTGACACTGACAGTGCTTCTTGGCCTGACGAACGTCCTCGATAATCCCGCGCGTCAATCGTTCGTTCGAGAGATGGTTAAAGACGACCAAGTCCGCAACGCCGTCAGCCTGAATTCAGTCCTTGTGAATGTTGCACGCGCGATTGGTCCGGCACTAGCCGGTGTCCTGATTGCAACTGTCGGAGTCGGCGCCTGCTTCTTCGTTAATGCGGCGAGTTTCTTGGCTGTGATCATTGCCTACTCCATCATGGATACGTCACTGCTAACGCCGAGCGAACCAGTCGTGCGCGCACCGGGCCAACTTCGCGATGGCTTGCGTTACGTACGAGCCAACCCGGCGCTATTCATTCCACTCGTCATGATGGCAATCGTTGGCACGCTCACGTACGAGTTTCAGGTGACATTGCCATCGTTAGCAGCCCAGACCTTCGGCACTGGCGCAATCAACTTTGGACTCGTCACCTCCGCGATGGGAGTTGGGGCGATCGGTGGCGGGTTAGCAAGTGCCAGCCGATCACACTACGGAATCAAGCCTCTGACAACGGCTGTATTTGCATTCGGAGTGACGGATTTGCTCGTCGCACTCGCACCGAACATCGAGCTCGCGTGCGTTGCGCTCGTCGCCGTCGGAGCCGCAAGTATCTGGTTTCTTTCGACGGGTAACGCGACTTTGCAATTGAGTGCCGCGCCGGAGATGCGCGGTCGAGTCATGGCCCTGTGGGCCGTTGCGTTCCTCGGCACAACTCCGATCGGTGGCCCCATCGTCGGATTCATTGCCCAGAGTTGGGGTGCACGTTGGGCACTGGCGATCGGCGCCTTGAGTGCACTTATCGCCGGGATGCTTGGCGTTATCGCCTTACGACGTCACGCGATTGATGCGTGAGCATGATTTTAGCCACGCACATCCTTTCTAACTAACATCACCATGACGTACATTCAGCGCATGAATTCCAGCGCCCAGCCCCACTTCTTCGATGGTCAGATCGCCACGCTTGTCGAGGCTTGGTCTACAACCATCAACGACATCTCGTCGCTTGCCAAAGCACTTGATGACGATCAGTGGGCAGCGCAAAGCCCCTGCCCCGGCTGGACGGTCGGTGACATTGTTGCGCACGTCGTCGCGGTAGAACGACAACTGGCTGGGGACACACTGGCCGTGCACGAGCCGGACTGGTCGGCATTGCCACACGTGCGTGAGGACGAGTTCAGTCGCTTCATGGAAGTCGGCGTCGATGCTAGGCGTGGGTCGTCACGGGCCGATGGGATTGCTGAACTCGCCGAGGTAATCCCGAGGCGTACTGACCAGTTGCAAGGAATAGGCGCAGACCCTGATGCCTTAGTAGCCGGGCCAGCCGGCAGCCAGGTGCCACTCGGACGCATCATGCGGATGCGAGTTTTCGACCTCTGGATTCACGATCAAGATATTCGCGACGCTATCAATCATCCGGGCCACGATGCGGCGTCCGGTGCACACGTATCGGCCGAGATTCTCGTTTCAACTCTCCCCATGCTGTGGGGTAAGAAGGTTGGCGCGCAGCCCGGCCAGTCGCTCAATCTGCACATCACGGGTGCGATCAGTTTCGAATGTACCGTTGCGATCGGTGACGATGGGCGAGCTAACTTCGTCGACGCAGGGGCGGATCCGACAACCACGATTTCCACCGACTGGCTAACGTACGTCGCACTTGGGGCCGGGCGAGTCACCTACGACGAAGTACAGGAGCGCGTCACGATTTCCGGCGATCGCGGCTTAGCACTACGAACCCTAGAGCTCGCGAACATCGCGCCGTAAGCGCCCCGACTCAACCGGCGGCAGGAACGTGGCGGACCATGAGGTACGAATGGTCAGCAAACGGCTCGGGGACCTCGTCAATCGCCGCGAATCCGTGTTTGAGATAAAAACCCGAACGCTCTTTTAGCGCTTCGAGATACACCGGGCCGGCATCATGCTTGCCGAGTTCGTCCATGATCGCCTCGATCAGCAGGCTGCCAATCCCGCTGCCCTGTGCCTGCGGCTCAACGGCCATTCGACTGATCCAGCCATGCTCGTCGTGACGTGCGTGCACGTCACGGACACCGACCCAGAATTCCCAGTCTTTACGCCTGGTCTCATCTGCGGGGGGATCGAGCGGGTCGATCGTGCGACACAGGGTGCACTTGCCGACTGACGATCCACGCACGATTCCGACGAGCAGGTCGTCGAGATAGGCACCCAACATGACCGCGGTGTCATCCCACGGCTCGGACGAGTAGATCTGGTGAGACGCAAGGTATCGATCCAGCGGATCGTCACC
>JBAXUN010000140.1:0-4536 GCA_037129655.1 Actinomycetes bacterium
GTTTCGCGGTCGAGGATGGCGAAGGCAAACTCTGCGCGAAACGACAGCAGCGCATCTTGTCCCCACGCCAGGAACGACTCAAGCACGACCTCGGTATCGCTCTGCGATCGTTGAGTGAATCCCTCAGCGACGAGACGTTCACGCAATTCTGCGTGGTTGAACACCTCGCCGTTGTAACAAAGACTCCACCGACCGTCAGCCGAAGACCACGGTTGTCGCGCATGATCCCGATCAACGATTTTCAATCGTGAAGTCGCCAACAGCGCATCAGGTTCGGACGTCACTTCCATGACTTCGCCCCGCGGAGCGATGGCACCTTTCATAGCATCAAACGTGGCCGAGCGAGTGAGCGCGTTTGGGCCTACGACGAGAGCAATTCCGCACATCAGCTGGTGCCGCCGTTCACTAGAGAGTCCACGTGGCTCGGACTAGGGCAGATATGCCAAGCAGAGCCTTCATCAATGACATTGAGCAACCCTCGATCTCGATGGTCGATCAGAATCTCCTGCATCACTTCTTGCGCGCCGAACCGAACAAGCCAGTCCATTTCGATGTCCGCGGCCCATCCGCGACAGTGCGCGCTTGGAAGCAGTGCGGAGTATCCAAGATCGCGTAGTCGCTGCTGCTGCACCAGACTGCGGACAACGCTGTTGACCCATAACGGCGGCGTTCCACGAGGGGCGGCTGCAGCGAACGAATCCGCCAGAGAATTAAGGACGCTGATCATCTCCGGTCGGATCGTCGTACATGACAGGCCTGCCGTCCTGGGCTCTCTGCTGGGGAATGTGCGTCGTACCGCAAAGTTGCGAGCGCGACGCACGATGTTGTCAGACGCAACGGAAAACCCAAAGCGAATAGCCCCTTCACGCCGTGCCTTCACAAGGTCGACCAAATCTTCGCTCTCCTCGATTGCCTCAGGCGTAGGGAAGTCACTTGTTGTTGACCACCAGGCAAGGTCAATCTGCTGGAGCAGCAAGATTCGAACCAACGTTTCAGGTACCTTAGCGTTCGAGGTCGCGCTCGGAGAGAATCTTTCGACTTCATCACATGCCTGCAAAACAACGCCTTCGGCGCGACCTGGCACACCGTCGAGTACGGGGTGAGCCCCTGGCTCGATGAGGTGTCGCCGAAGAATGGTTTCCGTAAACGGAGACGTCAAAGGATGCGTGGCAACACTCATCTCAGCGTGAATCACGTCGACGAGGGTGCGGAACTCTCCCAATTCGGCCAACTGAAGTGACCCGATAGGGATGTCATTCACTTCGTGAGACTAGCAAATGGCCAGCGTGCGACTGTGGGCCGTACGCTTTGGCCGTGACATTGCGCGTACGTCCAGTCTCAGTCGAGGCCGTGAGCGACTTCCTGTCACGCCGTGATGATGCCGCACATCAGCAGTGGCCCTCGTGGGGTCTGGTGAAATCTGAATGGCAGCACGCCCTCATCGGGTGGTTCGATGGCGATGAAATCGTGGGTACGGGTCTGGTACTTAGCCGGCGACTGCGGCCAACGCCATGGTCATTCGACTACCTTCCTGAGGGACCCGTCATTGACTGGGATCGTTACGCAGCGAGTGACGTAATCGAACCCCTCGTTCAACACCTGCGTCAGAGTGGATCGGCCGTCGTGAAGATCGGCGCGCGTCTCCCTCTACGTCGTTGGAGTGGACAGACCTTGATGACATCGATGACGCAGAGTCCAAGCCGATGGAGGGATGTGACCCCTGACATCGACTATGCGACCGTTCAAGAACTTCATGACTCACTGCGTGCTTTGGGTGCCCGCCCCTATGAGGCACCGGGTGCTGGGTTCGGCGGCACGATGCAACCTCGTTACGGGGTTGAAGTTCCGCTACTAGGTCGAACCATCGCGGATCTGCGGGCCGCCTCAAGTCCGTCATTTCTGCGCAATGTGAAAAAGGCGGAGCGAGCGGGCATCAGCGTGCGCATCGGTGACATTGAAGACATCGGCCGCTTTCACTCCATGCTCGTTCAAAGTGGCGAGCGTGATGGATTCACTCCTCGCGGCGAGGAGTACTTCGTACGAATGATCAGCGCGATGAATGCCGAGGATCCGAAGCGCGTGGGCATCTATCTTGCCGAACATGGGGGTGAGACAACGGCCGCGGCACTTCGGGTGACTGTCGGGGACATATCGTCCTACACCTACGGCGGGTCATCGCCCGCTGGCCATGTGGAGCGAGCGAGCAATGCGTTGCAATGGCGGATGCTCACTGACGCACTCGAGGACGGGTGTTCGGTTCACGACCTTCGCGGCGTGTCAGACACACTCGACCCCAAGGACCCACTGTGGGGACTCACCCGTTTCAAGCTTGCGATGGGTGGCGAGGCGGTCGAATACTCTGGCGAATGGGATATCGCGATCCGCCCCATGGTCGCCCGCGCACTGTCTGTTTACCTCAGCCGTCGACTTCAGACATGACGTGTTCGGCCGTGACCGACCGACGGCGCAGATCGTAAAACAGCATCGCCAAACCAACAGCGCTGACGGGGAACAGGATCGCTTTCAAGACCAACGTCACGATGGTCGACACCAAGAACGGCCAGTTAGTGAGCAACACGAGTACAGCGCCGATGAGATCAGGCAGCACGAAGCCAAGCAGATAGAACCCAAGTGCAACAGCAAGGGCACGGAATCGTCGCCCCTTCGTGAGTTGGGTACTGCGTCTAAAGGCATTGCCGACACCAAGCTCTTCGACAACCGCAACCGGCAGTGCAACAGCCCAACGCGCCAGTAGCCACAGCGCAATGGGTAGGGCGATCACAGTCCTGCTCAGAAGAGTGATCGCAAGATAGCCAAAGATCACGACCAAGAGCCCAGACGGCTCAGTGAATGATTCCTTGATCGCGGCCAAGCCATGAGGCTTGTTACCGCGCGACACCTCGTCAGCAACCCGAATCGATGACGTAAGAGCAGCAGCGGTTAACGGGAAAAGCACGATGGCAACGATCAGCGCGAGCCCTGGACCCAATAGTGGATGAGCAAGTGAGTCGAGGTGGCCAAGATCGCCATTCGGATTGGGCTGGATAAAGAAACGCTGGGCCAGCAAACTCACAAGTGCGGCAAAAAAGGCCAGCAGAATCGGCCAGAGCAAGGCCAACGGATGTCGCCGCACGAAGCCGAATGCAGCCGTCGCCATCTGACCAGCACGCCGCTCGCGATCCGGGTTAACCGAATCCGCATGACGCCAATCCGTGCGACTAATCAGCCAGCCGATGAAACCGAGCACCGCAAGGATGCCCACGAGAACCTTTGCCGGACTATCGAGCGCCTTAATGAATAGTCCAGAGCCCCACGCTGATACCGAGCAGAACGTCGCTGTCGCCGGTCCCGCAACAAGGGGCAAGGCAACTGCAGTCTCGCGGCCCTGATCGAGCTGCCACGAAACCGGATGGCTCCACTGCGTCTTGGTGTTTGGTCCCGTTGGGCCATTGTTGAACGAGGGTGCCTTTTGCCCCCATCGCCCAGTGAAGCTGAGCCACGCAAAATCACCCGTCGGATCATTCGGCATAACGACAATCGCTGGCTTCATCACATCACCCGGCGAAGTGGTGTTGTCGCAACCAAAGCCAGCGGCCGCACTCTTACCAAACCAGTTGGCCTGCGTGTAGTACGCCGCATGTGAGCCCTGGCCGGGATAGACCGCGATGTGATCGCCATCCTTATGCAGCTTTGGATCATTCCACGGAGACGTTTCTGATCCCTCGTGTTGCGCGAAAGCCGTAGATGTCGGCGTCACTGTAAGTGCTTGTGCTGCAGATGTTGCCGGGAAAAGGATTTGCACCATTTCCCAGTCACCCTCGTGCTTGTCATTCCAATCGTTGTAACTCCAGAAAAACCAATACTGCAGAGCAACCTGATCGGGATGATCTGGATCAGTAGCCAGCCTCGAATACAGGGTTGGCTGCTTACCCGCCGAGGCCTTGTCGAACCAGGTCTCATACTCACACTTGGGATTCAAGGGATTACCCGGCAGATCTAGATACCAGCCATCACCTTTGCCGGCTAAGTCCGATGCCTTGGGCCCGGTGATGGATTCACCATTGGGCCCGTGCAGAGTCACCGTTGAATTGCCAAGAACAGTCTCGACCGCCACCGGCAGGTACGGCTCACCGTCACCGCATGCGCTGCTCTGCGAACGGACGACAACGATCGGCGCGTACTTCTCCGCAAGCTGATTCAGCGCATCATCGGCGGACGCAGCAGGTGCACCGACGACGACGCTGATTGCAGCGATAAGTAGCGCTAGGGCGATTCGGATAGAGCGCAGCAACATGCTCCGATCTAACCAGCCAGCAGCCGCGCAAGCCCTCTCGCCGAACGAATTTCATCTAACACTTTGGCCATAATCAGAGTCGCGTCGTAATCCTTCGGAGTGAACACCGCGGCCACGCCGGACGCCTTCAGGGTGACTGCATCTGCATCGGGAATGATGCCGCCGACGACGATGGGCACCTCACCCATCCCCGCAGCGCGAAGCCCTTCGAGCACCATCGGCACCAGTTCGAGATGCGATCC
>JBAXUN010000141.1:0-4527 GCA_037129655.1 Actinomycetes bacterium
TGGGCGACAGAACGCCTGACGAAAGAACCTGATCCGCACTCAACTGCTCAGCGGGCCGACAAACTTCGACTTGAAGCCGGCACGACGATTACTGAGGATGGCATCGGCGCAGAGTCCGCACTCGATGTTTTCGACCGAGTTCTAGCACCAGCGACACGGGCTCAAACTGACCCACTCAATCTTGCGTACATTCCCAATGCACCAACGCAGGCCGCCATCGCCTTCGATATTGCGGCCAGCGCAGCCAACGTATTCGCTGGCTACTGGGAATCTGGCGCCGGTGCAATCCACGCGGAGAACGAAGCGCTGGGATGGATTCGCGAACTACTTGGATGGCCAGACACCGCGGGTGGCACTTTCGTGGCTGGCGGAACTTCTGGAAATCTTTCGGCACTTCATGCCGCCCGCACCCATGCATGGAACCGACTCGGAGAGCGCCCCAAGGGCGGCTGGGCAATCGCGTGCGCAGCGAGTGCACACTCATCAATCCGTTCTGCCGCAAGGGTTCTTGACGTCGATGTCATTGAACTTCCAGTGGGCCACGACGGCCGACTAACCGGTGACGGCCTTGCCGAGGCCCTCGCATCCCGCCCCGGTCTTTTCGCCGTCGTAGCCAGTGCGGGAAGTACAAACGCGGGAATCGTGGATGACATGGCGTCGCTTTCAACGGCCTGTTCAGAGTTGGGTATCTGGCTGCATGTTGATGGCGCATACGGAGGTGCCGCGTTGGCCGCACCGAGCGTTCGTGATCTCTTCGCCGGTATCGAACTGGCAGACAGTTTCATTGTTGATCCGCATAAGTGGCTATTCGCGCCGTACGACAGTTGCGCGCTCCTGTATCGCGACACCCAACTTGCCAAGAATGCCCACTCGCAAACGGCGCACTATCTCGACAACGTCGACCGGGAACAAACCAACCCATCGGACTTGGCAATCCAATTGTCTCGACGTGCGCGAGGTTTACCCTTCTGGTTCAGCTTGGCCACTCATGGCACCAAGAAGTATTCGATGGCCGTCGAGATGTCGATTTCGACCGCACGTCAGGTGGCGGCGCACATCAATAAATCAAGGCATCTCAGCTTGGTCGCCGAGCCAATGCTGAGCATCGTGCTGTTTGAGGTTTCAGCATGGTCCGATCGCGACTATCAGACATGGTCGACCACACAGTCCAAGAATGGCCGAATCCTATGTATCCCAACGCAATGGGAGGGCCGCACTGTGTTGCGACTAGCGTTCGTCAACCCGCGCACAGATGCTTCTGTCGTCATAGAAATCTTGGACGAAATCGCCGAGTGGCCAACGTAATTCGCATCTGCGAACAGACCGTCAAAACAACGAAAGCCGAGACCAACACCGCCGTTGCAGTGAGGTCTCGGCTTTCGCCGTTGAGATTCGACTTAGTAGAGCGTGAGGTACTTGTTGATTTCCCACTCGCCGACCTGTGAGTGGTACGCGCGGAACTCTTCCTGCTTCGTCTTAACGAAGTAGTCGACGTAGTCCTCGCCACGGCCGACGCCGAAAGCCTCACGCAGCAGGTCATCCTGCGCCAAGTTTCCAGCAGCCTCAGCCAGCGTTGCTGGCATTGACTTGATACCGCGATCAGCAATTTCTGCCTGCGACAACGTGTAGAGGTTGTCGGTGTTGGGAGCTCCTGGATCTACCTTGCGATCGATGCCATCCAAACCCGATGCCAGAACAGCAACCAGTGCGAGGTACGGGTTAGCCGACCCATCCGTCCCACGATGCTCGACGCGGTTACCTTCAGGGATGCGTAGCATCTGTGTGCGGTTGTTGCCACCGTACGAAACGTAAGCAGGAGCCCACGTTGCGCCGGAAGTCGGTGCACCAACACCCATGCGCTTGTACGAGTTAACCGTCGGGCAGGTAACTGCAACAGCAGCACGAGCGTGCTCGAGGATCCCGCCGATGTAGTTGTACGCCATCTCCGAAATGCCAAGTCCGCGTGGGTCTTCGCCCTCTGCGACGAAGAGCGGCTTATCGCCCTCCCACAGTGAGGTGTGGATGTGCAGACCATTGCCCGTGAGGTTCGAGAACGGCTTCGGCATGAAGGTTGCGAACATTCCTTCGCGCTGTGCAAGCACGTGAACCATGTAGCGGAAGAAGATCAGGCGATCGGCCGAGGTGAGTGCATCGGCGTACTTCCAGTTTTGCTCGAACTGACCATTCGCATCCTCGTGATCGTTCGCGTAGTTCTCCCAGCCGAGCTGGTTCATGTAACGCGAGGTCGTCTTGAGGAACTCCAGCGAACGACTAAGCGCCTTCACGTCGTAGCAAGGTGACTGCGCCGTATCGAGCGGATCGGCGATGACGAGCTTCCCGTTCTCGTCCTTGTCGACGAGCATGTACTCAGCTTCAAAACCGGCCATCGCTGTAATCCCGCGTGCAGCAAGCTTTTCCAGCTGGCGCTTGAGGATGACGCGTGGCGAATATGCCCACGGCTCACCGTCAACATGGATGTCGCACTGCAGAACAGCCAGCCCTGGCTCCCAAGGAACCGGCGTGTACGACGCCGGGTCTGGAACGGCTAACAGATCTGGGTCAGACGGGTCTTGGCCCATCGGACCTGCTGCGAAACCAGCGAATCCAGCACCACCATCCATCAACATGTCAAAGCTGGACGCCGGCACTAGCTTGGCGCACGGCTTTCCATGCATGTCAACGAACATAGCGAAGAAGAACTCAATTCCGTCGGCTTCCGCACGCTTGCGAAGCTCTTCACGGGTGTCAGTCACAGAAAACTCCCTACTGTTTTGCGACCGCCGGCGTTATGTCGGCTCGTCCACCTCAAGTGAACATGTGGTGTCGCTACGAAACCGCACACGGGGCCAGAAATCAAGGGGTTGACCTGCAGTACTTCACACCATACTGTTGGTCAACCCCAATGCCTGACGTCTCAAAACGGGATTCAGGCGGTTCAGATCCAAGTTCTTTTTGCAGACGGGAGTATCGCCCATGTGCGGAATCGTCGGGATACTGGTGCGTGATCCAGCCCTTGAGGGCGAGATCGGCCAGTACTTCAGCACGATGCTGGAGGAGATGACCGCTCGCGGTCCGGATTCGGCTGGTTTGGCTATTTACGACCGTGGTGTGCCGGCAGGGGCGACCCGCTACTCACTGCGCACAGACAACACCCACGCGAACTGGGAGGCCGTCAAGTCTGAGGTCGAGGCGGCTACGGGCGCCAGCGCCACGATCGAAATCAACGGTCACGTCGCCTTCCTCACGACCGCCGCGAACGTCGCCGAGGTGCACACCGCCCTGGCAGCGAGCGAAGAGCAGATCATCGTTGTTGGCGAAGGTCTCGCGATGAGTCTGATTAAGGACGTCGGCCTGCCGGGTGAAATCTGCGATCGTTACGATGTCAGCAAGGTCACCGGATACATGGCGCTCGGCCACACGCGCATGGCGACCGAATCGGCTGTCACGATCGACGGTGCGCACCCATTCTCACCTCGCCCAGACCTTGCCCTCGTGCACAACGGTTCGTTCTCGAACCACGCCACGATCCGCCGCCAGCTCGCCGACGAAGGTGTCCACTGCATCACGCAGAACGACACCGAGGTTTGTGCGCAGTACATCGGTTGGAGAATGGCTGAGGGCGACAGCCTCGAGGACGCAATGCGCCACGTTCTCAAGGAGTTTGACGGCTTCTTCACCCTCGTCGTCAGCACCCAGAACGCTTTCTCTGTGGTTCGCGACGCTTTCGCTTGTAAGCCCATGGTCGTCGCTGAGACTGACCAGTACGTCGCGGTTGCTAGCGAATACCACGCACTTGCAGGCCTGCCGGGCATCGAGAACGCACGCGTTTTCGAACCACAGCCCGAAGAAATCCACACGTGGACGGTGTAACGAAATGACTGCAACTACTGAAGCGATCACTCTCGACGTCCATGAGATGGGCGTAACTGCGGTCAACCGTGCCCTGCGCGCACTGCCTGACGGTTCGTCCGCCACGCTCACGCAGATTCGTGGCGCGCACAACCTCGCCGTTGGTCTGACGAACAAGATCCATATCACCGTGGAAGGCAGCACCGGTTACTACCTCGGTGGACTCTGCGACGGTCCGGATATCACCGTCAACGGCAGCCCGGGCCCAGGCCTTGGTGAAAACCTCATGAGCGGCACGATCCGCGTCAACGGCAACTCTTCGAGCGCTGCCGGCGCCACAGCACACGGTGGTCTGATCATCGTCAGCGGCGACGTATCGTCACGCGCAGCCATCTCGTTCAAGGGTGGAACCCTTGCCGTTGCTGGTGATTGCGGCCACATGAGCGCGTTCATGGCACAGGCCGGAACCCTGCTCATCGGTGGCAACGCTGGCGAATCCCTTGGCGACTCCCTCTACGAAGCAGTCGTCTACGTCGGCGGCAAGGTTCGCTCGCTCGGTGCGGATGCCCGCACCGAAGACATGACCGAGGCAGATGTGGCTAAGGTCCGCGAACTCGTTGAGAAGTCCGGCTTTGATCACATCAATCCGGAGAACGTCACCAAGGTCGCCTCGGCCAA
>JBAXUN010000142.1:0-4499 GCA_037129655.1 Actinomycetes bacterium
GCCCACCTGCCAGGAGGATCCACATCATGACTGCACAGCGCCCAACCTTGGGTGGACAAACATGGGATGAGATCGCGACTCAGCCGCAATCGTGGGAACGCGCACAGGCTCAGGCAGACGGCGAACTTAGTGGTTACCCGGCCGACGGCGAGCGGGTGCTCATCATGGGGTGCGGTACCTCGTACTACGCGGCGATCGCGTGGGCGTGGATTCGTGAACAGGCCGGGCACGGTGTTACCGATGCGGTGATCGCGAGTGAATTCACTTCACCGACTCGTCAATACGATCGGGTGATTGCAATTAGTCGATCCGGTACGTCCGTCGATCTAGTCGAAGCGCTCGAGCGCTTGGATTCCGCGGTTCCGTTGACCGCCGTGCTCGGCGACCTCGATACACCGATCGGTGTACGGGCCACCGACATCATCGACCTGTCGTATGCCGATGAAACTAGTGTCGTTCAGACGCGCTTCCCAACGACTCTGCTCGCACTGGTGCGAGCGCGCCACGGTGAATCGGCGTCGGCGCGCGCGGCGCTCATCGCAGCGGGCCAAGCTTCAGTAGAAGCTGGTGCGGACGAGGAGATGCCGCATCAACTTGTTGTTCTTGGCAATGGATATGCAGCGGCTCTGGCCCAGGAGGCAGCGCTAAAGTGCCGTGAATCTGCTGGTATGTGGGCAGAGGCGTATGCGACCGGCGAGTACCGTCATGGGCCGATCAGTGTTGCTGGCCCCGGAACTCTGGTGTGGGGTGTGACGCCGATCCCTTCCATCGTCGTTGATGCAATTGAGGCGACGGGTGCAAAGGTGCGTCAGCCAGTAAGTGACGCACTTGCCGAACTCGTAACCTTGCAATTCCATGCCGTCGCGTGGGCCTCATCAGTTGGGCGGGACGCAAATCTGCCTGTCCATCTCAGTCGTTCAGTTATGACTATCTAAATCAGCTTGCGCAGGAGGTTGTCTATGTCGACGCAGACACTGCAATTCGGGATTGATGCTGAGAGCTATCGCGAGAACGGATTCGCTGTAATCCCGGGCGTTTTCGACGACGCAACGCTCGCTCAGGCCCGCGCAGAATCTGATCGCCTGATGGAATTGTGTGGTTCTGACCCAGAGTTCTACGGTCCACGTATTGAGTGGGAGGTGGATCACCTCGCTCCGGAAGAGCGCGCAGGCATGGATCGCGTGATCCGAAAACTTGAGCCCATCTCCGATCTGAGTCCCTTCTTCGCTGAGTTGGCGTTAGAGCCTCGACTTGGAGACCCAGCGCGCTCGGTGTTCGACGACGACGTTCACGTATTCGAAGACAAACTCAATCTCAAACTGCCCGGCGGGTCTCCGTACCCGTGGCATCAAGACTGGTCATGTTGCTGGCGCGCCCACACCGATGAGCTTGCGACCTGCTTCATTTACCTCGACGATGCTGATGAAGTGAATGGCTGTCTTAGTGTCGTCCCACGGAGTCATGCCGATAAGACGGCGTATCCGTTCAAGGTGGGCAGTCATTTCGAGATCGACTCGACGTCCTTCGATGTGGACTCTGCAGTTGCGCTGCCGTTGAAGGCCGGGGACATGATCATGTTTGATTCGTGGCTCTTGCATTACTCCGATCTCAACCGGAGCAGCGCCGCGCGCCGGGCAATCATCTACACGTACAACCCAGCGCGTCTAGGCAAGATCAACGAGAACAGGTTTTTCCCAACGCGCTAGTGCTCTTGGGCAGGCTCCGGATGCCGTTTGTGGAGAAGTAGGGGAACGTAGGGGTAGGGACTTAAGGTCTCACCGCGCTACTCGATCCACCAACTGGAGAACACTGATGACGGCGAAAGCAACTGTCGTGTACGACGATGACTGTTCAATCTGTACTGGCTTCGCCACCGCCATGGCGCCCATCACCAGCGATGTCGAGTGGCGTGGTTCGCGCCATGCTGGGGATCTGCCCGATGGAGTCTCTCGCGAACTTGTAGAAGAAAGCATCCTCTTCATCGATGATGAGGGGATTCACAGTCACGTCGAGGCACTCCAACTCATCGCTCGTCAGGCGGGACCGCTTGGATCAGCGGCCGCGTCCGGTATCGATGTTCTTCACGCTGTACCGGGTGGGGAGAGCGTCACATCGTGGGCCTACGACACCTTCAGTTCGAACCGGCACAAGGTGAGCGCACTGTTGGTGAAGATGGGCGTACTGGAAGACGCATGCGCAGTGCCAGGCGCTACTCACATCTAGTCGGCTTCATTCGTAGCTTGCTGAACATGGAAATGCCCCGCCGGAATTTCAGCGGGGCATTTCCATGTTGGTCCGACTTAGATGTCGAAATAGAGCTCGAATTCGTGTGGGTGTGGACGCAAACGGATTGGGTCAACCTCGTTAACGCGCTTGTACTCGATCCACGTTTCGATCAAGTCTGGCGTGAAGACGCCACCTTCGAGCAGGTAGTCATGGTCGGCCTCGAGTGCGTCGAGCACCTCAGACAGTGAGGCCGGCACCTGCGGGATTGATGCTGCCTCGTCCGGTGGCAACTCGTAGAGGTCCTTGTCGACGGGCGTCGGTGGCTCGATCTTGTTCTTGATTCCGTCTAGGCCTGCCATCAACATTGCTGCGAAGGCTAGGTACGGGTTGCTGGCCGGGTCAGGAACGCGGAACTCGATGCGCTTGGCCTTCGGGTTCGAGCCGGTGATCGGGATGCGGATACATGCCGAGCGGTTGCGCTGGCTGTAAACCAGGTTCACCGGAGCTTCGTAACCCGGCACCAGACGGTGGTACGAGTTGACGGTCGGGTTCGTGAACGCGAGCAGTGATGGTGCGTGCTTAAGCAGACCACCGATGTACCAGCGGGCAAGATCGGAAAGACCTGCGTAGCCGAGCTCGTCATAGAACAGCGGGTCGCCGTTCTTCCACAGCGACTGGTGGCAGTGCATGCCTGAGCCGTTGTCGCCGAAGAGTGGCTTTGGCATGAAGGTCACCGTCTTGCCCGCAGCCCACGCCACATTCTTGATGACGTACTTGAATGCCATCACTTGGTCTGCGGCAGCAAGCAGGGTGTCGAAGCGGTAGTTGATCTCGCTCTGCCCACCGGTGCCGACTTCGTGGTGGCTGCGCTCAACCTCGAGGCCGACTTCCTGCAGGGCGATCACCATCGCGTCACGAAGATCTGCGTAGTGGTCAACCGGGGGAACGGGGAAGTAACCACCCTTGTAGCGAGTCTTGTATCCAAGGTTTCCGCCCTCTTCGACGCGGCCGGTGTTCCATGCGCCTTCGATGGAATCGATGAAGTAGTAGCCGGCGTTCTGCTTGGTTTCGAAGCGAACGTCGTCGAAGATGTAGAACTCGGCCTCAGGGCCGAAGTAGATCGTGTCGGCGATGCCGGTGGCCTTGAGATACGCCTCAGCCTTGGCGGCGACGTTGCGTGGGTCGCGGCTGTACGCCTCGTCGGTGAACGGATCGCGGATCGAGAAGTTGATGTTCAGTGTCTTCTCAACGCGGAAGGGATCTAGGTACGCGGTCGTAACATCCGGAACCAGCTTCATATCTGATTCGTGGATGGCCTGGAAGCCGCGGATCGATGATCCATCAAACATCTGGCCTTCGGTGAAGAACGACACATCAAGTCCCTGAGCGGGCACATTGAAGTGCTGCATAACGCCGGGTAGGTCGCAAAAGCGAACGTCAACAAACTTAACGTCCTCTTCGCGGATGTACTGGAGTACCTCGTCCGCGTTCTTGAACATCCATTCCTCCTCGCGAGGGTTCGGGCCGATTCGCCCAACACCCTTCACTCGTCGTGATATGCGACGGTTTCGCCGCAGTTGCATGCCTAATCTATGCGCTGACCATTTCCCCGTCGTATCCCAATTGTTTCGGGAGTGTTTCGTAACCAGCCCATGGTCAGGGGTTGCGAGCCAGAGGTTAACCTTGGGACGTGTCAGATGAGCAGAAACGACCCCGCTTAACTCGCCAGGACGTTGGGTCGTGGCTGTCCGGACCGAGTTCGGTGCTGCCAAGTACCCAGAACTGGCGTGGTGAACGCCTTGGGCTTCCTGCTGATGGCCCCGGATCGCTCGCTGGTTGGGGCCGGCGACTGCTTGCGCTCATGATCGATTGGTTTGCCGCAGTTCTGCTGGTTCGGCTCTTCGTTCCGAGCGTGGCCTACGGAACGGCTGCATCTGGGCTCGTCACGCTCGGGTTTTTCCTAGTTGAACTAACGCTATTTACCTGGCTGGCGGCTGCATCCTTTGGCCAACGAATCTGTGGGCTCGCGGTCGTTCGACTCGACGGCCAAACCCTTGGATTGCCCAGGGCGTTTCTGCGAAGCCTACAGGTTTGCCTACTGATCCCACCGCTGGTGTGGGATCGAGATGGTCGCGGCTTACACGACCGATCAATTCGTACCGCCCTAGTGCGACGCTCGTAAACGTCGATCAGTCGGCGTCGGAACCCTACCCGCGCGGCATCTTGGCGCCCTTAGGCATTGGGCCCTTAGGGATAGGAAGCGGCGAGGCAGT
>JBAXUN010000143.1:0-4499 GCA_037129655.1 Actinomycetes bacterium
ATCCCCGGTTACTGGTCGTTTAACCGACTTCAGAAACTTGGCGCGCTCTAGAGCGAAAGCCGAGCCAAAAGTACCTCGATCCTGCGAGCGAAAACGGTCGCAAAGGTGTTGGATCAGAGTATGAGCGAATCAACTGAACTGAGCCCGGAATCACACATCACCACCATCACGGTGCAGGAGAACGGTCCACTGGAAATTCAAGGTGAAATCGTTGCCTGTGGTGCAGACGGTAAGACCATCCGTGAAGGTAAGCGCATGTACCTGTGCCGTTGCGGACATTCGGCAAACAAGCCCTTCTGCGACGGTACTCATAACAAGATTGGCTTCACCGATGACGGGCTAGGCGTGAAGAAGAACAACGCATAACTCGGTTTACACAAGCAAACGGCCCACTCGAGATTTCTCGATTGGGCCGCTCACATTGAGCCTTGTTTGATTAGTAGATCGGCTTTTCCGGCTCGATCTGGTTGACCCAGGCAACGACACCGCCACCAACGTGAACGGCATCGGCGAATCCTGCTCCCTTGACCACTGCGAGAACTTCGGCTGACCGAGCGCCGCTCTTGCAGTAAATGACAACCGGCTTGTCTTGAGGAAGGCCACCTAGGGCTGAGCCATTCATGAATTCGCCCTTCGGAATCAGAACAGATCCGGGAACGGCGACGATCTCGTACTCATTGGGCTCGCGAACATCCACAAGCAGGAAATCGCGATCACCAGCTTCCCGTTCGTCGAGCATCTCTTTGAGCTGCTTCACCGATATCGTGGAACCCACCGCGGCATCAGCGGCCTCGACCGAGATCGAGCCACAGAAAGCCTCATAGTCGATTAACTCGGTAACCGGCACCGCATTGGGATCCTTACGGATCTTTACAGTGCGGTAGGACATCTCTAGTGCGTCGTACACCATGAGACGTCCGAGCAAGGTGTCGCCGATACCGGTAATGAGTTTGATGGCTTCGGTCACCATGATCGAACCGATGGACGCACACAGCACGCCAAGAACGCCACCCTCAGCACATGAGGGCACCATTCCGGGGGGCGGTGGCTCGGGGTAGAGATCGCGATAGTTCGGGCCGAACTCATCCCAGAAGACCGAAACTTGGCCCTCGAAGCGGTAGATCGAACCCCATACGTAGGGCTTCTTCAGCAGTACAGCAGCGTCGTTGACCATGTAGCGCGTGGCGAAGTTATCGGTGCCATCGACGATCAGGTCGTATCCGCTGAAAATGTCTAGGACGTTGTCATTGTCTAGCCGAACGTCATGAACGATGACGTTGACGTAGGGGTTGACTTCCTTGACCGAATCGCGAGCCGACTCTGCCTTTGACCGACCGATATCGCTTTGACCATGGATGATTTGGCGCTGCAGGTTTGATTCGTCAACGGTGTCGAACTCCACGATGCCGAGCGTGCCAACACCCGCCGCCGCTAGGTAGAGCAACGCAGGGCTACCGAGCCCACCAGCGCCGACGCAGAGCACCTTGGCGTTCTTCAAGCGCTTCTGCCCGATCATGCCCACGTCCGGAATGATCAAGTGGCGGCTGTAGCGGCGCACTTCGTCCACTGTCAGCTCGGGAGCTGGCTCTACCAAGGGTGGTAATTGCATCGACTTCTCCTGGTTCATCGTTCGATTGCGTCGGAGACTACAAAAAACGCCGTCTGAGCATCACAACCGTGCCAGAGACGATTCTGTTCCATCCAACCGGGTCAACCGGGACACACATCCCACCCCTAGGCGCTAAGCATCGTCAAACCGCCGAGGCGAACAAACTGCGCCGCACATTCAACTCATGAAGTTCTTTATTGAGTTCGAGGTCGACACGGGGATCGGCGCTCGCGCCAGTTTGATCCACGTCATTGAGATAGGCCAGATCTGCCTCATACCGTTCACGAACGTCGACCCCAACTGAACCGTGGCCGGGAATGACACGCTCGGCTCGACGAGCGACATCAGATAACAACAGCAGCCCAGTGCGATACGTCTCAAGATTCGCATCCGTCCAGTCGGGCATCGGCAACTCAAGATCACTGAGCATGTCACCCGACACCAAAACACCAAGCTCCGGAATCTCCACCGCGATGTGGTGCTCAGCATGTGCGTCATGTTGATGAATCACTGCCGTCGGGCCACGCCAATCCAGTGTCGGGCCATCGATGGGTACGAGATGTCCGGCAAGGTTGATGAGGTCTTCGGAGATATCGCCAATCAACGGTTCGAGCAATTCCGCTCGTCGATTCACGATCGCGTCAACCGTTCCGGCCGATGCCCAGCGAGGCACCTCACCGAGATCGGGATGCCACAGCACGTGGTCGTAGTGCATGTGGGTGGCTAGGCCAGCAACGCAGGTGACGCCCAGCGCTCGCAGATCGGCGGGAATGGCAGCTAACTCATCGGCATCCCATGAAGGGTCGATCACCAGCGCACCGCCGTGGCCATCGAGAATCACCGTCGAGTTGGTCACATAGCGACGTGAGGTGGCGACGTAAACATGCTCGGTTACCGGCACAAGCCTGATCAGTGAAGACATGAAGCCAACTGTCTCATTACACGCACGGTACGCAATGATAGGGATATGACTCGACCAGTTATCGGCATCTCCTGCTACAGCGAAATCTCCACCTGGGGCGCCTGGGAAAAGACCTTGGCAGCCGTCATTCCGCGCCAGTACATCGATGCTGTGGAATCCGAAGGCGGCGCGGCAGTTTTACTTCCGCCGGTGACGAACGCCGAAAGCGCGAGTGCGACGGTGGACAGGCTCGACGGCCTCCTCCTTGTGGGCGGTGCGGACATTGATCCGGCCGACTACGGTCAGGAAGCCCACGAAACGGTTGATGTTCCACGGACTGATCGCGATGCGACGGAGCGGGCGCTTTACCGGCATGCCCGCGCTATTGGACTTCCGGTGCTCGGTGTGTGCCGCGGTCTGCAGATCATGGCTGTTGAATCCGGTGGAACTTTGATCCAGGATCTTCCAGCAGCCGGTTACGGTGAGCTTCACCGGATTAGGCCTGCGCACTTCCTTGAGCACGGTGCACGATTCGAGTCTGGCTCGCTCGTGGCACGACTCCTTGAAACCACTGAGACCGTAGTCAACTCCAGCCATCACCAAGCCGTCGACAACCCCGGCAGCCTCACAATCACGGGTTGGGCTGAAGATGGCACGGTTGAGGTGTGTGAAGATCCAGAGGCAGCGTTCGTTTTGGGCGTTCAGTGGCACCCCGAGATGACCGATGATCACCGACTTTTCGCTGGCCTGATCGGCGCAGCACGGCGCAGCGCGGCGGATCGCCTCTAGCTGTTTGGCTTTACGAGCTTAGCTCTGCCTCGGTGGAACATAAACGGCCGTTTGTCGCGAGGTTGCACAAACGCGACCAGTCTCATCCCACAAGACTGCAGTTTCATCCATGATTCCGTCGCTTAAGAACTGTCCGCGCACCCGCGACGCGAGCCGGCCAACAACCTCGCCAGGGTAAAGAACAATCTGCGCGGCCACCGTCGGGATGTTTCCGGGGATGCCCATGCACCAAATCGTTGGCGGCAGAACATCCCAGGACGCCATCACTAGGAACGGGTCAACTGCCCGACCGTCGGAGTACGAAACCCACCCATTGATAACCGGATGGGTACTCGGTTGGCCACCGATCAGCGCCGAGCCGTCGGTCGGCTTGAGTCGAACATCGAGTGTTTCCAGCAATTCCATACCCGGCCCTGACCATGCTGGTCCTGGCGATCCGCATTGATCCCATGCCGGCCCATCGAAAGGCTCGACATCGTCAATACGAACGTCACTGGTTCGCGGGCTTCCAACCGTCGCAATGAACTCCGCAACCAGCACGTTGTCACGTGACAACGTTAAGCGGGCGGTGGACAACCGACCCGTCCGCAACGGCGTGATCTCGATATCGGCTGGCCCTTGCCCACGAATCACCTCGAGATAGTGCGCACTCAAGGTCAGGACAGGCGCACCATCGAAAAACTCGCTCGCGGCCTGCCCTGCGACGGCAGCCAAATACCCGCCATTGAGATGACCCTTAATGGACCAGGCTTCATCTAACTCAATGACGGGCATTGGCATACCTCACAGTGCGAAAGGACTAAACGTCGAGCGGAGTTACGTACGCTCCAGAGATTCCGCCATCTACAAGGAAGTTGCTGGCGGTGATGAACGAAGCGTCATCACTTGCCAAGAAGGCGACGGCTGCCGCGATCTCACTTGGCTCACCGAAACGACCGAATGGAATGTGCACCAGACGACGCGCTGCACGCTCTGGATCCTTGGCGAACAGTTCAACGAGCAGCGGCGTATTGACTGGGCCAGGCGAGAGCGCGTTCACGCGAATACCTTCACGGGCGAACTGCACTCCGAGCTCGCGGCTCATCGCAAGTACGCCACCCTTTGAGGCAGTGTAGGAAATCTGCGATGTGGCTGCACCCATCGTCGCGACGAAGGAAGCAGTGTTGACGATCGCACCCTTACCCTGACGCTGCATGTAGG
>JBAXUN010000144.1:0-4436 GCA_037129655.1 Actinomycetes bacterium
CGCGTCTCCAAGTCCGGTGTTCGTCCGTACATCAAGTTCGACCACTCAGTGCGCTGGGTTACATTCAATGATGAGACAGGCAAGTTCACCCTGCGCGTGCGTGATCTACCCAATAACCAAGATTCAACAGAAGAGTTCGACTACGTCATCAACGCGGGTGGCCACTTCTCGACACCAAATGTCCCCCAGTACCCAGGCTTTGAGAAGTTCCCGGGCCGCGTCCTTCACTCACACGACTTCCGCGATGCTGTCGAGTTCGCCGACAAAGATGTCATCGTCGTTGGAGCTTCTTATTCCGCAGAAGACATCGGTATTCAGTGCCACAAGTACGGTGCCAAGACGGTCACCTACTGCTACCGCAACACCCCCATGGGTTTCAACTGGCCAGAGAGCGTCGATGAGCGACCCATCTTGACTCATGTCGAGGGCAACATCGTTCACTTCTCAGATGGCAGCAGCAAGCATGCAGACGCGATCATCCTGTGCACAGGTTACCTGCATAACTACCCGTACCTCGGCGAAGATCTGCGCCTCAAAAGCGAGAACCGCCTCTGGCCGCTGGGCCTCTACAAAGGCATCTTCTGGCAGAACAACACCAAGTTCATGTACATCGGTGCGCAGGATCAGTTCTACACATTCAACATGTTTGACGCGCAGGCTTGGTACGCACGCGATGTCGTGCTCGGCCGAATCGAACTGCCTGATGCGGCCACCCGTGAGGAGGATTACAAGGTATGGCGTGCCAAGGAAGAAGCTTGTGAGAACGCATTCGATCTCATCGACTTCCAGACTGCGTACATGCGCGACATGCTCGACAGCACTGACTACCCAGAGTTGAAGGTCGAGCAGGTCGCCGACCTGTTCAAGACGTGGGAGCACCACAAGGAAGAGGGCATCCTGACCTACCGCGACCGCAGTTATGTTTCGGTTGTCACCGGTAACCAGGCACCCGAACACCACACCACGTGGATGCTCGCGCTTGACGACTCCAAGGAAGCGTTCTTGGCCAACGAGGCGCAGGTTTAGTCGCTCACGCTAATAAGAAGTCCTGGAGGGTGTCGCTTGTGGCGGCACCCTTCAGTGTTGTGTGGGACTTAGCGACCGCGGAGTTGCCGGTATCGCATTGCTAACCGCGCGGTACTTGAATCAAATCCACTCAGGTCCGGCACATCATCGGCGATGAGCGCTGGTAACAACTGCCCAGCCATCGCCTTACCGAGCTCAACCCCCCATTGATCGAATGAGTCGACGCCCCAGATCACTCCTTGAGTGAACACGAGATGTTCGTACAACGAGATCAGTGTGCCCAGTGAGTAGGGCGTCAGGCGGTCAAGCATCAACGTCGTTGACGGACGATTGCCGGGCATGACCTTGTGCGCGACGAGTTCTTCTGGTGTTCCAGCAGCCCGTACCTCGTCAGCATTTCGACCAAACGCCATCACATTCGCTTGGGCTAGAACATTCGCGATCAGCTTGTCGTGATGGTCGCCGATGTCGTTCACCGGCTGCACGAACATGATGAAGTCCGCCGGCGCGATCGACGTACCTTGGTGGAGCAGTTGGTAAAACGAATGCTGCCCATTGGTGCCGGGCTCACCCCACCAAATTGCACTCGTATCAACGCCAACAGGCGTCCCATCGTGGGTAACTGACTTTCCGTTACTCTCCATCGTCAGTTGCTGCAGATAGGCCGGGAAGCGGTCCAGGTATTGCTCATAGGGCAATACGACTTGCGTCTGAAAATTGAAGAAATCTCGATACCAGACACCCAACAAACCCATGAGCACTGGCAGATTTCCGTCGAAGTCTGCGTAACGAAAGTGCTCATCCATCGCATGGAATCCGGCCAGCATGTCTTCGAACGCATCCGGACCCACAGCCAACATCAGTGATAAGCCGATGGCCGAATCCATCGAGTAACGTCCGCCAACCCAATCCCAAAAACCGAACATGTTCGACGTATCAATGCCAAAGGCTTGAACCGCTTTAGCGTTGGTAGACACTGCGACGAAGTGCTTGGCGATGTCAGCTTGCTGTCCAAGGCCTGCGAGCAACCAGGCCCGTGCCGATTGCGCGTTTGTCATAGTTTCCTGCGTCGTGAAGGTCTTACTCGACACAATGAAAAGCGTTTCCGCCGGGTCTAGATCGCGCGTGGCTTCAACGATGTCCGTGCCGTCGATGTTCGATACGAAACGGAACTGCACATCACGCTTCGAAAGGTGACGCAGGGCTCGATACGCCATCACCGGTCCGAGATCAGATCCACCGATACCAATGTTTACTACCGCGCGAATTGGCTTTCCGGTGCTGCCTTTCCATTCGTCTGAGCGAATCCGACCTGCGAAGGCCGCCATCTGGTCGAGCACTCCATGAACCTGGGCTGCCACATCCACGCCATCGACCACCAGCGTCTCACCACGAGGAACCCGCAACGCCGTGTGCAATACCGCCCGGCCCTCAGTGGTGTTGATGTGAATGCCCGTGAACATTTCTTCGATTCGGACGCGTAGATCGCGTTGGTCTGCCAGTTCAAGCAACGCTGCTAAGGCAACGCTGTCGACTCGATGTTTCGACAGATCCGCATGAATTCCGGCGACATCGAAGGTCATGGCCTCGACCCGCGAGGGATCGGCGGCGAACAAGTCGCGCAAGCTCGCGTCGCGGAGACGATCGAACTGCTCTCCCACACCTGTCCACGCCAGAAGCCCCGCAACTGAACCATCGGATTCGGAAGCGGCATCATTGATCGATTTCATGTCAGCCTCCACTGAGTCTCAAGCAAGACAGACCTTTCGTCCCCTAGTCTCGCTCTTAGACCCTAGCGATTGATGTTCGCTCTTGCGCAGGAAGGCGTAAACCATGGCTACCCAAACTCCTATGCAACTTGGCATGGTCGGGCTAGGACGGATGGGCGCAAACCTCGTACGTCGCGCTATGCGTGATGGGCACACCTGCGTTGTTTACGACGTCAACCAAGCGGCGATCGATGCACTGGTGGCAGAGGGTGCGATTGGCGCAACCTCATACAAAGATCTGACGGCCAAACTCGACGGACCGCGCAACATCTGGATCATGGTGCCGGCTGGGGAGATCACCGAAAAGTCTGTTGCTGGCGTTGCCGAACACCTCAGCGAAGGCGACACGATCATCGATGGCGGTAACACCTACTACCGCGACGATATTCGTCGATCGGCTGAGCTCGCAGAGCGCGGGATCTTCTATGTGGACTGTGGAACGTCAGGTGGCGTTTTCGGGCTCGAGCGTGGCTTCTGCTTGATGATCGGCGGCGCGAACGAATCCGTTGAACGGCTCGCGCCGATCTGGACAAGCTTGTCCCCCGGTCTCGAGGCTGCAGAACGCACCGCCGGACGTTCGGGTGACATCGCTCCTGAGGAGAACGGCTGGTTGCACTGCGGACCGTCAGGGGCCGGTCACTTCGTCAAGATGGTGCACAACGGAATTGAGTACGGATTGATGGCGGCTTACGCCGAGGGTCTGAACATCTTGCATAACGCAAACGAGGGGCTTCGCTCGCGCGAGAACGATGCGGAGACCGCTCCCCTTGATCATCCCGAGTTCTACTCCTACGACATTGATATTCCAGCGGTTACCGAGCTGTGGCGACGCGGCTCTGTGGTTTCCTCATGGCTTCTCGATCTGACCGCTAACGCCCTTCACGAATCACCAACCCTCGACGAATTTAGCGGCCGCGTTTCAGACTCAGGCGAGGGACGTTGGACGGCGATTGCAGCGATCGAGGAGGGCGTCCCGGCACCGGTTTTGACCGCTGCGCTCTACTCGCGGTTCAGTTCGCGCGGAAACGCGTTGTATGGCGATAAGGCACTTTCCGCGATGCGCAAACAGTTCGGCGGCCACGCGGAGAAGAAGTCCTAAGCCGATTCACTCTCAGAGCCGCGATGGACCGCTAGCTACAGCGCAACACCAAGCAAGCTGTTCACGATCGCTTTGATTTCTCCACCGGCGTTGGAATCCGATCCGGACGCACCCGACCGTAGCCGAGTGTTTTCGGCCCAGCGGTCGATTACCGAAAGGGCACTCGGGGCATCTAGATCGTTAGCCAGATGTGCGCGCACTGCGGCCAAGACTGGCGTGGCACCGGGTGCAGCCGGGGCAGCACAAGCCGCTCGCCAGGCTGCGAGCCGCTCCTGGGCCTGCGCCAGGCCCTCGTCCGTCCAATCCCAGTCGGTGCGGTAGTGATGGGAAAGAATCGCCAACCGAATTGCTGCTGAATCAATACCTGCGGCACGAAGTTTGGACACGAAGACCAAATTGCCACGTGACTTGCTCATCTTTTCGCCATCAAGACGCACCATTGCCGCATGGGTGTAGTGCCGCGCATATGGGCCGATGCCGGTGGCGACTTGAGCTTCAGCGGCACCCATTTCGTGATGCGGGAAGGCAAGATCGCTGCCGCC
>JBAXUN010000145.1:0-4412 GCA_037129655.1 Actinomycetes bacterium
GGCGTAGCGTAGTGGCTAGCGCGCCTGCTTTGGGAGCAGGAGATCGGGAGTTCGACTCTCCCCGCCCCGACTCAGGAACCGGCCCATTTCCGGTAGCTGTCTCAACCCCGAATCCAGGAGTACCGATCGCAGTGAAGAGTGACGTCGAAAACCTCTCGCCCACCCGGGTCAAGCTGTCCGTTGAAGTTCCTTTCGACGAACTCAAGCCGGCCCTCGACGCCGCTTACCGCCGCATCGCAGCTTCGATCACGATCCCGGGATTCCGTCAGGGCAAGGTCCCGAACCGCGTCATCGATCAGCGCGTCGGCCGTGCCGCCGTTCTCGACGAGGCAATCAACGACGCCATCAACCTGAACCTCGATGCCGCTCTTCGCGAGCATGAGATCAAGTTCCTTGGCCGCCCCGACGTTGACGTCACCACCTTCGAAGATGCTGCGCCACTTGCCTTCACAGCCGAGATGGACGTCGTCCCCGAGTTCGACCTCCCAGATTTTGAAACCCTCGCCGTCACCGTTGATTCGGTGAAGGTTGCTGGCTCCGATGTCGAAGATCAGCTCGACGCATTACGTGCCCGGTTCGGAAGCCTTGCTCCGGTTGAGCGCGCATCAGCCAAGGGTGACGTGATCCTGTTCGACATCAACGGAACTGACGACGGTGCTGTTGTCGAAGATCTCGTTGGTAGTGCACTTTCGTACGAGCTCGGAACCGACGGCATGCTGCCTGGCTTCGACGACGCGATCACCGGTGCCGAAGCCGGTGAGACACGTACCTTCGCGTTCACCCCAGAGGCTGGTGAATTCGAAGGTAAGGAACTTTCCGTTGACGTGACCGTCACCACCGTTCGTGAGCGCGCTCTGCCAGAGGCCGACGACGCTTTCGCCCAGCTTGCAAGTGAATTCGACAACATCGATGAGCTTCGCGACGATCTTCGCGAGCGTCTTGGGCGAGTCAAGCTGCTCGAGCAGGGTTATGCAGCCCGCGACAAGCTCGCTGAGCTTCTCGTCGACTCAATCGATTTCCCATTGCCCGAGGGTGTAATCGCGCAGCAGATCGACGATCACTTCGCCGATGGTCATGGCGATGACGATCACCGCGCCGAGGTTGGCGACGAGGTTCGTAAGTCACTCAAGACGCAACTCATCCTCGACAAGATTGCTGAAGAAAACGAAATCCAGGTCAACGAGACTGAACTGTCCGCATGGCTCGTCCAGCAGGCACCTCGCTACGGAATGACCCCCGATCAGTTCGCACAGGAGCTCGTCAACGCCGGTCAGGTTCCGTCGGCCGTTGCTGAGGTTCGTCGCGGGAAGTCGCTCGCGTCTGTGCTTGAAAAGGCCAAGATCGTCGACTCCAACGGCACCGTTATTGACCTGAACTCAATCATGCCGGGTGCAGATAGCGCGGGCGACGGCCATGAGGGTCACGACCACGACCACGATGGCCACGAGGGTCACGACCACTAATCCCGGTCTTCGATCGCACGTGTTGCCTGCGTATCCGTGACCACGATCGGTCACAAATACGCCGGAACTTTCCTGTCGCAATCACGCCCGTGGCGAACACGAAATAACGCCTACGGCGAACAGGGGACATCTGGGGAAGGCAACGCCCCATCCGTTGGTTAGGGTCTTCATGAATGCGAATTACGACAGTGGGAGGAATACCGTGAGCGGTACGTGGACCGATCGGGGCCCCGGCGCCGGAGTAACCGGCTATGCCGACTCGATTAAAGAGCGCTTGCTCCGCGAGCGGATCATCTTCCTTGAAGGTGAAGTACGCGATGAGATGGCAAACGAAATCGTTCGTCAGTTACTGCTTCTATCAGCCGAGGACGCGGACAAGGACATCTTCCTCTACGTGAACTCACCCGGTGGAAGTGTCTCGGCCGGCATGGCCATCTACGACACGATGCAGTACGTCAAGAATGACGTTGCAACCCTCGGGCTTGGAATGTGCGCATCGATGGGTCAGTTCCTGCTCACCGCAGGTGCCCCTGGCAAGCGCTACGCACTCAAGCACGCGCGCGTCATGATGCACCAGCCACTCGGTGGTCTCGGCGGTGTGCAGTCGCTCGTTCAAAAGCAGGCCGAGCAGATGGTTCTGATTAAGAAGCAGTTGGCCGAACTCATCGCTCATCACACTGGCCAGCCAGTTGAGCGTGTTGTAGAAGACTCTGAATGGGAAAAGTGGTTCTCCGCTGACGAGGCCAAGGACTACGGGATTGTCGATCACGTCGTAACATCCGCAAGGGATGTTGTCGACGGCGGCGGAACGGCGTGAGGACTGACATCATGAGCAACCTAATTTTTCCCGGTGCGCCGTCCAACGGTTATGTCGCACCAGAGTCCCGCTACATCATGCCTCAGTTCGAGGAGCGTACGGCGCAGGGTTTCAAGCGCTACGACCCGTACTCAAAGCTGTTTGAAGAGCGCATCATCTTCCTTGGTGTCCAGATCGACGACACCAGCGCTGACGATGTCATGGCTCAGTTGCTGTGCCTAGAGTCGATGGATCCTGATCGCGACATCAGCATCTACATCAACTCACCGGGTGGTTCGTACACGGCCATGACGGCGATCTACGACACCATGCAGTTCGTCAAGCCGGACATCACGACCGTTTGCCTCGGTCAGGCTGCCTCTGCTGCGGCTGTCCTGCTCGCGGCTGGCACGGCCGGTAAGCGACACCTATTGCCACATGCTCGCGTTTTGATCCACCAGCCTTACACCGAGGGTGGCGGTCAGGGTACGGACATCGAGATCCAGGCCAATGAGTTGCTTCGGATGCGCACCGAGATGGAGGGCATCTTCGCCCGCCACACCGGGCGCGATGTTGAGCTGATCCGCAAGGACATCGAGCGCGACAAGATCCTTACCGCAGAGGCAGCCGTCGAGTACGGCATCGTTGACTCGGTTATCCCAAGTCGTAAGGCATCTGCAAGCGCCTGACCGGCACAGATAGTTCTTAAGAAGCGCCCATCCGTAAACAACGGGTGGGCGTTTCTGCTGTTGGCTGAACACTGCATCCGGATGTGTTTCTCACCGCGTGTGGAGGTCGTTTGAGGGGTACCGTCAGTGTCAGTGCGGTGCAATAACGTGTGCATCGTTTCGCGCAGTCCGCTGCGCACACGTATTGGAGGACGACACCATGGCTCGAGTCGGAGACGGCGGCGACCTGCTCAAATGTTCTTTCTGTGGAAAGAGCCAAAAGCAGGTCAAGAAGCTGATCGCGGGTCCCGGTGTGTACATCTGCGACGAGTGCATCGATCTGTGCAACGAGATCATCGAAGAAGAGCTCAACGAGTCCTCTGATCTCCAGTTCGACGAGTTGCCAAAGCCGCGCGAGATCTACGAATTCCTCGACAAATACGTCATTGGTCAGGACGCTGCAAAGAAGGCCCTGTCGGTGGCTGTCTACAACCACTACAAGCGCGTTCAGGCCGGCGCAGTTGGCGAACGCCGACCAGACGACGCTGTCGAACTGGCGAAGTCGAACATCTTGCTTCTTGGCCCGACTGGCTCAGGCAAGACGCTGCTTGCCCAGACTCTTGCGCGCATGCTGAATGTGCCGTTCGCTATCGCCGACGCCACTGCGCTGACCGAAGCGGGCTACGTCGGTGAAGATGTCGAGAACATCCTGCTGAAGTTGATTCAGGCTGCGGATTACGACGTCAAGAAGGCTGAAACGGGCATCATCTACATCGACGAGATCGACAAGGTTGCTCGCAAGAGCGAGAACCCGTCGATCACCCGTGACGTATCGGGTGAGGGTGTGCAGCAGGCCCTGCTAAAGATTCTGGAAGGCACCACCGCTTCGGTGCCGCCACAGGGTGGACGTAAGCACCCGCATCAGGAATTCATTCAAATCGACACCACCAACGTGCTGTTCATCGTGGGTGGCGCCTTCGCTGGCCTTGACAAGATCATCGAGCAGCGGATTGGTAAGAAGGCACTGGGCTTCACCGCGTCGATGGATATGACGAACACCAATCCCGGCAACGTCTTCGGTCGGGTTATGCCAGAAGACATGCTCAAGTTCGGCATGATCCCTGAGTTCATTGGTCGTCTTCCTGTCTTCACCTCCGTGGTGGCACTTGATCGCGAGGCTCTCGTCAAGGTCCTGACTGAGCCGCGCAATGCCCTAGTGCGTCAGTACGAACGTCTCTTCGAACTCGACAATGTCGAGTTGGAGTTCACCCCGGATGCCCTTGAGGCCGTAGCAGATCAGGCGATCCTGCGGGGCACTGGCGCTCGTGGACTGCGCGCCATAATGGAAGAGGTTTTGCTCTCGGTGATGTATGACGTGCCGAGCCGTGACGATGTTGCTCGGGTCGTGATCAATGGTGAGGTTGTAGCGAACAATGTGCTACCGACGTTGATCCCTCGTGATGCCGCACCGGCTCGACGTGAACG
>JBAXUN010000146.1:0-4410 GCA_037129655.1 Actinomycetes bacterium
CAAAATCCTTTGTTGGCAACAACGTGTGGGTTCGAGTCCCACCTCGGGCACTACTCTCTGACGTCGCAGCGATGCATTGCGAGTGATTCCTCGACCGCAGTAGATCACAGAGGCAGGTTGGCGAACAGATGCCTTCCCTCGTCGTCGGTGACGCTCAGCCCGAAGTCGTTCCGGAGTAGCACGGTCAACTGATCGGCGTCGGAGACCTCGACCTCCACCACGTCGCGCTCGTCGGAGCGAACAATGCGGTATGTGCGGTTGCGGAGCGATCGGACCTCTTCGTCAAGGATGCGCGAGGCAACAAGGTTGTTCACGAAGACAGCATCGGGGTGGCGATGGGAGAAGAAGTGACCGAGTTCGCAGTCGGCCTGCCCGTAGGTGCCGAGATCGAATCGGTAGAGGGAGAACGGTTGGTCGTTGTGTAGATGCTGCGCGTGGAACTCGCCGGTTCGTCGTTCAATGACACGATGCGTCTGGCCGTCGGCCCATGGCTCGGTTTCATCGGCATTCAGCGCTGGCATCGCAACAGGCATCGATGGGCCGGCCGGGCCAAATCCGACGTCGACCACATAGGTCATGTCCCCGATGCGGACGTGAGCGACGCGGTGGGTGAGGCCAGGGAGGTGGTCGACGTTGTTGATGACGCGGGCGAGCCGGATGGTGACGTGGTAGCCCAGTTCGCTCAGTACTGCGAAAAGCAGCCCATTGTGTTCGAAGCAGTATCCGCCTCGTCGGCGCGCCACGATGCGCTCAAAGAGTCGTTCGGGTTCTAGGGGTAGCGGATCGTCGAGACGGACCCCGATGCTGCTGAAGGGGAACTGAGCAACGTGCCTGCTGCATGCGATGCATCCGGTGCCGCCGCACACATCTGACGCGATGCGCCGGCCGGGTCGCAACCCGGGCACTACGTGTCGGTCTTGGCGATGTCGGACCTCGATGGCGGCGAAGCGGCCGATCCCAGTGGCTCGCAACGAGCTTGTGCCTCAGCGAATCGAATTTGGTTTTGGCTACCCGGTGATGAACGCGAGATCACGGAGTGCATAGCGCAGGTGCTCGAACTCCTCTTCGAACACCACGTGGAAACACATCACGGTGGGCACAGAGCCGTTTTCGGAAATCTCTGTCAATTCGGGCAGAGCCGAAAGCTCAAGGGACGCAAGGTACTCGGTGAATGTCTGGATGCTGATGGTTCGGGCAGCAAGCACCTCAAGCAATGACGGATCGGCATCTCGATTGATTCCCGGCCACTCGAGACCTTGAGACCCGGTGTTCGGCAATGCAATCGGAGAGAATCGCTCGGCTCCGAGTATCGGCCCAGTGAACCACTTGTCCATAGCGAAGAGCAGATGGCGCAATGTGTCGCGCAGCGACCATTCACCATTCACTGATGTTGTCGCCACGTGCGAGTGCAACGAGTTGACATGGCCAAGCACGAGATCCCACTCGGCGCACAACGCCGACCATGTTGAGCGCATTCCATCAGCAGTGTGGGGCGAAAGCTGGTTCCTGAGTGGATACCACCGATCGTTGGCATTCACGTAGTCGGTGATGTCGACGCCGTTCACCACCAGACCGTCGATGACGCCTTCAATCGACACGTTTTGCCACCCTGTATTGAAGAAGGTGGCACCGCTGAAGTCGGCGTCGCGGAACAATGCGTTGTGCATTTTCACGCCCCAGAACACCGACTCGGATAGGTCGCGGTCGTTGAACTCTTCAGCCATGTGCACAAGTCAATCAAGCGTGCTGGAGCAACGCGCGAAGGCCTTGCGCAGTCTTTTCAGCGAACTCGACGACCCGGCGGATGTCAAAAGCCAAGTTGACCGTCGGCGTTGTCGCCCCAGCAGCTGACGGTGCCGTCCTGCAGCAGGGCGCATGAGTGTTGCAAGCCAAGGTCGACAGCGGTGGCCCCAGAGAGGCCGCTCACGGGCAGAGGAGTGTCTGAGCTGTTCCGGGTGTCGTCGCCAAGCTGCCCGTAGGTGTTATCGCCCCAGCACTTGATGGACCCATCGTTGAGCAGAGCGCACGCATGTGAGCCGCCTACGCCGACAGCGGATGCGCCAGCGATGTCGAACACGCCTGCGATGGCACTGTGGCTGTCTCTGGAGTAACAACTGATTCGGCCGCCTCTGAGCACAGCACACACATCTGTAACAAGCGACGAACTGACGTCGAGGGCGGTCGCCTCGGCAGAGATACCGGTCTGAAGCGTGCACGTCACCGAATTATCGCTCAGCACAGCACAAGCGAAGTCCACGTTGCCCATCTTCGTAAATGCTCCTCCAACGGCGAGTGCTGTTGCTCCGCTGAATTCAGGGATGGCTCTCGGCAACTGGCTGGGAAGGTCTGGTCCGCCGCCTCCCCAGCAGGTGACGGCGCGGCTGGCGAGCAGCGCGCATGACCGTAGTCCGCCGACACTGATGCCCGTGGCGTCTTTCACGCCGATGACCTTTACTGGCACTGTTGAGTCGTTGTTCGTGCCGTCACCGAGTTGGCCGTAAATGTTGTTGCCCCAGCATGCGACCGACCCACCCTTCAGCAATGCGCACGAATGCCCTTGACCGGCCGCGATCGCAGTGGCTCCGCTGACTCCGGGCACAAGCACTGACGCCCCCACGCCGCGGTGGTCGCCGCCGAGTTGCCCGAATGAGTTGTCGCCCCAGCAACTGACGGTGCCGCCACTCAGTAATGCGCATGCATGAACCATTCCTACGCTGAGTGCGGTGGCCCCTGCGATGCCGGCTACTTGGATTGCCGTGGTCGAGCTTTTGCTTGCGTCAACGGTGACCGGCGGGGTCGTTGTGGCGGGCGCTGTGGTCGTCGGCGCTGTGGCGGTTGGTGCTTCGGTGGTTGGTGCTTCGGTAGTTCGCGACGTGGTGCCCGGTGATGCAGCGGGTGAGTTCGACGAGCACGACACAATGAGCACTGACGCAATCGTGGCGCCACACAGCTTCAGGAGAAGATTCATCAGCAAATCGTCTCAATCAGACCTTTCGCAAACCTTTCGCCGTCGCCATTGCGCGAAATCTGAGCGAGATGTCTCTGCTGTCACCCTTGCGTCGTTGCCGTCGGCGACTTTGTAGGTCACACTTATCTGCACGCCGAGAATCGTGAGGTAGGCGAGTGACGTACGCACAACACCGGCGCATCATCGACATTGATGCGCACATCATGGAGCCCAAGGGTTGGCTGCATTCCTTCGCGCCATCAAGCGCCCATGAGGCCATCCCTGAACTCGGCTCGAATGACCGAGTTCTTGAGGAGTTGTTGGTAGTCGCCGAGCTCGGCTTTGCCGAACGCGGTGCCAGTGACGACCAGATGATCGATGCCGAGCGCGGCTTCATGACGTTGCCGCGAAAAGGGTGGATGTCGCTCGGCGGATGGGATGCTGCCGAGCGATCGCGGGCTCTTGATCTGCTTGGGTTTGAGCATCAGCTGATCTTCCCGACGGGTTCGTTCGTGCAGGTGATGCAAACTCCGGTAGCGGCGCGTGCTGAAGCAACCCGCGCGATGAACCGCGGGTTGCAGGCGTTTTGTGACGACCCTCGACTTTCCGCGACTGCCTACGTACCGTTCGAACACGGACCCGACGTTGCGCTGTCGTTCGTGGCCGACGCAGTTGCTTCGAACGCCGGAGGGGTCTTGATCGATTCAATTCCTGCCGATCGTTCGCAGTCGCCGACGCATCCAGATTTCGATGTTGTATGGTCGGCGGTTCAAGAGGCCAACATCGCAGCGTTCCTTCATATTGGTGCTGATCAGAACTATCGGCCGGTTCGTCGTTCGTTCTTCAACAACGGACGCGACATGGCTCACTTCCGCTCTGATGCTCCTGGCGATGCGCTGTCGTTCATGGCGGTGGGGTATCCCGCAGAACTTTTTATCGCCTCGTTGGTGTACGACGGTGTCCTCGAGAAGTTCCCTCGGCTGCGATTCGGCATCACCGAACTTGGCGCAACATGGTTGCCATCGTTCTTGCATTTCATCGACACTGGTCTTCGATCGTTTCGATCCATCCAAGACCTTTCGCATCTGTCGATGCGACCATCCGATTATGTGCGACGTCAGGTCGTGGTCAGCCCTTTTGCGGGCGAAGACTTGGGCTGGATCATTGAGCAAGCTGGTGCCGAAATGGTGGCGTTCTCCTCGGATTATCCGCATCACGAGGGCACCGACGACCCGATTCGCAGGTTTGAGTCGAGCATGCCAAACATCAGCACCGACGTGTCGATGGCGTTCTATTGCGACAACGCGAAACGGTTGTTGGCGCTGTGAACATCGGGCCTCGGAATCCATTTCTCGCAGACTCGGGCTACCCAATCGCGCACGGCCGCTGCGACCAACAAGACAACACTGCGCTTGCCGGACCGAGCGGACCCACAGAGACACTGCCCGCCGATGCAATTCAGT
>JBAXUN010000147.1:0-4381 GCA_037129655.1 Actinomycetes bacterium
CAGCCTTCTTGGCTGGTGCCTTCTTAGCTACAGCCTTCTTGGCTGGTGCCTTCTTCGCAACTACCTTTTTCGCGGGCGCCTTTGTGGCAACCTTCTTCGCGGTGGTTTTTGCAGCCGCCACGATGCCTCCCTGAGTCGTACTCCAGCCTTGTTGCCGGAATCCTATGTTCTTAACTCTGTCAGAACTATTTACAAATGTGACGCATGCGTGCGTCGGTTTGCAACTTCGTGTCGTGTGCATCGTGCGTCAGATCACAACAGGCACACGGTTAGTCGAGGTCGCGTGACTGATTTCTTTCGCGCTCTTCACGCACTTGTGCAACATCAATCGACGTTCTTTCGTCGTAATTCCACAACGACGGAAGTGCGATGGCAAGCCCGAAAACGCCTGCAGCGCATAGGATTCCGCCCGTGGCAATCGAGCTAGTTAGGCCACGCCACTGCGCGCCGAGACTCACTCGCGCGTTGCCGAGTTGTGGGCCGATCGCATACGACATGAGTTCAATACCGGCAAGTCGACCGCGGATTGAATCGGGAATTGATTTGTTCCAAATTGATTGACGAAACACGACACTCACCATGTCTGTTGCACCAGAGACAGCCAAGAAGAACAACGCGATCGGCAAGCTTGGTGACACTCCGAACAGTGCGATCGAAAAACCGTACGCGATTGCGGCGATGAAAATCGCGCGTCCGTGACGATGCACGCGTGATGTCCAACCACTTGTCAATGATGCGATTCCAGCACCGACAGCTGGTGCCGCGAACAGTAATCCCAAAGCCCATGATGCGTCGTACTTCTCGGCGACGAAGGGAAAGACCGCAGTCGGAAAGGCAAAGATCATGGCCGTTGTGTCGATTGCGTATGTGCCAAGTAAGTCTTTGCGCTGCCATGCATAGCTGAGCCCGTCGGTGATCGATGAAAGCCCGGGCAGTCGATCCTCATCAGACATTCGGCCACGGCTGCTGATCTGAATGAGCAACAGAAATGATGCGAGGTAGGTGAGGATGTCGAGGCCATACGCCATCGCGACGCCGGCATAGCTTGCGATGAAGCCGCCAATTGCTGTTCCAAAGATGAAGGTTGCGTTGCCACGCAGTGACATCAATGCTGCTGCGCTGGTGATGTCGTCATGAGCAACAATCTGTGGGAGTAGTGCGTCTAGCGATGGCCTTTGGATGGAGTCGAAGACGGCGAACAATGCTCCCGCAACAAACAGAACCCACACCTGGGGTGTTGGGCTGATTGCGTTGATGAACAGAAGGACCGTGCATGTTGCCGCGCCGATTTCACCGATGAGCACCATCTGACGTCGATCCATATGGTCGGCGAGTGCACCACCCCACAGTCCGAAGACGATCAGCGGAATCACTTCAGCAAGGCCAAGTAGTCCGACGACAACGAAAGAGCCAGTCATTCGCTGTGCCTGAAGTGGCACTGCAACATAGGTAAACATCGAGCCAATCGTGGAAATTAGCCCAGCGAAGAACAGCAGACGAAAATCGCGCGGCCCGCGAAGTGCCGAGGTGTCAATTCTCCAACTGGACTTCTTCAGGTTCGCATTCGCGTCCTGACCACCCTCGTCGGCGGTCGGGGTTGAACTCATCCTTGCTACCAGTCGCTCGGTGGCTGTGCACCTTGGATGGTGTCGAGCATGCGCCCCAACCTGTCTCGGAAGTTTCGTCGCGATGTTGCTGCACCATCAGGTGCTTCGCCGGTCGCTGCCGACACGAGATGTTGAACAGTGTCGAACGACATCGCTGGAGTAATCAATTCGATTTCAGTCATTCGACTCATCGACGTGAGAGACGACGTCGATTCGAATGGTGGTTGACTCGCCAGGCCACCATCACGGGTTAACGGTTCACCCGAGGCAGAAACCAGTCCAGTCGGTGGCACGATCAACTGGTCGTGAGCTAAGGCGGCGAGATCGTCGTCACCTCGGTCCATGGTCAGCAGTGTGGCTCCGGACTTACGTGCATCGGATAGGCGCTCGAGCAATGCGTCCGTTGGATCGTCAGGGGCAATGATGAAGAGAGTTTCACCTCGCCCGGCAGCCTCGATCCGATCGAGTCCAATCGATAAGTGTGCAGGAGCTCCGGGGGGCGGGTTCCAACGAACGAGTGTGGGCATCAAACTTGGAATGCCCGAGTACCGAGATTCATCGTCGAGGTGCGCGGCCAAATGCCACGGTTCTTCGGTTGGCGTGCCGACAAGAAGCAATCCATTTCCCGCATCGGTTGACCGACGAATGGAACGTGCGAATCCGCGAGTTCGATCGACCCATCCAGTAGTCGACAAGAGCTCGCGCAGTAACTGCACCCGGGCGGAATCCATAACCTCATGGTGCCGTACCGCAGGTTATTTGGTTTGATTGCGACATGACTGAAAACGCGCCAACTTCGCCGCACGACCTCCCTGATGTCAGCGACTTCACCGTTGGAGTTCTCGGTGGTACCGGCGAGCAAGGACGTGGACTGGCTCGCAGACTTGGGATGGCGGGACAGAGTGTGGTGATTGGGTCTCGATCTGCAGAGCGCGCTGCTCAAGCAGCAACCGAGATCGGCCACGGGGTAACTGGTGCCGACAATGCCGGCTGCGCTCGCGACACCGACATCGTGATAATCGCTGTGCCTTATGACGGCCATCAGACTCTTCTGACGGAATTGGCGGGCGAATTGGCCGGCAAGATCGTGATTGATTGTGTCAATCCGCTCGGTTTCGACAAGCAGGGCGCTTTTGGGTTGCAGGTTGAGGCCGGCTCGGCGGCGCAGGAGGCTGCACTAGCCGCTCCGCAGGCGCGCGTGGTTGGCGCATTCCATCACGTTTCTGCTGTGCTTCTGCTCGATGAGGCAATCGGCGACATCAATACCGACATCTTGGTCGTCGGTGACGATCGTGAAGCGACGGATATCACCCAGGCCCTCGCGAACCGAATTCCGGGGATGCGCGGGATCTACGCCGGTCGACTGCGCAACGCGCATCAGGTTGAAGCGATGACAGCAAATCTGATCTCGATGAACCGACGGTACAAGGCTCATGCTGGACTGCGCGTCACTGACGTCTGAGCTCCACGACCCGATGTGCCTCGGCTCGATCCGCCCAACGCGGATCGTTCGAGGTCAGCTGTAGGTGTGCTCGGTTGCCGGGTAGGCACCCGTCACGACATCGTCCGCCCAACGTGATGCAGCATCGAGAAGTACACCGTGGACATCGGCGTACTTCTTAACAAACTTTGCTGTCCGCCCTGGGGTGAGACCAGCCATGTCCTGCCACACAATCACCTGCGCGTCAGTGCCAGCTCCGGCGCCGATTCCAACGGTGGGTATCTGTAGTGACGCTGTGACGGCCGTAGCGAGATCCGCGGGAACAACTTCGAGTACGACGGCGAAGGCTCCTGCTGCCTGCAGTGCTTTGGCGTCCTGCATGAGGATGACGCCATCTTCGCCTCGGCCCTGCACCTTGTAGCCGCCAAAAGCGTTCACCGATTGCGGGGTCAGGCCTAGGTGAGCCATCACCGGAATTCCTGAGGCCACGAGTAACTCGACGTGGGGGAGCACTCGTGCACCTCCTTCGAGCTTGACTGCGTGAGCGCCAGCTTCTTTCATGAATCTCGTAGCTGTCTCAAGAGCCTGCTGCGGTGACGCCTGGTAGGAGCCGAAGGGAAGATCGGCGACGACCATGGCTCGCTTGGAGCCGCGGACGACTCCGCGGACTAGCGGGATGAGTTCATCGACGGTCACCGGAATCGTTGAGTCGTGTCCGTAGACGACCATGGCGGCAGAATCGCCGACAAGCAGCACGGGTATGCCTGCTTCGTCGAACACTCGAGCGGTGAGTGCGTCATAGGACGTGATCATCGGCCACCTGTCGCCGCGGGATTTAGCGCTGGCGAGATCAGAAATGGATACGCGACGTCCACTCGGTGCGCCGCCATAAAGCGGTTCCGGGACAGCGGTACTAGATGTGGTCATGGTGACCCCTTTCGACTCGAGTCCCATGGCGGGTACCCGTTCTTAAGAGAATTGTTGCACGACGGTGTCGCGCTGCCTAGATACCCAACGAGACGATTTTTACACCCGAAATACGGACAAAATTCGAGCAAAGAGCGCCGATGTGGAGGTTATTGAACCTTCAACTTGCAGTTGATCGCTAAATCGATACGATGGCGTATCGGAATTAAAACCCGGAGACCAGGCTGCGGGGAATAGATCGCGCACGATTTCAACGCAGAGGCGGAGCACGTATGTCGACTGAAAGTCAGCCCCAAGCAACCGGATCGGTTGCTTCGCAGGCAACGTTAGAGAACGTCAATCCACGTCGCTGGAAGATCCTCGGGGTTTTGGTCGTCAGCCTGGTCGTTGTCATCTTGGACAACAC
>JBAXUN010000148.1:0-4358 GCA_037129655.1 Actinomycetes bacterium
TCGGCGCCTCGCTGGCCAAAGCCGAGTTGCAAGAGGCGCTGCCGATTCTGGCGAGGCGCATGCCCAACCTGCGCATTGATGGCGACATCACATGGAAGCCCAGCAACGTGGGCATCTTTGGACCGCAACACCTGCCGGTCACATTCACCCCAACACCGTGATCACGGCAAGCCGAGCGCCAAGCGAACACGATCGATCTCGGCTTGGTTCGCTGGCACACGCGGACGAATCGCGTGTTGATCGACGAGCCATGGCATCCACTGCACCGTCACGTCGGGGCTCAAAGAGTCGGGAATCCGACCGGGCAAGGCCTGATCGATAAGACCTGAGCCAGCCACCAATTCAAACGTGACTTTCTGACTGTGTGAGAGCTTGGCGAGATCGTCGCCCGAACTGAGCAGAAGGCCGCCGTTCACCAAGATTGATGCACACAACACAAAGCGCCCCGCCCACCTTGCGTGCACGGCGAGACGAAACATCTGATCTACCAGTAAGGCAAGGAGCGGCGCCAGCAACATGGCCGTCATGTACTGATAGCGCGACGCTGCCGCCGTAGCGACACCAAATCCAACACGAGTGAAACCGATACCAACAAGCATCACCACGGCCGTGCTGCCCAGCGTGAGCAAAATGCTCTGGGTACGCCACCCAGATCCTGCCCAGAGAGCGATGGCGATCAGGCCAAGCAGGGTCACGCCACCAAATCCCGGAAACGAAATCATGCTGTGAACTGCGGTCCCCAATCCATGAGCAACGAACTGAGGTACGAGCGACTTTGAGCCCACCGGCACAGCGGTTGTGCTTTTTGACTGCCACGCGAGATACCACCAGCAATAGAGCAGGCCTTGGGGCACAACCGCCACAACAAGCGCCCACCACCGCCGGCGCAGAATCAGAAAGCTCGCCATGCCAACGATAAAGATCGGGCCGAATCCGGACGACATCAGCCCGACAACGGATAGCCCGGCGCCTAGAAAATCTCTCCGATCGACCTTCCCTTGATGATCAACCAGGACAATCTGGGCAAGGAACGTTGCCAATGACAAGTTGTACGAGATCTGAATCGCGAAGATGATGTTGTCCCACCCAGCGCCGAAGACCAGGAGCAGAGCGCACATCAGGGTCGTGGTCCACGGCGTCACACCGCAGCGCCGACAAATGACACGCACTAGCAGCACAACCGCTATGTGAGGCACGACATCAAGCGCGAGAAACGGCAGGTACGAGCCCAGTCCGAACGCGTTCTGTATCGCTCGAAAAGCCAACACCGGAATGGTGAGCCAGTGGCCATCTTGTGAACTGAACAGCCACTGCTTCCACCCCAGCGTGTCGCGGACAACATTTCTAGAAATGACCAACGCCCAGTCATCGCGCAAGAACCACTGATGCCTGCCAGCCATAAAGATCGTCAGCGACCCAATGACCATTGCGACACGAAAAGCCCACTTGGCGCCGTCGTCGGTAGCTGCGTATGTAACAGTCGAGCGCAGCCTCTCGGAAGGCGCGCTCATCGCACAACCTTGCGCCACCACAGTTGCAGCAGCTGAACGGCGCTACGGCTGATAGCGGGAAGCCGGAAGAACTGCGACTTGCCCGACGGACGGAAGTAGTGATGCACACCCGTCTCGACGAAGCGAGCGTTGGCTTCGGCAAAGTTGCGCATCATCTCAACGCAGATCACTCCACTCGTTGATGTGAGCGGCGTGTCCACAATGAGTTGACGCCTAAACAACCGAAAGTCGCAATCGGTGTCGCGCCCCGGCAACCGGAACAAAAGCTTTACGACGTGGTGATAACAGCGCCCGATTACTCGTCGATACATGGCATCGCCACGCCCGATCTTGAAGCCCTGCACGATGTCGACATCTTCGGATGCAAGGGGCACCAACAGCGCTGCTTCGCGTGCGTCGTATTGAGCGTCGCCGTCGGTGTAGAAGATCCACTCATATTTGGCCGCTGAAAAGCCTGAAATTAGTGCTCCGCCGTAGCCGCGGTTGACCTCGTGATGAATCACGCGCAGCCACGGACGCGAAGTCGCAAGCGTGTCGAGCACCCCACGCGAGCCATCGCTAGATCCGTCGTTGACAACAATGACCTCGACCTCTGCGACCATCGGCGAGAGCACCCTGTAGACATCATCGACCAGCCCACCAATGCTGTGCGCGTCGTTGTAACAAGGAAACATTGCAGACACGCTGCTGATCGTCATGAGGCAACCTTGGAAAGGGCGGAGGCGACCTGATCGACCTCGGTGTCGGTGAGTTCAGGGAAGCACGGCACGCTGACGCACTCGGCAGCCCACGCTTCAGCCTGCGGGCATGTTGCGCGAGCGAACTGTTTGTAGGCGACCTGCTGCGTGACTGCAATTGGATAATGAACGCCTGTCGCTACGCCCCCAGCTGCAAGATCGGCGCGAACGGCATCTCGTCGCTGGGAGCGAAACACGCACTGGTGAAACACATGATCCGGGTGCGATTGCGGCCACGCAAGATGCGGCGCCGCTTCACGATAGCGAGCGGCAATGGCGCGACGCCTGCCGTTGTCATCATCGATCGAGGGCAAGGACAAACGCAGCCAAGCAGCCTCAACTTCAGACATCCGAAAGTTCTGCGACACGTGAGCATGTGCATACATCTCGGTCATGCCGTGCACGCGCAGCCGGCGCAACAGCGCGCCGAGGTTCTCGTTGTCGAAGACCACTGCCCCGCCGTCGCCAATTCCGCCGAGGTTCTTCGTTGGATAGAAGCTGTAGGCCACGGCGTCGGAACGGCGTGGCGCGATTAGCGCGCCGTGCGCCTGCGCAGCGTCTTCGATGACGAGCAGATCGGTGAGCGGAAGTTCGCTCGGGCATCCGTAGAGGTGCACGACAATGACCGCCTGAGTGCGATCGGTACGCGCCGACTCGATGCATTTGAGATCGATTAATCCACTGTCGCTCTCGACGTCTACGAGCACGGGTACGGCCCCGATGGCGCACACCGCCGACGCTGTGGGCACAGCCGTGAATGCGGGCAAAATCACTTCGTCGCCGGGCCCGACGCCAAGCCCGACTAAGGCAAGCTGCAGTGCTGATGCGCCAGAGGCAACGGCTACGGCATCGGGCATGTCGAGCCACTTTGCGAACTCGCGCTCGAATGCCGATGTCTCGGCACCAAGCAGGAATAGGCCGCTGGCCGCGATTCGTTGCGCGGCAGCGCCGAACTCCTCGGCGATTCGTTGACCCTTTCGACTGAGATCTACGACAGGTACCACGGGTCTCCACGATAAAACGCCACGGTGTCGGTAACCCCATCTTCAAGACTCATCGATGGCCGCCAACCAAGCTCGGTATTGATTCGGGTGCTGTCGGTATGAAACGAACCAATGTCAATACGTTGGTGATCGCTGGGCCACGGAACAAACTCAAGACCAGCGTCGCTCTTGGTGGCCGACGTAATCAGTGCTGCAATCTCAGCCAGCGAGTGATCGCGTGGATGGCCCACGTTGTAGACCCGGCCAACGGCCGCATCGGCTGTGGCGGCATACAGACACGCAACGACGTCATTGACATGAACGCAATCGCGTCGTTGGCTGCCGTCACCAAAGATTCGAATGGTTTCGTTCATCAACGCCTTACGCATGAACACCGGAAGGAAGCCGAGTTCATCGCTCGTGAGTCGCTGGCGGGGCCCGTAGACATTGGTAAGCCGTAACGAGGTGGTCGCCATGCCGTAGGCCTGCGCGTAGACCATGTGCAGTTGCTCGCCTGCCAGTTTCGCAACGCCGTTGACATCGACCGGGTTCGCGGCGGTTGACTCATCGACCGGTTGACGATCGACACGGCCATAGACCTGCCGGGTAGAGGCGTGCACAATTCGCGCCGTGGCATTCACGCGACGAATCGTCTCAAGAAAGAGTGCGTGATCAAGCGCATTCAAGCGAAGGTCTTGCTGTGGATCGATCATCGACGAGGTATGGCTCACCTGACCGGCCAGATTAAACACGACATCGGCACCATCGACGAGATCTCCCACGCGAGGATCACCAATGCTTGCTATAAGCACGTCGATTGCCACGGACTCGATGTTGTGCATAGCGCCACCGTGACCCGGAATCAGCTCGTCAACGACGCGCACAGTTGCACCATCGGCGACAAGCGCTGCGACCAGGTTCGAACCGATGAACCCCAGACCGCCCGTAACCACACAGACGGCTCCGCTCAATTTCACCGGTTCCTGAGTTGAGGCGAGGACGGACACGGCGAGAATCTACTTGATCGCAAGTATCTCAAAACGCCGGAAGACAGAACAGTGTTGATCGCTCGGGCTACCGTCTGAGCCATGACAATCAAGCTTGGCTACAACACCGGTTATTGGGGC
>JBAXUN010000149.1:0-4294 GCA_037129655.1 Actinomycetes bacterium
TCAACACCTCAATTCAGAAGTCAACAATCGCAGCGCTTTCCGGTAATCCCACCGGACCCGTGACGATCCAAGGCGATCAAGTCATTCTCGATACGGGTGACGCCCTCAATGCGGTGAAGCAGAGACTCGTTGACAAGGGCGTCCCGTTCGCCGCAGACATTCCAATCCCAGCGAGAGCCGAGCGTGAGGTCGTTCTTCTCACCTCGCCACAACTTCAAACAGCGCGCACTGCGTACAAGATCGGTCAGCCGGTTGCTCAATGGCTCATCTATCTGGTGCTGGGCCTGTTCATTCTGGCTCTGATTCTGGTGCGCAACCGTCCGCGGATGGTGATTGGGATTGGAATCGCCGCCCTCATTAGCGCCATTGTTCTCAAGGCCGTTCTCGCATTCGGAGAAAGCACCTTGACCGATACCTTGTCGGGCACTCCGCTGGCCATCGGACAGCAGGCGTTCTACTCGATTCTGACTACCTTCCTGATCGACGGAGTCCGCGCACTGTTCATTCTCGGACTCGTTTTAGTAGCCGTGGGCTGGTTCATCGGGAACACCGCCACCGGACGTAAAGCGCGCGCGTTAGCCGGACAAGCCGGAGATTCGGCCGGGGATGCGCTGAGCGACAGCCCAGTTGCGGCCGCGGGATCGTGGGTCGCTCGTCATCGTGGCGTGCTGTACGTCGCACTTATCGGATTACTTGGTGTGATCCTGGTGTTCTTCACCGACACCGTCTCGCCTTCGCGCGTCATGATGCTCGCGCTGTTTGGCCTACTGGGAGCGATTGCGATCGAGGTTCTTGCTCGCTCCGCACCCCGCGCCGAGCCCGGAGGCACTCCAGCCACACAGGTCGAAGACGCGGCAGAGGACGTAGCCGACGCGTCGGTCTGATCGGACGTGCGCGAGTCCTCAGACCTCGCGCTCGTCCCACCATTGCCGCAGCAGTGCTTCGGCTTGCTCTTCGGACATTGGCCCATCATCAAGCCGGCGCTCGAGTAGATACGAGTAGGCCGCACCAACCTCACGTCCGGGCTTAATACCAAGGATCGTCATGATCTGGTTGCCATCGAGCGCTGGCCGAATCGATGCCAATTCTTCCTCGGCTGAGAGCCGGGCGATGCGCTCTTCCAGATCGTCATACGTCGCGGCTAGTCGCTCAGCTTTGCGCTTGTTGCGAGTGGTGCAATCCGCACGCGTCAACTTGTTCAGCCGATCCAGTTGATCACCCGCATCACGCACGTATCGCCGCACTGCGCTATCGGTCCATTCGCCATCGCCGTAACCGTGGAACCGCAGATGTAGTTCGACGAGCTTGGATACCTGATCGGTTGTGTCGTTGGGAAAGCGCAGGAACTCCATGCGCTTTCGGGTGATACGGGCACCGACAACCTCGTGGTGGTGAAAGGACACTCGACCATCAGTTTCGAATTTGCGGGTCTTGGGTTTGCCGACGTCATGCATGAGCGCCGCGAATCGAAGCACGAAATCTGGGTCGACCACCGGTTGGTGAGCGGTCTCAAGATCGATTGCCTGCTCGAGCACAATGAGCGTGTGCTCGTATACGTCCTTGTGGCGATGGTGCTCATCAACCTCAAGGGCAAGTGCCGGCAGTTCCGGCAAGACCAGAGCTGCCAGACCGGTATCAACCAGAAGGCGCAAACCCACTCGCGGGTACCGGCCGAGAACAAGCTTGACGAGTTCGTCGCGAACCCGTTCCGCCGAAACGATTGCCAGACGCCCCGACATCGAGGTCATGGCTGCGACCACCTCGGGAGCCACCGCGAATCCCAGTGACGAGGCGAACCGGGCCGCACGCATCATGCGCAGGGGGTCGTCGCTGAATGATTGTTCGGGCGTTCCCGGCGTGCGAATGAGACCTGCGGCCAGATCGGCCACGCCATTGTGAAGGTCGACAAACTCCATCTGCGGTAGACGAACGGCCATGGCATTGATCGTGAAATCACGTCGCACGAGATCGCCCGCGAGCGTCGTTCCATAAGAAACCTCAGGCTTACGGGAGGCTTCGTCGTACGACTCTGCGCGATAGGTCGTGATCTCCAGTTTGTGCTCACCCTTACGCACACCCACGGTGCCAAATGCGATCCCGACGTCCCACACCGCATCGGCCCAGCCAGAGATGATGGCCAAAATTTGGTCCGGATGTGCATCGGTCGTTAGATCCACATCGTCACCAAGTCGGCCCATCAGAGCGTCGCGAACCGGACCGCCGACTAGAGCGAGCTCGTGCCCTGCCGCGGCAAACCTCTCACCAAGCTCGATTGCCACCCCAGCGCGGGAGTTCAGTGACTCAACCGCTCGCCGAACATAGTCACCATCGCTAGGTGTACCTGCTGTTGACAGGGTGCGGTCGTTCTCTGAGGTAGTGGCCACGTCGAGACAGCCTACGTGGCCATCGACCCGGGTATCCTCATGACATGTCCGGTATCCCTCGCCCAACCCCGCCAGCGGGTGGACGACCGGCGCCAACACCCCCGCCGACCCGGCTAACTCGCGTGGACGAAACGAGTGCTGGTGGACTGATTATTGATCTCAATGATCCTGATTTACCCGCTGCCCTCATCGCCCGTCACGATCGCCGTGGACGCCTGGTCTGGTCTTTGCCCAAGGGGCACATTGAGGCAGGTGAAACGCCCGAGGCTGCCGCTTTGCGCGAAGTCCTGGAAGAGACCGGCATCGTTGGGAACGTTGTTGAGCCACTGGGAGTCATCAACTTTTGGTTCATTGCCGAGCAACGAAGGATCCACAAAACCGTGCATCACTTCCTCATGTTCGCCACCGGTGGGGAACTTAGCGACGACGATGCAGAGGTTGACGCGGTTGAGTGGGTGCCACTCAGTGAGGTTCGGAACCGCTTGGCATATGCCGATGAACGTCGCCTGCTAGATCGCGCCAACGAGTTACTTGCCGCGCGCGGCGTGCTGCCCGGCACGAACTCCTCGCCTGAGTCAGACGCTCAATGAGACGATTCACCGGGCTGCTGGGCTCGGCAGTCATCACCGCAACGCTGATTGCGACCCCGCTTGCCACCCCGGCGGACGGTGCGATGCGAAGTAGCAACCACGTCGATCAGGTATGGATTGATCTACGCACCCAGTCGCCAGCCGCGCCCACCGCAGCCGACACCCTTGTGGTGTCTGGCAATGTGGTTAACAGTACGAATGAGACTGTGTCGCAAGTGTCCGTCCGTCTTCGCATCTCCCCAACCCCAGTTCGCTCAAGGGCGGAGATCCCCTTGATCCTCGCGGGCGACGCAGGTCGTTCGGGCGCAGTGGTGACGGACTCGAACGTCGAACTATCGGCACCGCTGCCGCCCGGGGCAAAATCCCCATTCGAAATCTCAGTACCCGTCGCTAGTCTCGGACTTCCGGCCCAGGATGCGGCTGTGTTTGTCGTCGGCGTCGAAGCACTCGCCAATACGCCAGGCGACGGACTCGGTCCGGTACCGGTGGATTTTGTTCGCAGCTTCATTCCCTGGTTTCCGGTTCCGGCAGCTGTATCACCAACCCAGGTCGTGTGGCTGTATCCGTTGTCATCCGCGCCCTCGCTCCTTCGAGATGGTGTTTTCCTTGACGACCATTTAGCCAGTGAAGTGGCCCCCAACGGGCGGCTCGGCCGATTACTCAATGCCGCGGCAGCACATCCGGCGTCGGTCAGCTGGGTTGTGGATCCGGCCCTACTCGAGGCCGTCCAGGAGATGACCAAGGGCTACACGGTCCAGAATCGTCAGGGCCAGAAAACACCGGGAACTGGGCAGCTCGCGGCGAACAGTTGGCTTTCGAAACTGCGCCAGTTGACCGGCTCTGCCGAAGTTACGGCCATTCCGTACGCGCATCCCGATGTCGTGGCCCTACATCGAGCCGGTCTCGACGTCGACATTGCCCTCGCCACGACGACGGCGGCTGGCCTACCCGCCCAGATCCTCGGACGTGGTGTAGCGAACGGATTGGCATGGCCACCGGACGCAATCACCGACGATGGAACCCTTGACGTCATTCGGGCAGCTGGATCACGGGCAATCGTTTTATCCGGAACGCAGCTAGCGGCAGACCCGGGGCTCACTTACACGCCAAGTGGTTCGGTCGATATTGCGACCGGAGTGTCTCCGTTGCGAGCGGTCGTTAGCGATACACAACTTTCCGATCTCGTGACGACGGTGCCGAGCAGTGAGCCCAGCACCTATCCCGGTGCGGTTATCCAGGGCCAGGAGTTCTTAGCCGAGTTGGCAATGAGTGCCTTAGAGCTACCTACCGTCTCGCGAACACTGGTGATCGCGCCGCCGG
>JBAXUN010000015.1:0-30222 GCA_037129655.1 Actinomycetes bacterium
CGTCGTAAAACTCAGCGATCTTGGCCAACATGTGGTCGAGGGCACCGGTGTCTTCGCCAACTGCCAACATCTGGACAACCATCGACGGGAAGACGCTGTGTTGGCTGAGCGGCTCGGTCAAGCTCTCACCCTTGCGTACACTGTCTTGAATCTCGCGAACGGCTTTAGCGACAACCACATTGCCTGACGTGTCAGCCACAATGTCCAGGCTCTGCAAAATGGGCACGCCCGATGTCAACATCGTGCCTAGATTGCGACAGAACCTAGCCAACGCAATCTTCTGGAACAGAGCCCCGAAAACCGGCAACTTGAGTTTCAACGGATCGACAACATTGCGAACGCCTTCGCGATGCCGAACCCGCATCCACACAACGAATCCGGCGATGGACAAGACGGTGATGGGTATGAATCCGACCTTGAGAAGGTTCGATAGCGCAACCAGCACTCGAGTCGGTAGGGGAAGGGTTCCATTGAGGCTGTCGAAAAGTCCCGCGAATGTGGGCACGACGAAAAGCAACATGCCGGTGCACAAGACAACCGCCATGACGAGCACAGCAACCGGATACGTCATGGCTGACTTGACCTTGCCGCGAAGCTTGACTTCTGCCTCGTAGTTGTCTGCGATCTGGCCGAGCACTCTGTCTAGGAATCCACCAACCTCGCCGGCTCGAATCATGTTGACCATAAGCGGCGGGAAGAATCGAGGATGCTCAGCCATGCTCACTGACAGGGACGATCCAGCTTCAACTCGGGCACGAATTTCGCCAATAACCGCGGCAAACTTCTTGTTCGGCTGCTGCTCTTCAAGAATTGACAGTGCTCGAAGCATCGAGAGTCCGGCATTAATCATGGTGGCGAACTGGCGACTGAAAATCGACAGTTCCTTAAGCTTCACCGGTGCGCCTAGTTTGGGAAGCTCAATTTCAGTCTTGAGTCCGCCTGAGCGCTGTTCGGTGATCTTCATGGGCGCATAGCCCATACTCTTTAGCTTGCTGGCAACAGCGGCTTGTGAGTCAGCCTCGATCTTGCCAGTGACAACCTTGCCGGACCGGTCGCGAACCGAATACTCGTATGTTGCGGTAGCCGCCATGACGTCTCAGCCTCCCTATGCCCGACCACAAAGTCGGCTGTAGTCCTCGACGTGATGACACTTGTCCAGGCCCTGCTCGTATGTGATCTTCCGACTCTTGACTAGGTCAGCCAAACTCTGGTCAAGCGTGTGCATGCCATGTGCGGCGCCGGCTTGCATGACTGAGTAGATCTGATGCGTCTTACCCTCACGGATCAAATTTCTGATTGCGGGCGTTACGACCAGAACTTCGGTGGCCACGACCCGTCCCTGAGCGTCAGATCGCTTGCACAGCGTCTGACAAACGACGCCCTGCAACGACATAGCCAGCTGCTGACGCACCTGCTGCTGTTGATGCGGAGGGAAGACGTCGATAATGCGATCGATGGTCTGTGCCGCATCCTGGGTGTGCAGCGTGGCAAACACCAAGTGGCCGGTCTCAGCGGCCGTCAAAGCAACCTGGATCGTCTCTAGATCACGCATTTCACCAACCAGAATAATGTCGGGATCTTGGCGAAGAACATGCTTCAGCGCACTCGAGAAGGACCACGTGTCCTCCCCTACCTCGCGTTGATTCACAATGCAGCTCTTGTGCTTGTGCAAGAACTCGATCGGGTCTTCGACCGTCATGATGTGATCCGTACGAGTGCGATTGGCAAGATCGACGAGGGCGGCAAGAGTCGTACTCTTTCCCGAACCCGTTGGTCCGGTTACAAGAACGAATCCGCGCGGCAGAGCGGCGAAATTACCGATGCTGGAATGAATGCCAAGGCTCTCGAGTGATTTGATTTCGTACGGGATCACACGAAATGCCGCGCCCACCGCATCGCGCTGACGGTACAGATTCACACGGAAACGCGCCCGACCTGGCAGCGAATAGGCGAAGTCGAGTTCAAGCTCTTCCTCGAACTTTTCTCGCTGAGCTTGGGTGAGAATCGACATCATGACCCGCTGAATCACAGGCGCGACCAACACGGGAAACTCGTCGAGCGGAACTAGCGCGCCGGACAACCGGATCGTCGGGTGTGCGCTAACGGTTAGATGTAAATCCGATGCGCCGCGATCGAGCATCACGGTCAGTACGTCGACGAGCGATAGGTCATCATCTTGGATGCGTTGTTCAGTGGTCGCCCGCGAGGTGAGATTCGACATCTGGGACGGCAAAGGTTCCTGAAGAACAATTGCGGGATCGGGCGCAGTTGGTTGGGGGACGTACACATCTGCAACGGGGACCGGCTGATACTCCGCGCGCGAACTCGATAACACCAGTTCAAACAGTGACCCAGCACCGTTTTCGGGTTCTGGCATATATGACACGGGGGCGATGACATCAGGGACGAACGGCGCGTCAGGCACTGGCGGTGTCTGAGCCGCATAGCCCGAGGCGGCAAAGAACTGCTCGGGGGTGTCGACGTCTGATCTGGCTTCCACGTGGATCTCCTCCGCAGCACACATGCATTCGCACTTTCCTCAAACATCGGCGTCCTCAGACGTCCGCTTGAGCCTTGGGGCGAACGGATCGGTGCATGCACCGAATCGGCTACGCGACCACGCGGAAAATCTCGTCAAGGGATGTGACGCCTTGGGCGGCCTTGGCCAAACCATCTTGGCGCAGGGTGATCATCCCACTTTCGATGGCGACCTTCGTGATCGAGCTGACGCTTTCGCGTTCCACAGTCATGCGCTCAATTTCTTCACTAACTGCCATGACCTCATGGAGAGCCAGCCGGCCCTTGTAGCCCGTCCGAGAACAGTTGGTGCAACCGACAGGACGGTGGAAGTTAGGCGGTGCAATATCCGAGGGCTGGTATCCGATGGCCGCGAGCTGCTCTGGAGTCGGGGTGTATGGCTCTTTGCATTTCGAGCACAGGCGCCGTGCCAACCTTTGCGCCAGTACGCAGTCAACCGACGATCCGACCAAGAAGGGTTCGATCCCCATCTCAGTCAATCGAGTGATCGCACTTGGCGCGTCATTTGTGTGAAGGGTGGACAGCACCAAGTGGCCAGTCAACGACGCTTCAACCGCAATTTGAGCTGTTTCGTGATCACGAATCTCACCAATGAGAACAATGTCAGGGTCAGATCGCAGGATGGAGCGCAGGGCCGACGCAAAACTCAGGCCGGCCTTGGGATTCACCTGTACCTGGTTGATCCCCGGAAGCCGATACTCCACCGGATCCTCAACGGTGATGATGTTGACCTCGGGTCGATTCACCACGTTGAGCGTGGCATACAGGGTCGTCGACTTACCGGAGCCAGTTGGGCCAGTTACCAGGATCATTCCGTACGGCTTGATGAACGACTGCTCGAAGATTGAGTAGTTGTGCTGCGAGAAGCCCAGATCAGACAGATCTAGGCGCGCGGTCGAGTTATCCAAAATACGCATGACGACCTTTTCGCCCCACACTGTCGGCAGGGTGGCCACACGCAAGTCGACCTTGCGACCGTTCGTCGTCACTGAGAGCCGTCCATCCTGCGGAATTCGACGTTCGGCGATGTTGATGTCGGACATGATCTTCAAGCGACTGATCACACCGGCTTGGATGGAGCGCGGTGAGCGCATGACCTCGTGCAGAACACCGTCAATTCGGTATCGGACGCGTAAATCAAACTCGGTAGGTTCTAGATGAATGTCTGAAGCGCGGTCCTGAATCGCCTGCGTGATCAGCAAATTCACGTAGCGGACGATCGGTGCATCCTCAGTGATCTCTTTAACCTTGGACAAGTCTTCATCTTGTGTGTCGGCCAAGTCGAGTTCAGTGGTGAGGTCGTCTAGTTCATCGCCAGCGCGGTAATAGCGGTCAATGGCTGCCATGACGTCAGCCCGTGTCGCCACGACAGGACGTACATCTATGTGACCCATCGCCGAGGCGATCGATTTGATGTCGTCGATCGCGAAAACATTAGCCGGATCGGCCATAGCGACAAGCAGTTTGCCTTCATCGAACCCGATTGGAATAGCCGTATGCCGCCTGGCAACATGGCCAGGGACTCGACCGATAGCGGTCATATCGACGGCAAACTCGCCCAAATCAACGAAACGCATTCCAATTTGAGTCGCGAGAGCAGCCACCAACTGGGATTCACTCAAAACGCCCTGATCCACCAGAATCCGGCCGAGGCTACGACCGAGTCGCTCTTGCTCAGTAACGGCGAACGCTAACTGCTCAGGTGAAACAAGACGCCCGTCAATCAGGATGTCACCTAGTTGCTTCACTTTCGAACCCTTCGCTGCCCACGTCAACGCACGTCAGTTAGACGTCCCATTCACCTGTTCGGCAGATTGCGGGTATTTCTGAAGTCGAAATTAAGGTCAAAGAGCCGGATGTGCGACCAATGCCGCCGCTGCAGCGCGCAAAGCCTCAGATGTGGAGCCACTGTCAGGTAGCGAAATACACGATCCGTCCGCAAAGCACAGCTGAACATGCTGCTCGTCGGGGCCTGGTGTCGACTGACTGGCCCGCGGTTCGCAGGCATCGCGAGTGCGGGTGACTTCGAGGGCGGATGCGACGATTGTTGCCGCTGCACCGGGTACTCGCGGACCGGATTCCCACACAGCAGATAAGGGCGTCATCGTCCCGCCCCTGACGTGGTGTACGCCTCAATATGATCGAGGACGCCAAAAAGCAGGGCGAGAAGGACTGACTTCACGGACTCTCTATCTGTTACGTCACAGGCGACAATCGACGTGGATAGATCGAGATTTAGCGTCTGACGGATCGCATGCTCAGTGACGGCATCTATCCTGTCGCAACGATTTGCGGCAACAACGAACGGAACATGCGCCATCTCTCTGAAGGATCGCAGGATGTTTGCCGCGTCGACGAAACTGCCCGGGTCTTGGGTGTCAACCACGAGGACGAACCCGAGCATGCCATCACTCAAGATCTCCCACATGAATTCGAAGCGCGCCTGTCCCGGTGTTCCAAAGAGGTAGAGCACCAAATCGCTATCGATGGTGATGCGTCCGAAGTCCATGGCGACGGTGGTCTCGGCTTTTATGTCCTGGGAGTCGTCGCTGGTGCCACGTTCCGTGGACAACACAGTTATCTCACTGATGGTGCGGATCAAAGTCGTCTTACCGGCTGCAAACGGTCCCGTCACGACGACCTTCACTGCCTTGCCGCCATGCCTCTTTGCTCTGCGCGGATTCATCACAGGCCCCGAACCCCAGCAATCAAACGCAAAAGCAGCGTCCGATTCATTGCAGGATCGCGCTTAAGGAGCTCGGCTGCATACGTGGAGGGGGCGGTGGCTGCCTGCGACCGGGTCACATTACCTTCAAATCCAGGCGCGTCACGCGATAGTTCGCGTGCAGCAATCACTGCACTACCGAGCCCGCCGGGAGTTGACACTGACATCGACATAGAAACACCGGAGGCATCTCGGCCACGTAAGACGGATTCACCCGACGGACTAATGTCGCCAGACCCTGAATAGGCACGCACCCCTTCAGTGAATTGCGCCCGTCCACCGCCGCTGTGCTCAGCCTCCAGCGATGTTGTGGCGTTCATGACGGCTGCCGCTGTCAGGCCCAAGCCACCTGGCACGGGTGGTGACGTCATCTGCACGACCGTTGGCCGTGAAAACGCTCCGAGATCCTCGATGGACATCAGCATTGCAAACCGTCGCTCGAGGCTTGAAACATGATCGGGCGAGGTTGGATCCTTCACCGTCAACAATCCCCGTTGCACGAGACCGGTGAGAATTGAGGTCACTCCGTAAAGCCCCGTGCCAGTCAGTTCGGCTAGATCTTGAACAGTCCGATGGCCGTCAACTAGGGCCATAACACCCCATTCGTCACGGCTGACGGTGGGATCTGCCGCTACCCCTGGAGCTAACGCCAGGACAGACTCATGGCCGCTAATCGCGCTGTGGAACTGAGACCATCTGAGTTGACGATCTTGCGCATCGCGGAGGGCCTCGGCCACCGGAATGAGCACGCCAACGTCATCTGAATCGCTGTGATCGGCGTTGAAGGCGAAGTCTCCGACAGTCCATGTGAGTAACTCCGACATGGCGTCCGTCACTTGCTCGCGTGCGGCCTGCCGAACGACAACTGCATCCACAGAGCCAGACTCTAGGAGCGCTCGCGCCACCCCGATCCCTCCGGACACAACCCGAGCCACTGCGTGACGCAATGCGATGTCGTCGACAGCGCCTGAACCAATGATCCGCCTCGCCAGGTTTTGTCGGCTCAGATCCGCACTCGCGCCACAGATCTGCCCGTCGTTAAACCAAACGATGCCCCGAACAGGACCACCACTCGGACGTGCCTTGGCCAGTTCCAAGGCACCGGATTTACCAGTTGATGCTAGCAGCGTGCACACATCGGCGAGCCCAAACGCGTCAAGGGAACCCTCAAGCTTCACGTCTGGACCTCCTTTGCTATCGCACGCGTCACAGTGGCCATTGGGCTAGCTCGCATCCCAGTTCTGCGAACTTTCATCAACCCAACCGATCGGTCGGCTGACAAACGGTGACTGGCTCGTCAGCTCTTGGTCAAACCGCACATGTGGCGCCGGCGCTGGATTCTGCGGGGCGGCTAACTGCGGCGTGTAGACAACATTGATGTCTGAAACAGGCATGGCGTCGGTCATTCTTTGAAAGATGGACGACTCTGCCCGGTGCGCTTGGTAGGCCGCCTCAGCTTCTGCAATTGCCTGTCCAAACACCTCGCGTTCGTCGATCATGGGTGCGTCCCACCCGAGCTGATGCTCTACGGGGACGTCAGCGGAAAGAATGTGGGCCATTACACCGGCAGCCCGCCTAACTTCATAAAGAACAAGTCCAGATTTCGCGCCAAGTGCAGCCACCGCGACCAGTACCGCCTCGGATTCACATGCCACCAAGAACACAGTGCCGTGCTCACCTTCGACAAACACCTGCGACAGGTCGCCACGGCCAAGGCCTTGGGCGGCTTTTTCACCGAGGCTGAGCAGAGCCGCGGACATAGCAGCAACCCGATCCTCGTCCATCCCGTCGGGAAGAACACTGGCCATGGGCAGGCCGTCGAACGTTACAACGGCCGCGGCCTCAAGCTCACCGACTTGGGAAAGGAGGTCCGAAAGTGCCGTCTGCAGTCGCTCACCACGGCTCGTGGAGCCAAATTCGGACATTGCGCACCTCGTGTCTAGTCGCAGATCAGGTGACCCGCTTCCAGTGCTTTCGACCGTCAGGATGGCGGTCTTGAGCAGATCGAGTTCGATAGACCCGAAAGGCACATGGAGGCTTAGTCGGCAGTGTTTGCAGCCACACGAAGTGTGGGACGGATCTGATCGGCCGCAACCCGCTGCCCAGTCATCAAAGCAATTTGTTCGACGCCCTGGTAGAGCAACATCTCAAGGCCCGAGGCGGCGCGACCCTGATTGGCCTCCCACGAGCGGGCCAGCGGCGAGGGCCAAGACTGGTAAACCACGTCAAGTAGCACGCCCGGCTGAGTTGGGACCGCGTCCACTAATGCATCTGCGACCCCTGCTGGGACCGTGCTGATCACGAGATCGTGGTGAAGATCAATCTCCGATGACGTCCACGCAAATATGCGGGGCGTAATTCCGACCGCAGCTGCCGTCACCACAATGTCGTCGCATGCTTCGGGACGGCGAGCGAGAACATCGACCTGACGAGCACCCATGCGGGCGGCAGCGGCAACGGCAGATCTAGCCGTAGCCCCAGCCCCGATTATGAGTACCGACGGTGTCGGCCCAACCCCGACCTCAGCCACGGCAGACACGATCCCTTGAACGTCAGTATTAAAACCATGGCGACCAGTCGGGGTGAAGATAACGGTATTCGCCGCACCCGTCGCGAGCACAACCTCGTCGACAGTGTCGAGAAGTGGGAGTACGTCAGACTTCAATGGCATCGTCAGCGACGCCCCAACCCACTCGGCAGTCCTCGAGGTAACCCACTCGGCTAGTTGCTCGGTCGTGACGTCTATACGGTCGTACGTCCATGGCAATTCGAGGATTTGATAAGCGGCACGATGGATCACCGGTGACAACGAGTGACCGATTGGATGCCCGAGTACAGCGGCCCTCCGAACCGGGTTATCCAACATTCGCCAGATACTTGCGCTTGAGGGCGAGGAACTCCTGGTAGTTATCGGCAAACTCGGTGGTCTGAGTCGCCGGATCGGTTGTCAAGAAGTACAGCCACTTACCCTTGGCAGGGTTCAACGCAGCTTGAAGCGCCGCATTACCTGGGGAACCGATCGGCCCAGGCGGAAGACCCTTCTGCTTATAGGTGTTGTACGGCGACTCTGTATTCAACTGATCTGCGGACAACTGAAGATCTTGCGTGCCGAGTGCATAGTTGACCGTGGAATCCAACTGCAGCCGCATCCCTCGATCAAGACGGTTGTACAGCACTCGTGCGCCTTTGTCGTAGACGGCAGGCGGCGTCTCAACTTCCAAAATGCTGGCCATCGTCACAACTTCTAGCGGGGTCAACCCACGAGCGGCCGCTGCCGATTCAAGACTGATGTTGTCCGCTTGCTTGTTGAATCGCTTGATCATCGACTTGATCACCGTGTCGGCGGTTGCTTTGGGCCCAAACTCATAGGTAGCCGGATAGAGGAACCCCTCGGCGTTACCCTTCGCATAACCTGGCAGTCCGAGATCCGCGGCGCGGTCAAAGGACGCCTTCAGATCTGTGAGCGGCAGGCCGGTAACCTTTGCCGCAGTCGCAAGAATCTTGTCGGCGCGCCAGCCTTCGGGAATGACCAGTCGCTTGACGTCCCGCGACGTTGGATCAAGTAGCAGCGTGATTGCCGATTGTGAGCTCATCCCCGAACGCAGGTTGTATGTTCCGGGGGCGATTGCTTGTGACCGCGAATCACCTTGTGCTGCGCTAACAAATGCATCAGATGTGGCAACAACACCTGCACTGGCTAGGGTTCGTCCGATCTGGCGAATTGAATCGCCCGGATTGACTACAACGCTGACGGTGCCGCTGCCGTCGCCTTCAAAGTCATTCGGACCACCAGCGATGGCACGAATACCTACGACGGCCAACAGCGCTACGAATCCAAGCGCGACCAAAGAACCGATGATGGGCAGAACCGTGGAGCGTGCAACTCCCCTGTGCTTGCCACCTTTAGGTGGCTCGTCATACGTCATCCGCAAGCCGAGTTGGCTCATGTCAGTCCCTAATCCAGTCTGTCGGTCCCGCGTCATTAGCTGCCAGCAACTCGCCGGGAGGAATCCCGGTTGCTCGCTCCTGATCAACTGCCTGCTGAACAATGATGACAGCCGCTGCCTGATCTATCACGCTACGACCTTCACGGGCATCCCGACCAGCTGACTGCAACTGCCGGGTGGCCTGCATAGTGCTCATCCGTTCATCGATCAGACGAATAGGAACCTTTATCCCGTTCCCGGCCAGTGCGTTACTTAGGTCACGTGCGTAGTCGGTGACCGCCTGGACGGCCGGGCCGTGAGCGCCACCTAAACCGATGGGTAACCCAACCACGATCTCCACCGGCTCATACTCAGTGACGAGCGCAACAATTTCAGCTATATCGACCTGCTTCGACGAACGCTTCACCGTGGCAACTGGTACCGCCAGAATGCCGTCCGGATCTGTGCGGGCTACACCAACCCGCACGCTCCCGACATCCAGCCCGATGCGGATCCCCCGCCGAAACGGCTCGCTCACGCGCCTACCGTGATGCGAACCGACTCACGTGCGGCCGCGAAAGCTGCCGCCAGACCAGAAGGATCGGTACCGCCACCCTGGGCAATGTCATCCTTACCGCCGCCGCGACCACCGACAACGGGCAAAGCAGCCTTGAGCACCTCGGACGCCTTGAGCCCCACTTCCCGAGCCTTGGCGTTAGTGCCGACCATGATCGACACCTTCCCGTCCGCGACGGCCGAACCCACGATCACCGATGGGATCTCACGACGAACCATCTCAACTGATTTGTTAATCAGTTCTCGCAAGCCCTGTGAATCTGTACCGTCGGGGGCTTCAAAGGTCCAGATACGTGCATCGCCGAAGGTTTCACCCAGACCGATCAGACCATCGAGGTTGGCGACCAAGGATGCCGACTTCATGACGGCGATTTCCTTCTCAGCCTCTTTCAAACGCGACAGGATTGTGTCGATGCGCTCGGCCAACTCATCCGGGCGGGCTTTAACGGTGTCCGCTAACTGCGACACGATGAGATGCTCGCGGGCTAAGAACTTGTAAGCATCCACACCGACAATTGCCTCAACGCGACGAACGCCTGCCCCAATCGAGCCTTCGGACAGGAACTTGATCAGTCCGACCTGACCCGAACGCTGGGCATGAGTACCGCCACAAAGTTCTCTGGCCCAATCACCGACGGACACGACGCGAACGCGATCTCCATACTTTTCACCGAACAGGGCCATCGCACCGGCGGCACGGGCTTGCTCCTGCGACATGACTTCAGCGTGCACGGCAAGATCTTGTGACAGCACTTCGTTAACGTGCTGCTCAACATCGTTGAGTACGGATGGCGGAACGGCACCCGCGAGTGGGAAATCGAAGCGGAATCGACCCGGTGAGTTTTCTGACCCCATTTGCGTAGCGGTTTCACCGAGTGCTTCACGAAATGCCTTGTGCACCATGTGAGTTGCGGTGTGGGCGCGTGAAATCGCCCGACGTCGCTCCAGATCAACCGACCCTACGACAGCGCTGCCCACAGCGACTTCACCTTCGAGGACGCGTCCGCGGTGGACGTAAAGACCAGGTACCGGCTGTTGGACATCAGCGATTTCAATAATCGACCCATCAGCCATCGCAATCCGACCGGCATCGGCCAACTGACCGCCACCCTCTGCGTAGAACGGGGTGCGATCCAAAACAACTTCGACCTGCTGACCAGCGCTAGCGCTTTGCACACCCTCGCCTTCGATCAGCAATCCACGCAGCGTGGCTTCACTGACCACTTCGTCATAGCCAACGAAAGCGGTGATCCCGGCGGCATCCATCACATCGCGATAGACCGTGGTGTTCGTGAGACCGGACTTTCGCTGCTTGGCATCAGCCTTGGCACGGTCGCGCTGCTCGCCCATGAGGCGTCGGAAACCGTCATGGTCGACCTCAAGGCCCTTTTCAGCAGCCATTTCCAAGGTCAGATCGATCGGGAAGCCATACGTATCGTGCAGGGCAAAGGCTTCAGATGCCCCGAGCTGGGAGCCGCCAGATGAACGAACATCAGACACAGCCGACTCGAAAATTGTCGTGCCAGTGCGCAGCGTTGAAAGGAATGCGGCCTCTTCGGTGGCGCAGATGGTGCGGATGCGGCCGGCTTCGGAAACTAGCTCGGGGTACTGAGGACCCATAGCCTCAATCGAGGACTCGATCAGTTCTTCCATGACCTGATCCGGGCCACCAAGGATGCGCATATTGCGGATAACTCGACGCAAAATCCGACGCAGGACGTACCCACGCCCCTCATTACCCGGCAGAATTCCGTCGGCGACGAGGAATGCGCAGGTGCGCGCATGGTCGGCGATAACGCGCAAGCGCACGTCCGCATCGGGGTCAGCACCGTAGCGAGCGCCGGTAATGGCACTGGCTCGATCGAGAATCTTGCGCGTTGTATCGATCTCGTAAATATTGTCAACGCCCTGAAGGAGTGCGGCCATGCGTTCGAGACCCATACCGGTGTCGATGTTTTTAGCCGGCAATTCACCGCGAACGTCGAAGTCCTCCTTCGAACGTACCTCGGAAAGTTCGTACTGCATGAACACGAGGTTCCAGACCTCGAGATAGCGATCCTCGTCGGCAACTGGGCCACCCTCGCGGCCATGCTCGGGGCCGCGGTCGTAATAAATCTCAGAGCACGGACCGCCGGGGCCAGGAACACCCATCGACCAGTAATTGTCCTTCGGTCCGCGACGCTGGATCCGCTCTAGCGGAATGCCAGCGACCCGATGCCAGATATCAATGGCTTCGTCATCATCGTCGTAAACCGTAACCCAGAGCTTGTCCTCGGGAAAAGCGAATCCGCCGTCAGACTCAGAGCCGGTTAGCAATTCCCACGCAAAGGGAATTGCACCCTGCTTGAAGTAGTCGCCAAAACTGAAGTTACCGGCCATCTGGAAGAACGATGCGTGCCGGGTAGTTTTACCGACCTCGTCGATGTCGAGGGTGCGTACGCACTTTTGTACGGAGGTTGCGCGCGGGTACGGAGGTGGAGCCTCCCCAAGAAAATAGGGCTTGAACGGAACCATGCCGGCGTTGACAAACAGCAGGGTCGGATCGTCGAGCAGAAGTGACGCAGACGGAACTACGGTGTGCCCGCGCTCGCTGAAGTAGCGCAAGAACCGACTGCGAATCTCGGCGGAATCCATGAGAACCTCTCGAATATGCGAGTAGCCACCCGCGACATCGCGAGGGCTGAACCAAGCCTACCGGCGCCGCTCAGATTTCGTCGTCGGGTATCTGCCGTCCGAGAGCCTGCCGCAATTTGTCCAGAACATCGGCGTATCTGGCTTCCGCACCGTAACGAGTTGGGCGGTAGTAGCGTCTATCCCCCATCTGATCTGGGCCGTAAACCTGCTCGGCAACCGCTCCTGGTACGTCGTGCGGATAGACATATCCCACACCGTGACCAAGGTCTCCAGCCCGCGCATAGTGGGAATCTCGTAAATGAGCTGGCACCGGGCCGATCAAACCTTTTCGAACGTCATCTTGAGCCGACCCGATCGCCACCGCGACCGCATTGGACTTGGGCGCAAGCGCCAGCGCGATCGTGGCCTGGGCCAGCGGGAACTTGCCCTCCGGCATCCCGATGAAGGCAACCGCTTCAGCGGCCGCCGTCGCGGTCTGAAGTGCACTGGGATCTGCCAAACCAATGTCTTCACTGGCCAAGATCACCAGTCGCCGCGCAAGGAATCGCGGATCTTCGCCGGCCTCAATCATCCGAGACAAGTAATGCAGGGCCGCATCGACATCCGACCCGCGCACGCTCTTGATGAACGCACTTATAACGTCGTAGTGCTGATCACCATCGCGGTCGTAACGGGGTGCTGCGCGATCAACTGCCCGTTCAACTGCTGCGAGGTCGATGACGTTGGACCCCACGTCAAGTGCTGCACCAGCGGCTGCCTCGAGGCTAGTGAGTGCGCGTCTGGCATCTCCACCCGCGATCCGCAGCAGATGATCACGAGCGTCGTCAGATAGTTCGGCCGCGCCATTCAACCCGCGCGGATCGACGACGGCACGATCAAGGAGCGCTGAGATGTCGTCGTCCGTGAGCGGCGCCAACGTCAGCAGCAGCGATCGCGACAACAGCGGTGAGATCACCGAGAAGGACGGATTCTCCGTGGTTGCCGCGACGAGTGTCACCCAACCGTTTTCAACCGCGGGCAACAGAGCGTCCTGCTGCGTCTTGGAGAATCGATGCACCTCGTCAACGAACAGCACAGTGCCGATCCCGTTCATAGCCAGTGCGTCACGCGCCCGATCAATGACCTCGCGTACGTCCTTGACCCCGGCCGTGACGGCGGATAGTTCGGCGAACCGACGACCGGTGCTGGTACTCACCAGCGTCGCAAGCGTGGTCTTACCCGTACCCGGAGGACCCCACAAAATGATCGATGTGGTGGATTGGGGCTGATCGGCTGACGCGCCAATGAGCCTGCGCAAGGGACTGCCCTGCGCTAGAAGATGGCGCTGACCGACAAGTTCGTCGAGGGAACGTGGGCGCATCCGCACGGCCATAGGCGCGCCGGGACGACGCGGGTCGACCCCTCCATCGAACAAGCTCGCCGTCACAGACTCCACCCTAGGGTGTGTGCTTAGGCCTCACGCCGCAGATTCGATTACTCCGCGGACGAATCGATGCGCATGGCTGCCAACGGCTCAGGGATCTGTGGCAATGCAGGCGGACGCTCGTGTACAACCTTGTGCGCCTCGACGGCGGTTCGGTGATACCCCTCGAGCTCGGCGATGAATTCAGGCTCGAGATAACCCCGACCATCAACGGTCGGACCTTCGGTGCCTTTGATGACAGCGATGACATCTTCACCAGATAGCGTCTTATGAACTTCAAGCGCATGTGTCACGGCGAGTACTTCACGTCGGTTGTCCTCAAGCACGACAACCGTTCGCGCATAAAGCTCTTGCAACTTATCTTCGATGGCCTTGGCCGTCTCCCCCTCGAACGGCATTCCTTCGGTGTAGTTGATAACGCCGCCGAACGATCGCAGCGTCGGACCCATCGCGTGCGACATGAACGACGTCGCCACAAGGTGCGTGGCTGATCGCATATCGCCGCCAACACCTTGGGTGTGGTCTCCGTCGTAGAACAGTCGCTCGCCGGCGAGTGACGCCAAGAACGTCATGACGTTAACTTCAATTTCCGAACGCCACTGAACGAAGCGATCCTCAAGAGGAATCGGCGAAACGAACCCGCCGACGTCACCTCGACGTTCGATTGTGGCCGTGTCGATGATGCTCGAGTGCTGAAGCCGGTACATCACCACCGCGTGGCATGCCTCGTGCAGTGCGACGGAGTGACGCTCGCGATCGACATAGTTCGACCCGTCAGGAAGGCCATGTTCCTTCAGCGACTTCGCCTTGATCAAGTCGGCGTAGGTCACCGCATCACGGTCATCGCGGATCGCGATCACAAGAGCCTCGTTGACAGCATCCTTGATTGATGCGCCCGTCGCGTATGGTGAGGTTGTTGCCAACGTATCGATCTGCTCATCGGTTACGACATGCTTAATCTTGTCGAGGTAATTGCGATACGTAACGACGCGTCCCTCTTTTGACGGGTAGCCAACCCGGTAAATCCGGTCGATGCGGCCAGGGCGCAAGAGCGCTGGGTCGAGGGCATCGGGCATATTCGTGGCCATCATGACCAGAATGCGATACCTCGGCGGCGGCTTGGGACGCATTCCTAACGTTCGGCGCACAACACGATTGACAAATCCGCGCGGCTTCTTCAACCCGGACATCTCAGTCAACAGTGCCTGCAGGGTGCCCATTCCCCCCATGCCGCCGCCACCACCATTACCGCCCGTGGGGACGAATAGCTGAGGCGACTTTGCAACGTCGGATTGAGCCAGGGCCCGCTGTGCAGTGGGTGACACGTAGTGACGGCCGTTGCAGCCCGGATCCATCTGTGATTCGAAGGAGGTCAACTGCTCCATCAATGCATCGCGACGCGCTTGGCTTACAGCACCGCCGCGACTTCCGAGCGTGTCTGCTTCATCGAAGAACACAATGACGCCGCCGTAGCGAAGCGATAGTTTGCGCAACTTTCGGAAAAGTCCCTTGACCTTGAGTACTCCAACACCAAAGAACATGTTGATGAAAGCGCCTGGATCTACAAAGACATACGGTTTGCCGGTTTCGCCGGCAACTGCCTCGGCGAGCAGAGTCTTACCAGTTCCAGGAGGGCCCCAGAGCAGAATGCCACCGGGGACATAGCCACCCTTTTCTTCGATCTCTTCAGGGTTCTCCATGAACACGATGTTTTCGCGCACGCGCTCGACAACCCGATCCTGGCCCCACACGTCATCGAATCGCGTCTTCACGTCGTCGGGGAAGTAGACGTCGACGCCACCCCGCGAAAGGAACCAGAAAATCAACGCGAACTGGGCTACCGCGATGAAGAGATAGATAACGAGCTGAGCAATCATCGGAAGTTGGCCGATGAACCAAGCCGGAACCTTGAAGAAGGCAAGGATTGGCGTGGTGTGGAAGACGGCTGCAAGAACCATGGAAATCAGCGTCAGACCAACAATCCACTTCAGGACTCTGGAAAGTCGATAGCGCGTCCACGGGCTTAAGCCGGATGCCAGCTTCTCGCCCTTGGAGAAGAATCGGATCCACAGTTGGTTGTACTCGGCCACATTTTCAGACAGGAGAAAATGGATCTGCCTGATTGCCTCAACGATGATCAGGACGAGCAGGATCTGCCCAAGTCCGGTGTTGGCCACGATCTTTTCGGCCTCGCCAAATGAGATCAGTGGATTCGCAGATAGCTGTGCCCAAATCAACACCATGAAGCACGCGCTCAGGAAAATGAGGATCTTGACGCGGTCCCACAGAGCCAAGGGTTTACGGGTCAAGATGTCTGGGTTGTCGCGACGACCGTGCGTCGGCGATACGACTGGACCTACCTCTGGCTCTGGCAGCCCCGTCGGCTCATGTGCCAGCACCTCAGCTGGCTGACTTGGCCACGGCGAATCGGCTTCGCCCGCACCACTAGCAGGGTTGTTGTCATCAGCCATTTTGATCCTCCTGGATCGTGTAGGAGGCCGTCACCGAATCGATGGCATCCCGGTTTTTTTCATAACACGTGGACGAGCATCGCACGAGCAACAAGTAGACGGCGTTCTTACCACCACTAAATAGGGCCGTCTGGTCGATCGTTTCCGCGTCTTCGCCCGGCGTTGGCGTGTAAGAGAACACAACATGTACCCCGTTGGCCGCACCTTGCGAGATTTTGACGTCTTTCAAGATCTTCACACTACTTCCGAGAGTCGAAATCGGCACGACCATGTCGCGTAGTGCGGCGTCGGTAGCGAGGGGCTTCTCAGGGTCGAACAGGCTGCGCAAACTGGCAAACACCGTAGGGGACGATGGTGTTGCACTCCCGAGAACATGCGTGAGGGCTGGCTGTGCGGATGCATCGTAAGCGCCTTGCCACGCTGTCGCGGCAAGCAAATTCTTGGCGGTGCTGTCAGACGACCACGTCGATTGCGCGGTGGCGATGTCGTCAGCCGAAAACTCGGTCCACGACTGCGGAACCTTGAAGTAGACGTTGCCCGCCGGTGCTGTGCTCGGAGAAAACTGCGCGTAGTTGTAATCGGGTTTCGCGCATGCGCTCAGTGAAACCACAGCTAAGCACACAGATGCACCAACCACGAATGACCGCGCGCCCGACACAACTCTCCTTAGCTCAACCGCACAATGGGACAAGTATGCGGTGAGTTACCTCAAGCCGCCCATCTGGATCGGTTTCGCCCAACTACTGCGCCGCTTTGGCCGGAGCACCGTCAACCCCGGCCTCCTTGCGCTGGGCAGAGGTGATCGCCGCTGGTGCACCCGTGAGCGGATCCTGTCCCCCACCGGTCTTGGGGAAGGCGATGACATCCCGAATAGAGTCAGAGCCGGATAGCAGCGCACAGATTCGATCCCAACCGAAGGCGATTCCACCATGCGGTGGTGGGCCGAACTGGAACGCGTCGAGCAGGAATCCGAACTTCTCCTGCTGCTCTTCGATCGTGAGTCCCATCATCTGGAACACGCGCTCTTGGACATCCCTACGGTGGATACGAATCGAACCACCGCCAATTTCATTACCGTTACACACTAGGTCGTAGGCGTATGCAAGTGCGTTACCGGGATCTTGCTCAAAATTGTCGATCCATTCAGGTTTAGGCGAAGTAAACGCGTGGTGGACGGCCGTCCATGCGCCAGCGCCGACGGCGACATCTCCACTTTCTGTGGCCTTGCTCGATGGTTCAAACAGTGGAGCGTCCACGATCCAGACGAACGACCAGGCAGACTCGTCGATGAGGCCACAGCGGCGACCGATCTCGAGACGCGCGGCTCCCAGCAGCGCACGCGAGGGAGTTGCTTCGCCAGCAGCGAAGAAGACGCAATCGCCAGGATTGGCCCCGACGCGGGCGGCCAATCCGTCACGCTCTTCATCTGACAGGTTCTTCGCGACCGGTCCGCCAAGTGCTCCGTCAGCCTCAATAAGGACGTACGCCAAGCCCTTTGCGCCGCGCTGCTTGGCCCACTCCTGCCACGCGTCGAGTTGCTTTCGCGGCTGATCGGCGCCACCGGGCATCACTACAGCGCCAACGTACGGTGCTTGGAATACTCGGAATGTTGTGTTTGCGAAGTAGTCCGTAACCTCAACGAGTTCCTGTCCGAAGCGAAGATCCGGCTTGTCGTTTCCGAAGCGAGCCATGGACTCGCCGTACGGCATCCGCCGAATTGGTAACGCTATCTCGTGACCGATCTCGCGCCAGATCGATGAGATGACGTCTTCGCCAATGGCAATGACATCATCCTCTTCGACGAACGACATCTCGATGTCGAGTTGAGTGAATTCAGGCTGACGATCGGCCCGGAAGTCCTCATCGCGGTAGCAGCGTGCGATCTGAAAGTACCGTTCCATGCCGGCGACCATCAGCAGCTGCTTGAACAACTGAGGGCTCTGCGGGAGTGCGTACCAACTACCGGGTTGAAGTCGCGCTGGTACGAGGAAATCGCGCGCACCCTCGGGGGTTGACCGGGTCAGTGTTGGGGTTTCGATCTCGACGAAGTCCTGGTTGTAGAGCACCTCGCGGGCAATGCGGTTAACCCGGCTTCGCAACCTCAGTGCCGCGCCCGGCGCCGGACGACGAAGGTCCAGGTAGCGGTGACGCAGACGGGCCTCCTCGCCCACTTCGACATGCTCGTCGATGGGGAATGGCAGCGGGGCGGCAGCTGACAGCACCTCGACCTCATCTGCCATAACTTCGATCGCGCCCGTTGCAAGTTCGGCATTTTCGTTGCCCTCTGGTCGCAACGAAACGACTCCGGTGATCTTGACGCAGAACTCGTGACGCAGTGGGTGCGCTACCTCTGGGTCACGTACGACCACCTGCACCACACCACTTGCGTCACGCAAATCGAGGAATGCGACACCGCCGTGATCGCGACGACGAGCTACCCATCCGGCCAGAACAACTGTTTGGTCGGCATGGTCTGCTCGCAAACTACCTGCGGTGTGCGTGCGAATCACGAAGTGATCTCCTTATCAAGGGGCGTAGCTTCAATGGTTGGGTGAATGTCAGCAGCCGGTGGTGTCCATGATGACGGATCAGCAGTCACCTGTTCGCCCGAGCGAATATCTTTGACTTCGTGTTGACCATCAGCACCGGCAAACCAGACGTACGGGATGCCACGGCGATCTGCGTACTTGATTTGCTTGCCAAACTTCGCAGCCGACGGAGACACTTCCGTTGGAATCCCTCGCGAGCGCAGGACTCGGCCGATCGCGTCAGATTCCGACCTTGCCGCATCATCTGTTACTGCAACTAGGACGCAGGTCGGCACGCTGCGACTTGCGCGAAGCAATCCGCGCGCAAACAGTGGAGCGAGTGTGCGCGAAACACCAAATGAAATTCCCACGCCTGGATATGTGGTGGATCCATCAGTGGCCAGCGCGTCATAGCGCCCGCCAGAGCACACCGAGCCCAATTGCTCGAACCCAACCATGCGCGTCTCATACACCGTGCCGGTGTAGTAGTCCAGGCCCCGCGCGATACGCAGATCTGCCGTGACTGTGAATTGATCACTGCGCAGCGGAATCGTTCCTTCAACAACGCGCACAAGTTCGTCTAGACCTTGGTCGAGCAGCGGATCACTCACGCCGAGCGCGGTGACGCGATCTGCAAATGAACCATCGTCACTGCTGATCGCTGCGAACGCGAGAACGAGATCGATCTGACGTTCGTCCAAAGCGGCATCTTTAGCGAGTAGCTCACGAATTGAAGTCTCTGGAAGTTTGTCCATCTTGTCGACCGCTCGCATCACGGCCGGGACATCACTAACACCAAGACCGTTGTAAAAACCTTCAATCAGTCGTCGGTTGTTCACCTGCATGCGCAGCGGCGGGAGCGGCAATCCTGCGAACGCTTCGCTCATCACCTGCGCAACTTCGACCTCATAGTGGAACGAAAGTGAGTCGACGTCGATCACATCGATATCGGCCTGTAGGAACTCTCGGTAACGACCCTCCTGAGGTCGTTCTCCCCGCCAGACCTTCTGAATCTGATAACGCTTGAACGGAAACGCCAATTTGCCGGAGTTTTCCAACACATAGCGCGCCAGGGGCACCGTCAGATCGAAGTGCAAGCCGATTCCGGAATCTGCGTCAGAGGATTCAGCGTGCAGACGTCGCAGGACGTACACCTCTTTATCGATCTCGCCCTTGCGGAGCATCTGGTCAAGAGACTCAACAGCCCGAGTTTCCACCGATGCGTAACCCCACGACTCAAAGGTCTCACGTAGGCGGTCAACGACACGCTGCTCGACTATGCGCTCATTGGGCAACCACTCAGGGAAGCCGGACATAGGGGTTGGTCGACTCATCACAGTCCTCTGCTAGGGCCGGAAGGTGAACTTCCGTCGGCGACGAGAGCGGTCAAGTAAGGATTCGACGTCCGCTCTCGGCCGATCGTCGTTGTTCCACCATGACCCGGTAGAACGACTGTGGTATCGGCGAGCGGCAAAACTTTACGTCTCAGGCTATTCAACATCTGGCCGTGATCTCCACCAGGTAAATCAGTCCGGCCTATTGATCCATCGAACAAAACGTCACCTGAAAGCAGAATTGTTGGGTCCTGTGCGGTTTCGGCACGGCGGAACATCACTGAACCACCGGTGTGCCCGGGTGCGTGATCGACGATGAAATCAATACCGGCGATAGTCAGTTCGATGCCATCACTCAACAGTCGCAGGTCGTCCGGTTCTCCGGCCACAAGTCGACCGTCCGTCATCGACGCAAGCATGTCCGCACCCTGGGGACTGATGGCCGACATCGGATCGGAGAGCATATGGCGGTCATCAGGATGGATGAATGCGGGAATCCCGCGTGCTCCACACACGGGTATGACGCTCCACACATGATCTATATGACCGTGGGTGAGCAGAACAGCAACCGATTTGAGGCCATGCTCAGTGACTATCTCCTCGATACCTGCCCCCGAATCCTTGCCCGGATCGATTATCAGGCACTCGGCATTGGCCTCGGTGGCAATCACGTAACAGTTGGTACCCCATGGCCCTGCAGGGAATCCCGCTACCAGCACGTAATCCTCACAATTTGTCCGAAGTCCGAAACAGTGTTGAACACCGTGTCACCCATAAGGCTGAGCCTACCGGCGCCCCAGTCTGCATTCTCGCCCCACTCCTCCCTACACTCGGTTACGGAGCGTATGCAGCCACCATGGACAGGGAGTAACTGAGCGTGTCAAGCAGCAACAAGCGCGAACGCGAGATTGCGCGAGAGAAGTATGAACGTCAGCAGGCCCGCCGCTTGGAAGAAGAGCAGGCGCGCCGTCGACGCAATCAGATCATCGCCGCAATCGCAAGCTTGGCCGTCGTGGGCGGAACCTTGGCCGCGCTCTTGATCAATCACAATGCCAACAATCCGGCCACGCCGATTGCCACCGCGTCACCAACGGCCTCGGCATCGGCGACTCCCTCTGCATCTGCCTCGACAAGCGCGAACGCAAGCCCCGCTGCGTTGGTGTGCCCGAAGGGTCCAGTGCCAACTACAAAGACTGAGCAGTGGCCGTCAGCGCCGAGCGGGACCCTCGATCCGGCGAAGACCTACACGTTGAACTTGGCCACCAACTGCGGTGACGTAAAGATTCAACTTCTTCAGAAAGAAGCACCGAAGACGACCGGGTCAGAGGTGTTCCTAGCTGATAAGGGCTACTACAACCTGTCTGACTGCTTCCGTCTGACGACGGAGGGAATCTTCGTTGTCCAGTGCGGTAGCCCCACGAATAACGCGCAGAACGGCCCTGGTTACACAGTGCCGGACGAGAACCTGCCAGCTTCGGGCACCAATAACTATCCAGCCGGCACCGTGGCGATGGCCAATTCCGGTGCGGGTACCTCAGGCAGCCAGTTCTTCATTGTTTACAAAGACACAACTTTGCCCCCTAGTTACACGATCTGGGGCAAAGTTGTATCCGGTCTCGATGTCATCACCAAGGTGGCCGGGGTCGGCGTCAAGGGCGGCGGTGCTGACGGAGTACCAGCACAGCCGTTTGTCATCACGAAAGCCACGACCCAGTCGGGCTGAGGAGTGAATTAAATGAGTACAGAGAACATCGAGAACAACACAGCCGAGACTGCCACCGAGGTTGTCGAAACTGAGATGGCTGAGACTATGGTCATCGAGTCGCCGGACGGTTCGATCGAGGTCATCGAAACGGACATCGTCCAGACCGAGATCAGCGATACGACCATCATCGAGTCGCCCGACGGTTCAATCCAGGTCATCGAGACCGATGCCGCCTTCACCGAGATCATCGAGACCAACGTCATCGAATCGGAGTCCGGGCTAGTCGAGGTGCTCGAGACCGAGATCTACGAGACATCGATCGTCGAGACGGATGTCGTTGTCACCGAGTCCGGCGACGTTGAGGTTGTGCACACAACGATTTTGGAAACCGAGACGATCGAGAGCGAACTGGTCGAAACCGAGTCCGGATCAGTCGAGACCATCGAGACGGAAATCGTTGAGACGGAAATCGTCGAAACCGATTCAGGTGTTACTGAGGTCTTTCAAACCACGATCGTTGAGACCGAGACCATCGAGACGGAAATCGTCGAAACTGAGTCCGGCGCAATCGAGATCATCGAAACCACGACCGTTGAGACCGAAATCGTCGAATCTGATGCGGTGATAGTCGAAGGTATTGAATCCGCCACCTCAAGGCCAACCCCGGCAATGATGGCGTCGTCGGTTCGTCCGACTGCACCAGTTGTCAGCGCTCCCGTCGTTGAGACTGTGTCGGATTCGGTCCGCTTTGGTCGCATCGCTGACGATGGCACTGTTTACCTTAAGCACTCCGATGAGAGTGAAACGGTCGTCGGACAGTGGGCGGCCGGTACTCCAGAGGAAGGACTTGCTTTCTTCGCACGCAAATACGACGACCTAGCGGCCGAAATCGACTTGGCCATCCAGCGTCTGAGCGAGGGTAAAGCCTCACCCGAGTCCCCCGCCGCAGCTATTGCACGCGCCGAGGAAGCCCTAACCACACCGGCCATGGTCGGTGACGTAGATGCCCTGCGCGCCAAGCTGGATCGCTTGAACGAGTTGATCGAGGAGCGGCGCAAGGTCATCGCCGAGGAACGCGCTGCAGCACGCGCCGCCGCCCTTGCTGCGCGCGAGGCAATCGTCAACGAGTCCGAGACACTCGCGGAATCAACTCAATGGAAGTCAACGGGCGACCGATTTAAGGCGCTCCTTGACGACTGGAAGGTAGCTCCTCGAGCCGATCGTGCCAGCGAGCAGGCTCTATGGAAGCGCTTCAGCCATGCGAGATCGCAGTTCGACAAAGCGCGTCGCCAGCACTTTGCCAAGTTGGATGCCGAACGCGATCAAGCAAAGAGCGTCAAGAACGACCTCGTTGCCCAAGCACAGGAACTTGCTAGCTCAACCGACTGGGGTCCGACGGCCGGTACTTACCGCTCGCTTATGGATCAGTGGAAGGCGGCACCTCGCGCAAGCAAGTCCGAAGAGGATGTGCTCTGGACTGCCTTCAAGGGCGCCCAAGACCAGTTCTTCGCAGCACGCAGTGAAGCGCTAAATCAGCGCGATGCCGGACTGAACGAAAACTTGGTTGCCAAGCAAGCGCTGCTCGCGGAAGCGGAAGCGATTGATCCGTCCGATCTCAAAACTGCCAAAAAGACGCTGCGCAGTATCCAGGAGCGTTGGGAAAAGGTTGGCCACGTTCCGAGAAACGACAAAGACAAAATCGAAGGCCGATTGCGCAAAGTTGAAGAGTCGTTGCGCACTGGCGAACAGGAGCAGTGGCGTAAGAGCAATCCCGAGGCACTTGCTCGCGCCGAGGCAACTGTTGCCCAATTCCAGTCGTCACTCGACAAGCTGGAAAAGGACCTCGCCAAGGCACAGACTGCCGGCGATGCCCGCAAGGTCGCCGAGTCTGAACAGCGGATCGTCACAACCAAGGCTCTGCTGGAAGCTGCGCAACGAGCTGCGACTGAGTTCTCTGGCTAACTCTTAACGTTTATCGGGTGTGATGCGGACCATGTTCAGATCACACCCGATAAACGTCATAGACCCCGTCAACGGAACGCACCGTCTTGAGCACCTGCTCAAGATGAGTGGCATCTGCCATCTCAAAGGTGAATCGCGACAAAGCAATCCGGTCACGAGTCGTGCTCACCGCCGCCGACAGGATGTTGACATGTTGGTCTGACAAAGCGCGGGTTACATCGGAGAGAAGTCGGGATCGGTCCAACGCCTCGACCTGAATGTTGACTAAGAAAACACTGCTCGATGTAGGAGCCCAGGTAACTGGAACGATTCGGTCCGGCTCGGTTAGAAGTTGAGCGCAGTTGATGCAATCGACGCGATGAACCGATACACCGCTCCCTCGGGTGACGTAGCCGAGGACCTTGTCACCAGGGACAGGTGTACAGCACCTAGCCAACTTAACCCACACGTCATTGTCGCCGTCGACAACAATGCCCGGATCGCCTTGGGGCCGAACCTTTGCCGATGAGGATTGATGTGGAGTGAAGGCTTCGGCAATATCCTCGGATGCCCCATCAGCCCCACCATGGGCCACCAGCAATCTTTGAACGACACTTGCCGCGGAAACACGACCTTCACCAACGGCGGCAAACAATGCGCTGGCATCGGCCATGTGCAGCTCGGCGAGCAACACCTGCATGGTTGCTGGGGACATCAGCCTATTCATCGGCAGGCTGGCCTTGCGCATCGCCTTCGTCAGCGAATCCTTACCAGCATCGATCGCTTCCTCACGCCGCTCCTTGGAGAACCATGCCTTGATTTTTGAGCGTGCACGGGGACTCTGGGCAAACTGCAACCAGTCACGTGACGGTCCAGCGTTCTCAGACTTAGACGTAAATACTTCTACGACGTCGCCTGATGAAAGCGCTGACTCGAGTGGCACGAGTTTGCTGTTGACGCGCGCACCTACGCAACGATGCCCAACCTCTGTGTGAACGGCATACGCAAAGTCGATCGATGTTGCACCCTCGGGGAGAGCGACCACGTCACCTTTAGGAGTGAAGACAAACACCTCGTTTGACCCAAGGTCGTAACGCAGCGCGTCAAGGAAGTCGTCGGGATCTTCAGTTTCGCGCTGCCATTCAAGAAGTTGGCGTAGCCAGCCCATATCATCCGGACCAGACTTGCCACCAACACTGCCCTGCTTGTAGCGCCAGTGCGCGGCCACTCCGTACTCCGCAGCGCGGTGCATGTCCGTCGTGCGAATCTGAAGTTCGACGGGTTTACCACCGGGCCCGATCACCGTGGTGTGCAGTGATTGATACATGTTGAACTTCGGCATTGCAATGAAGTCTTTGAACCGGCCTGGAACGGGATTCCAATGCGAATGAATGACGCCGAGCACCGCGTAGCAGTCGCGGACGTTCTCGACCAGAATGCGGATTCCGACTAAATCATAGATGTCTGCGAAATCTCGACCTCGCACAATCATCTTCTGATAAACCGAGTAGTAGTGCTTCGGTCGTCCAGTTACTACCGCCTTTACCTTGGCGTTGGCCAGATCCAATTCGACCGCTGCAAGGATCTGATCCAGTATCAAATCCCGCTCAGGTGCCCGCTGGTCGACGAGGCTAACAATCTCGTCGTACATCTTTGGATACAGCGCCGCAAACGACAGATCCTCCAACTCCCATTTCAACGTGTTCATGCCGAGGCGATGGGCAAGTGGCGCGTAGATTTCGAGTGTTTCGCGCGCCTTCTTTTCCTGCTTCTCCGGCGGCATCCAGTGCAGAGTGCGCATGTTGTGCAGGCGGTCTGCAAGCTTGATGACCAGCACCCGGATGTCACGAGCCATCGCAATGACCATTTTACGAACGGTCTCTGATGCCGTTGCTTCGCCGTACTTCACCTTATCTAACTTGGTCACACCGTCCACGAGCGCGGCGACTTCGTCACCGAAATCCTCTCGAAGTGCGTCGAGGGAGTACTCGGTGTCTTCGACAGTGTCGTGTAAGAGCGCAGCGATCAACGTGGGTGGGGTCATGCCCAGCTCGGCCAAAATCGTGGCAACAGCCAAGGGATGGGTGATGTAGGGCTCACCCGAACGCCGTTTCTGGTCCCGATGCAGGTACTTAGCGCGGTCGTAGGCTCGTTCTAGAAGTTTGAGGTCGACTTTGGGATGGAACTGCTTAACCAACTTGAACAGTACTTCAAGCTCTGGATAAGCCATTGACTTGCTGGCACCGCGACGGGGTGAAATACGCGGAAGAAGTGAGCGTCGGCTTGTCGCTTCAACAGCAGGTGAGTAGGCATCGAGCACACTGTTTGGCACGGGCACTGAAATGCCCGGCGCAGCAACAATGTCTTCGGCCACGATGCTCCCTCTATGTCAAAATGCTGTGAGGCGAGTCTACGTGCTAAGTGGGTCAAACAAGGCACCGGCGGCCTCGTTAGAACTCAATCAGGTGCAACGATTCGACCGGTAGCCCGGCACAGCGGGCCCGGCCACCAAGTGCAGGAAGTTCGAGCAGGGACAGTAACCCAACCACCTGCGCTCCCACAGTTTCAAGTAAACGCGCGGCCGCAGCTGCCGTGCCCCCCGTCGCAAGTACGTCATCGACTAGCAGCACCCGGGAGCCCGACGTCAGAAGATCACTCTGAACTTCGAGTGTCGCAGAACCGTATTCGAGATCGTACGTTTCGGCCACTACATCGCCTGGGAGCTTTCCGGACTTGCGGACTGCGACGAAGCCAACGCCCAAATCGTGTGCCAGCACGGATCCCAAAATGAAGCCACGCGCCTCGATACCGGCAACCGCGTCAATCTGATCGAAACCCGCTTCACTAATGCGGACCCGCATAGCGGTTACACAACTACTGAGCCCATCGGGATCCACTAGAAGGGGCATGATGTCTCGGAATTGAACCCCGGGTACCGGCCAATCCGCAATAGTGCGAATTCGCCGGTCTAGGAGTTCTTCGAAAGACACTCTCGCTATTTCTTTTTGCGCTCGCTACGAGTGGTGTTCTTCTTGGGCTGCTGACGAGGTCCAGTGGATTCAACAGCAGGCGCAGCCAATGCCGCAAGGGTGGACTCTGCTCCAACTATGGCCAGGTCTCCGGCACCGCTCACATCATCAGCAACACTCTTAACTGCCGCCTTGGCCTTCTCGCTAGCATTACGTCGCGCTTCCACTCGAGCCGAAAGCGCCTTCATCTCGGGGCGCTGTTCCTGCAACTGGCAGGCGACCGGCGTCGCAATAAAGATGGACGAGTAAGTACCCGCGGCCGTACCAATGAACAGAGCCAGTGCCAGGTCCTTGAGGGTTCCAGCGCCGAGCAACCCGACACCGATAATCAGGATGGCGGCGACAGGAAGCAGCGCGACAACCGATGTGTTGATCGAACGGACGAGGGTCTGATTCAAGGCCAGGTTGGCAGCGTCGCTGTATGTCATGCGGTTGCCAGAGGTGATGCCCTGTGTGTTCTCGCGCACCTTGTCGAACACGACGACCGTGTCGTACAGCGAGAAGCCCAGAATCGTCAAAACACCGATGACGGTCGCCGGGGTCACTTCAAATCCCGTGAGCGCGTATATACCAATCGTGATCAACAGGTCGTGAACCAAGGCAACGAGAGCCGCCACAGCTAATCGCCACTCAAAATAGAGCGACAGGAAAATTACGACGAGGACAAGAAAGACTGCCAAACCTTGTAAGGCACGTTTGGTGATTTCAGATCCCCACGTGGGGCCGATGAGCGTTACACCGATATCGCCCTGCGCAACCCCAAGGTCCTTCGACAGCTGTGCGGTGACCTTTTCCGACTCAGCAGGCGTTAGCGCTGGTGATTGGATACGAATCTTGTTCTGACCGACCTCAGTGACGATGGGATCAGCGATACCCGCAGCCTTAGCCGAGTCACGGGCCTGCTCAACAGTGGCGGTGCTCGATGGGATGGTGAACTCCGACCCGCCCTTGAACTCGATACCGAGATTCAAGCCTCGGCCGAACAGGCCAATCAGTGCCAGGAGTAGGAACGCTGCCGAGATGGCGTACCAGCGGCGACGCTTGCCGACGAAATCGTAGGACACCTCGCCGCTGTACAGGCGATGCGCAAGACTTCCGAGTGACATCAGGACTCCTTCGCGGCACTGGCCGCAACAACGGACTGACGTCCGACAGGGACAACTTCAGTTTTGACTCCAAGACGATCCGGAGACAAGCCCGTCCACGGCTTACCTGAGGTGAACCAATCGGTACGCATCAGCAGTGAGACGAGCGGGCGGGTGAACATGAAGGCCACGAGAATGTCGACGAGGGTGGTCAAACCCAACGTAAACGCGAATCCTCGAACCGATCCAACGGACATGAAGTAGAGAACAACGGCGGCCAGAAGCGATACGAAGTCTGCAGCCAGGATCGTCTTACGTGCACGAATCCAGCCCGCATCTCCAGCAGCCCTCAGGCTTCGACCTTCTCGGATCTCGTCACGGATACGTTCGAAGTACACGATGAACGAGTCTGCGGTGATACCAATAGCCACGATCGCACCCGCAACACCGGCCAGAGACAACGTGAAGCCGAGCTGGCGTCCGAGGATGACGAAGAGTGCGTACGTGATTGCAGCCGCAACAAGCAGCGACGCCACGGCGACAAGACCAAGTGCACGGTAGTAGATCACCAGGTAAACGAACACGAGCAGCAAGCCGAGAAGTCCGGCCAGGATGCCGGCTCTCAACTGATCTTCACCCAGTGTGGGAGAGATCTGTTCGACTGACGATGGCACCAGGGTTACCGGCAGGGATCCGTACTTCAGGACGTTGGCAAGTGCCTTTGCTTCGTCGGGGGTGAAGTTACCCGTAATCACGGCGCTGCCACCGAGGATGGGCTCGTTGACGCGAGGTGCAGACTGGACGAGACCGTCGAGGGTGATCGCGAACTGGTTTTGCGGAGGCTGCTGCTTTGAGAGTTTGGTGGTCGTAGCAGCGAACTGCTGAGCACCCGCCGAGGTAAACGTGAGGTTGACCTCCCAACCCACACCACCTTGGGCGATGCCGGCCTGGGCATTGGAAATTTCCGTGCCCTGAACCGCAGCAGGCTCGAGCAGATACTTCAACTGGCCGTCAGTGGAACAGGTGACAAGGAATTTGGCCGGATCTGCCGCGCCACCCTTTGTCGCACCAGTCTTTGAACAATCCAGATTCGTGAACGCCGCCTGCAGGGCGGCATCGTTCTTCGCTGACTGAATTGGCGGAAGGCCGTCATTCGACGTGACACCGGCTGCGGTAGGGGCTGTGGTCGTCACAGCACTCGCGCTCGGAGACGGGGTCGGTGACGCGGAATCGGCTGCCGGACGTAGGCCGCCAGTGACAGCAGCACCGTTACTCGATACCTGCGGCGATGCGGTTGCTGTCGCAGTGGCATTCGGCGCGATCGACACATTTGAGCTAGCAACTGGGGATGGCTTCGTCGAAGGTGAGGCCGAGCCGGAAACTGATGGTGTCGCGGTGGGCAGCGGCTGAGGGCTGCCGTAGTCCTCAGCCAGAACCGGGCGGAAGTCCAGCTTCGCCGTCGTGGACAACGAGTCCAAAATAGCCTTGTTCGTCGTTCCTGGGATCGACACGATGATGGTGGCATTGTCACCGCTGCCCTGCGTCGTCACCTCAGATTCGGCAACTCCGAAGCCATCCACACGCTGGCGGATGATTTCTACGGACTGATTGAGTTGGTCATCGGTGATCGGCACTCCGTTGGTTGAAACAGGGGACAAAATCACCTGAGTTCCACCTCGTAGATCCAAGCCGAGCCGAGGCGAGTGAGATAGTCCAGGCCAAAAGGCCCAGGCCAACAGACTCGCCAGAATCAGGCCAAGAATTGTCAGAGTACGGCCAGGTTTGATTGCTGTCTTCGTCGGTGCTGCCACCGTGCTGTCTCCCGGTCGGTCCGTGCAGGTAAAACCTGTCGGTTCCAGTCATGCCCGCCGAAGCAGGACTCCCTGACGGCCGCTTCGGCCGCCGATACGCATATGGAACGAATCCCACCGGGGTCAGAGTTCCGACCTCGGCTCCCATCCCCCGCTAAAGTATGGCCGACGCGTCGGCGCGAAGAGTGACCGGGATACGCCGTTTGGGGAGCGTGTCGTCACACTGCGCAACAGAATCGGAGAAATGGCGCGTTCAGAGCCTTGAGGTAGGGCGCGCAGCTAGCACGGATACACCCCGCTACTGGCCGTCTGTGAGATTGTCATGGCTTCCGTCAAGTGGCGCCGGGTCCGTGATGGCTGGCTGATCAACCACTTTGGCAACTGCCGCGGCCATGTACCGCACGTGCACCCCTGGCGCGATCTCCAAAATGACCTGATCGCCGTCGATCGACACCACGGAGGCAAACAGACCAGCGGTCGTCATGACCTGCTGCCC
>JBAXUN010000150.1:0-4277 GCA_037129655.1 Actinomycetes bacterium
GGCTAGTTTCTTGCGAGTAGCGGATGATGACAATTCGATGCACTCAGGCACTAGCAGGGTGCTGAAAATCGGGTGCTGAGGGCTGTCAGTGGGGGTTGCTGCATTTGCAATGGTTCTGTTCTGGTCGGGCGGGTCTTTCGACTCGCCGTTTCGGGCTTGCCGGCGTGCGCCGGTAGCCCCGGGTTTCGTTCAGGCGGTTCGGGTGTCGATGGCGGTGATGCGGATCAGGTTGTAGACAGCGGTGGTCATTTTGAACCAGGCCCGGTTTCGGTCTTGACCGATGTAGCGAAGCTTTCGTCCCGCCCCGACGGTCTTGACCCACCCGAAGGGTTCCTCGACCCGTTTGCGGATCCGTTGACTGACGACGTATCCGGGGTGACGGGTGGTGCGCCCGTCGATCGCCGATCTTCGATTGCTGGTGTTCTGGGCGACGTGCGGCGTGAACCCGGCAGCACGCGAATCGGCAACGAAGTCTTTGGTGTCATAGCCCTTGTCGCCCGCGACGGTTCGGCCCCGACCACGTCCGGGAAGCCGACGCAACATCTCGATCGCGCACTCACGCTCAGCCCGGCCCGTCGCCGTGGTCAGGTCGGCGTCCATGATCAACCCGTGACGGTGTTCGATCAACAGATGCCCGGTGTAGCAGAGCCGAGCGGCAGTGTTGTTCGACTTGCGATACAGCCGTGCTTGCAGGTCAGTGGTCGAGGCGTGCGTGTCGTTCGATCGTTTCGTGCCCTTGAAATCGACGTCGGAGTTCCGCCCGGCCGGGCCGTCCGCCGGCGGTGACGGATCATCTTTCGGTTTGAAACTCTTGTGTGACGCCCACGCCTCCAACAGGGTCCCATCGACCGAGAAGTGGTCCGAAGACATGTAGCGGCGCAGCTTGGCCTGACGGACCACCGCAGCGAAGAAACCGTCCGCGATGTTCTGATCCAACAGGCGTTGACGGTTCTTCGAGAACGTCGACGCATCAAAGCTTGGGGCATCGATCGGGAGATCGAGAAACCATTTGAACAACATGTCGTAGTTGAGGCGTTCGCAGAACGCCCGCTCAGAACGCATCGAGTACATCGCCATCAACACCGTTGCCTTCAACAACATCTCCGGCGGCACCGACGGCCGACCAGCCGTCGAGTACATCTTCTCGAAAGCGTCGTCGAGCTCGGCGAGCACCAAATCGACCACCACCCTGATCCGCCGGATCGGATGCTCAGCCGGGATCAGATCCTCCGTGCTCAACGACGACAACATTGACAACTGACGATCAGGGCTTCCACGCATGCCCCCATTCTTTTCCATCCCAACCCAAAACGCGAGCACCAATCAAGGGTTTTTCAGCACCCTGTTAACCTCACGACGCTGCTCGCTACCGCCGAGCGACACTGCCGCCGGTCACACTGTCAGGTCTGCGGCGACGCTCCGTAAGTTGGCTCGGCCGAGTGACGAAACGTCCTTGGTCGCTTGTCTCGGACGAAGCGCGCGGTGGCAATTGCAATAATCGCCAACAATGCAATCTCCGCTACGTCGAGCAGGTAGGAAGATAGCCATACATGTTTGGCTATCTCGAAGTAACCGTCGCCAAGGACCGCAACGAGAACCACACCCGTGGCACTCACCGCAGCCGAACCCGCCAATTTTGCGAACACGGACCATGGACGGCGTGGCCAAATGAAGCCGCTTGCCCCGGCCAGAATCCCCAGTATCACCAGAGCAGTTGGCAGCCACGGTGTGGACTGGCTTCGCAGCCAGTCGCGGAGCCCGCTGGAGTCTGCGCCCTGCTCTCCGCTAATGGCCACCCCAACCTCGGGCCCCTCGGTTCCTAATTCCCACCTTTGAGCCGGAAGGTAACTCAGACCTCGTCCCTCAGTCGCCTGAAGTCCGATACCTAGAATCCGTGCGAGCGTCAGGGGTCGTCGTGCCAGCCGAGAGAGTATTGCGTTCCGGATGCTGGCTGGGTTGGCCGCGAGCTCAGGCGCGCCGATCACATTGTCTGGTCCCTTGGGGTAGTACGCCTGGCCGGCAAAGGTCTGGGCACCCGAAGGAAGACCGAGTTCCGACGCGATACCTGGCATCTCGATCAAGGCCATTGAATAAAGCATGTTGTGGGTATTGATCTCAGGGTAGGTCCGGCGTTGCCACTCAATCGCACGGTGTGCAGGGACAACGACTGCCAGGCTGACAAGCAAGGCCGCGGCAGGTCCGACCAGCCAAGTCTTCCATGCAGCGCCCTTGAGCTGAACCCCGACGGCAGCGCAGCAGACTACCGATACGCAGAGAACCGGCAGATATCCGACTTTTGCCAATCCAGCGACGGCGCCCCCGCCAATCGTCAGGACGACTGCAACGAGTCGCTCTCGTATATCGGTTGGCCGGGTTGCACTAGCGACTACGATGCCGGCCATCAGCGCGTAGGCGCCGAGAAGTCCAGCTGGCTCTCCGTAGGTCGAGATAAAAAATCGGGCAAAATCGACGTCGATGAGAGGGGCGAAAGCGGGGAGAAGCACCCAGAGCCGGCCGAAACGCCGTGCCGTCAATGCCCACGCTGCGACACCCGTAATCGCACCAACCAAGAGCGCGTACAACCACCCGAGAAGTCGAAGACTCACTCGGTCGTGACCTACGCCGGCAATTCGCAAAGCCCACAAGGCCGCGGACGGCTCTGGATCCATGCAGGGAGCCGTGCGCGTGAAGTCCATCACGACGCCGCCTTGCCAAGCGCTCCCCGGAGCAGGCACCGACGGAGTAAGCCCGGCGCCGCAAAACAGCCGCACTCCATCACCATTGTCTCCAGCGCCGACTGCGCCACCAGGGCCTATGAGCCCGAGTGTCCAGAGCAGCGCGAACAAGGCCAGAACCCCTGCGAGTGCTGCGATCAACGTGCGGCTACTTCCAGCGCGACGAATATGTATGGGTATCGCTATGGCGCTCAAACGTAACCCTCGCATAGAGCGCAAACAATACGACAATGTCGCCCCGTGCTAGTGCATCCACGCATTAGCAGGATGCTGAAAAACGCCGGTTTGGTGGTGGTCGGGCTTGGGGGTTGTGGCGCCTGGTTCGCTGTTGGTTGTTGTTGTTCGCGTTGAAGCGGTGATCTTGGTCAGTTGGTGTTGTCGAGGTTGGCGATGCGGATGATGTTGTAGGTGGCGCCGGCGAGGAGCCACCTGTGCTGGTTGCGTTCTCGACCTCGGTAGCGGAGTTTGCGGCCGCCGCCGACGGTTTTGATCCACCCGAAGGGTTCCTCGATCCGTTTCCGTTTGCGTCCGCTGACGACGTGGCCTGGGTGGCGGGTGGTGCGCCCGTCGATCGCGGAACGCCGGTTCTTGGTGTTCTGCGCGACGTGCGGGGTGAATCCTGCAGCGCGGGTGTCAGCAACGAAGTCGGCGGTGTCGTACGCCTTGTCGGCAGCGACAGTTCGACGACGTGCACGCTTGGGAAGCCGTTTGAGCATTGTCATCGCTGCAGCCCGTTCGCAGTACCCGTTGGCTTGGGTGAGTTCCATGTCGACGAGCAGCCCGTTGCGGTTCTCCATCAACGTGTGCCCAGCGAAACACAACGTGGCGGCAGTGTTGCGGCTCTTGCGGAACAACCTTGCCTCAGGGTCAGTGCTCGACTGATGCGTGTCGTTCGTACGTTTGTGGCCGTGGAAGTTCACTTCCGCGTTGCGGCCCTCGGTCTGCGCTGTCGGATCGGGTTCAGACGCACCGTCGTCGGACGGGTCCTTGGGCTGGAAACTTTTGTGCGATGCCCACGCTTCCAACAAGGTCCCATCAACACTGAAGTGGTCCGACGACACGTAGTTACCCAGGCGGGCCTGGTCGACAACAACCGCGAAGAACCGGGCAGCGATGTTGTGTTCGAGCAAACGGGCCTTGTTCTTGGTGAACGTCGTCGGATCAAACGCCGGCTGTGTGATTGACATGTCCATGAACCACTTGAACAACAAGTCGTAGTTGAGACGCTCGCAGAACTGACGCTCGGAACGGATCGAATACAAGCCCATCAGCACACACGCCTTCAACAACGCCTCGGGCGGCACCGACGGGCGACCACCCGCCGAGTACATCACCGCGAATTCGCCATCCAACGCGGCGAGGACCTCATCGACGATCTTGCGGATCCGCCGGATCGGATGCCCCGGCGGAATGAACTCATCAGCCGTTGACGACACCATCACCATCGATACCTGAGAATCAGCCTGACCACGCATCCCCAAAGTTTTCCACGCGCCACCCACCAACGCGAGCACCAATCAAAGGTTTCTCAGCACCCTGTTA
>JBAXUN010000151.1:0-4194 GCA_037129655.1 Actinomycetes bacterium
ACGCCGATGGGGTCTCACTGAATGACGGACGCGAACGATTTTGACGTCGAATTTCATGGGATTACCAAGCGATTTGGTGATGTTGCCGCGGTAAACAATGTGAGCCTGCAGGTTCACAAGGGTGAGTTCCTGTCGCTACTGGGCCCTTCCGGATGCGGAAAGACCACCTCGCTGCGCATGATCGCGGGCTTCGAGCAGCCCGACGAGGGTGAACTGCTGATCGGTGGCCAGGACGCCGTGGGTGTCCCCCCGTACAAGCGTGACGTCAACACTGTTTTCCAGAGTTACGCGCTCTTCCCGCACAAGTCGATCATCGACAATGTCGCATTCGGTTTGAAGCAGCGCGGTATGGGCAAGTCCGAGCGCCGCGCGAAAGCCAGTGAGGCTCTTGAGTTAGTCCAACTTTCTCACCGCGCTGATGATCGTCCGACGATGCTTTCCGGTGGTCAGCAGCAGCGTGTGGCGTTAGCGCGCGCCCTGGTGATGAACCCGCGAGTTTTGCTGCTCGACGAACCGCTCGGTGCGCTCGACCTCAAACTGCGCAAGGAAATGCAGTTCGAGCTCAAGCGGATCCAAGAACACGTGGGCATCACGTTCGTTTATGTGACCCACGACCAAGAAGAAGCCCTCTCGATGTCCGACCGCATTGCGGTTATGTCGAACGGCGTTATCGAACAACTCGACGAACCACGCGCCATCTACGACAACCCGAAAACAGCATTCGTGGCAGGATTTATTGGCGAAATGAACTTCCTCAACGGCACTGTTACCTCAGCCAACGACGGGCAGTGGGTCGTTGACGCGGGAGTTGGAGTGCCCGTCCAGGGTTACGGAGCAGCGCCGCTGAACGAGAACGTCCGCGTCGGGCTTCGACCCGAGCGCCTCGTCGTGACACCCAATAGTGACGAGACGGGCACTAATCGGGTGCTCTCAACCGTTCTAAGCAAGATGTACCTCGGCGACCAGATCCAGTTCGTGGTCACTTTGCCCTCTGGAGCAACGGTGATCGCAATCGAGCAACGCGCCAGCGTCGATCCCGCCACCGACAACATCAAGGCAGGCGACCGCGTCACCGTCGGCTGGGATGCGCACGCACCCTTGCTACTAGGAATTGTCGATGCCGACAAGACCAACAGCTCCGATACCTCAACCACCAAGGAGACGACATGACCAACAATGAAACGAATGAACTTCGGATCCTTGCGCCACGCGAAGTAAAGCCAAAGCTGGACTCGCTGGCCCGGGACGTACAAGAGGCCGTTGGCGCTCCAATTTCGCGCCGTCAGGCCCTGAGCTTGGGTGGCCTGGCCGTTCTTGGACTCAGCGCAGCAGCCTGTGGCACGGCAAGCACGGGCACGACTGGTGGCGGCGCAAGTACCGCCCCGTCTGGCAGCTCGGCTGCGGGCGCACTGGCCGGCAAGCCAATCGAGAACATGCTCGAGATCTTCAACTGGTCTGAATACGATGACCCGTCCACGTACGCGGACTTTAAGAAGCAGTCTGATGTGGCGGCCGCCGGAACACAGATCCATGAGACGTACTACGCGAGTAACGATGAGCTCATCGCCAAGTTGAATGCCGGCGGCGCCGCCTACGACATCATCGTTCCGAGTCAAAACGCTGTCGCCCAACTCATTCAAGAACAAAAGTTGATGAAGTTGGACACCGCGCTTATCCCGAATCTTTCAAACATCGAACCCTCGTTCCTCAAGGCGAACTTCGACCCCACCGGCGAATACCACGTCATCAAGGACTTCGGGGTAACTGGCTTCTACTACAACAACAAGATCGTCACCGAGAAGATCGAAACCCTTAAAGACTTCTACTTGGCTCTGCCTAAGTACGTCGGTAAGGGACGCACCAACATTCTCGACGGGGCCGAAGAGGTTGTGCCGCTCGCGCTCATGGCGCTCGGCTTGGATCCCAACACGGACAAGGACGACGAACTCAAGCAGGCCAACGACTTCCTGATGTCGATCCGATCCGGTGTCACGACCATCTCGTCGGACTACATCGCTGACGCGAGCGCGGGCAAGATCATCTTGGGACAGGGCTGGAGTGGAGATATGCGCCGTGTTATCCAAGCGCACAAAGCCACGGGTGACTTCGCTGCAATTCTGCCGACGGGCAGTAGCGAAATCTGGGCCGATGCCTGGTGTATTCCGACAACGGCCCCCCATCCGGTGGCCGCACACCACTGGATCAACTGGCTCTGTACGCCAGCTGTCGCGGTCAAGGAAATGGAGTACCACAACTACCCCGTCCCGATTCAGTCAGCGCTTGATCAGATCCCAGCCGAACTGAAGAACGACCCACTGTTCAACGTGCCAACCTCGCTGACGGACAACTACCACTACATCCTCAATGTGAGCCCAGCAGTTGTTCAGAAGCGCACCAAGATCTACACGGACTTCAAAGTCGCTTCATGACCCTCGACACTGCTGCACCAGCCCCTGAGGCCACCGCCTCTGGGGCTGGTCGGCGTCGCTCTTTTAAGCCGCGCTACCCAGCGTGGCTTTCACTTCCGTCACTGGTCTACCAGATCATCTTCTTCCTCGGTGCGATGTCGATTCTGGTTGTGTTCTCGTTCGCGACACAAACGGGCTTCAATGAGATCACCTACGGATTCAGCCTCGAGCAATACAAGGCGGTTCTCGATCCCACATATCTGGGCATCTTCGTACGAACGCTCGCGATGGCTGCGGGCGGAACACTCCTCACGATCATCATCGGATACCCCGTCGCTTACTGGATGGCACGCTATCTCGGCGACAAGAAACTTATCGCGCTGCTGCTGATAATCGTGCCGTTCTGGACGTCCTTCTTGATCCGCACCTACGCACTAAAGATCATCTTGGACTCAAACGGCTTCGTCGGTCAGACCCTTCATCTCGACCTCATGTATTCAGCGTGGGCAGTCGGCATTGGTCTGGTCTACAACTACCTTCCGCTGTTCATCCTTCCGGTGTTTTCGTCCCTGGAACGTATGGACTGGACGTTAATCGAGGCCGCAAATGACCTCTCCGCCAAGCCTTTCAGCGCGTTCCGACAGATCACGATGCCGCTAACTCTTCCCGGCTTCGTAACCGGCGCCCTACTGGTCTTCATCCCGATGACCGGTGAGTACGTCGTACCGGCCATTCTCGGTGGGGGCAAGTACGTCTTCATCGGAAACGTCATCGGCGACGCGTTCAACTCCGCGCAGAACCCGCCATTTGGTAGCGCCTTGGCAATCTCACTGATGCTTGCACTTTCCATCTTCGTCGTCCTCTACATCCTGGTAGCTACCAAGGAGGAGCGCTTTGGCTCGTAACTCGAACCGAAGTAAGACCGGCTTCAGCGTTTGGGCTGTGGTGGTCTTCATCCTCCTCTATCTACCAATCGCAGTGATGGTGCTCTTTGCCTTCAACAAACCATCAGCCGTTGCGCTAGCGAACAACCCTGGTGTTGATCCGTGCTCACTGCCAGCAACCCAAATTGGGAACGTGTCGGTCTGGAATGGATTCACCACCTGCTGGTTCCCAGCGGCACTTCACGACCCCACGTACATTCCAGCGATCATCACCAGTGCCCAAATCGCCTTCATCGCGGCCGCCATCTCCGTGGTACTGGGGTTGATGGCTGCACTCGCCCTGGCTCGGATGAAGCCACGTGCACGCGTTCCATTCGACATCCTCGTGTACCTGACGCTAGTGGTGCCCGAGATCGTCATCGCGGTTGCTTCGTTGATCTTTTTCGTGCAGGCGCACAACGCCGTGCCGTTCTTCCCTCAACTCGGTTTTTGGACGATTGTCATCGGGCAGATCGTCTTCAACTCGTCACTGACCATGTTGATCATTCGAGCGCGGTTTGTCGGTATGGGCGACACCCTCGAGGAAGCTGCCTTCGACTTAGGCGCCGGACCACTAGCAACCTTCCGTCAGGTCACGTTGCCACGACTCATGCCGGCCGTTTTCTCAGCATTCCTGTTGTCATTCACATTCTCTTTCGACGATTACGTGCTGCCAGCGTTCACCAACGGAACAACAAACACCTGGCCGATCGTGCTGTACTCCGCGGTTCGCTTCGGTATCACACCCGCCGTTAACGCACTGGCCACCATGATGCTCCTGCTGACGGTGGCCGCCATCGTCATAGCCGTTCTCATCATGCGTCGAAGCCGCGGCGGATCCACCGACGGTGTCGCAAAAAACT
>JBAXUN010000152.1:0-4193 GCA_037129655.1 Actinomycetes bacterium
GCCAGATCCGCCAGATCCGACAACCGTGGGAGACTAGGCGGCGTGCAGCCTGGCTATGAACTTCTCGCGCGCGGCGGAGTGCCCGTCGTTCTCGCGCCGATGGCTGGTATCACCAATCGCGCGTTCCGCCGCCTAGCTCGTGAGCAGGCTAGAACAGCGACGAATAACGAGATCACCGGCATCTACGTGACCGAGATGATCACCTCGCGAGCGCTCGTCGAACGTAACGACGAGACGATGCGGATGATCGAAACTGATCCCGACGAATCGCCGCGCAGCATCCAGCTCTACGGAGTCGATCCGACGACAGTTGCGAACGCCGTACGCATCCTCGTGGCAGAGAATCGCGCCGACCATATTGATCTCAACTTCGGTTGCCCCGTCGCCAAAGTAACGCGCAAGGGTGGCGGTTCAGCACTCCCATGGAAGCGTGGACTTTTCCGCGCGATCGTGCGCGATGCCGTCACCACGGCGAACGAAACTGCCAAAGCACATGGCACGCCGGCACCGCCCGTCACAGTGAAGATGCGCAAGGGGATCGACGACGATCACCTGACGTATCTGGAAGCTGGACGCACGGCCGCCGAAGAGGGCGCGGCGTGGGTTGCCCTACATGGACGTACGGCCAGTCAGCTGTATTCAGGCCAAGCCGACTGGGATGCAATCGCCAGACTCGTTGAAGAGCTCGAGCCATTCGGGGTTCCGGTACTCGGCAACGGTGACGTGTGGACGCATCAAGATGCCAGACGCATGATGGAGCACACGGGTGCCGCGGGCATCGTCGTCGGGCGCGGTTGTCTAGGACGTCCGTGGCTCTTCGGACAACTCGCAGCCTCGATGAGTGGTCACGAAATCCCGGCCAATCCTGATCTGCGCCATGTCAGTCAAGTGATGCGTCATCACGCGGAATTACTCACCGAGGTTTTCGGCGAGGTATCGGGCCCGCGCGATTTCCGTAAACACATTGCTTGGTACCTCAAGGGCTTCTCGGTGCGCGGCGACCTGCGACGAGCATTGGCGCTCGCATCAAGCCTCGAGGAAATCGACGATCTGCTTTCACAACTCAATCTCGATCAACCCTGGCCTGGCGAAGTTAGTGAAGGACCGCGGGGGCGCACCCAGCCGGGTAAGCGCGTCGCACTTCCTGATCGTTGGCTTGACGACCCCGATGACCTGACGGGTTTCCTAGACGACATATCTGCAGCCGAACTCTCCGTCTCCGGCGGTTAACTGCCGTTGCGCAGTGAATCCCGCAACCGCTTGCATGTGCTTGAATCCCTGCGAATTTCAGCCGTTCGTCGAGCCATCCCGCATGGTGGAACGATCATGGGTGGTCCACTGCGCTGAAACATTGATGAACGGATAACGGATCATGCCGTCCGTCGTGTGCTGCAGGTCACGTTCGCGCTATGGTGGCCCATCCCGTTCTTGCGTGAACGCGATGCGCAGCACGTGGTGATCTCATACGAAAGGCGTGACCCAATGGCTCCGATACCCACCTTTGTCTACGACTTCAGTCAAGGTTCGAAGGATGCAAAGGATCTGCTCGGCGGTAAGGGAGCAAACCTTGCTGAGATGACGAATCTTGGGCTGCCGGTGCCTCCCGGATTCACAATCACCACCGAAGCGTGCCGCACGTATCTCGTTGTCGGTAAAGAGCCGCCCGAGTTGCGCGTTCAAGTGACGCAGGCGTTGCGCCAACTTGAAGACCAGATCGGACGGCGCTTGGGCGACCGTCACGATCCGCTGCTCGTCAGCGTTCGTTCTGGCGCGAAGTTTTCAATGCCCGGCATGATGGAGACAGTTCTCAACATCGGACTCAACGATTCGAGTGTTGTGGGCCTTGCCGAGGCAAGTGGTGACGAGCGCTTCTCTTGGGATTCCTACCGTCGTCTGATTCAGATGTTTGGCAAGACGGTGCTCGACATTGATGGTGAACACTTCAGCGACGCTCTCGACAAAGCCAAGGCAATGAAGGGTGTCGATTCGGACGTAGATCTCGACGTTCACGATCTGCAACTGCTTGTTCACACCTTCAAAGAGATTGTTCACGAACAGTGCGGAATCGACTTCCCGCAGCATCCACGTGAGCAGCTCGACCTTGCGATCCGCGCAGTGTTTCACTCATGGAACACCGATCGCGCGCGCCTCTACCGTCGCCGCGAGCGGATCCCGCACGACCTTGGTACGGCGGTCAATGTCTGCACGATGGTGTTCGGCAACCTTGGTCCGGATTCCGGTACGGGTGTTGCGTTTACACGTGATCCGTCGACGGGCGCATCAGGTGCGTACGGTGATTACCTCGCTAAGGCACAGGGTGAGGATGTTGTTGCTGGTATCCGTAACACGTTGAGCTTGGACGATCTAGCCGAGATGCAGCCAGCGGCTCATCGCGAGCTCATGACGGTGATGCGTCGGCTTGAAACGCATTACCGCGATCTATGCGATATCGAATTCACGATTGAGCGCGGCAAACTCTGGATGTTGCAGACCCGTGTGGGTAAGCGCACCGCGGCGGCCGCCTTCCGAATCGCGACCCAGCTCGTCGACGAAAACTTAATCACCGAGGACGAGGCTCTCGATCGCGTTACAGGGGCGCAGCTCGCGCAGTTGATGTTCCCGCAGTTCGGCGTGTCAGACTCACTTACCTTGCTGACTAGGGGAATGGCCGCCTCACCAGGTGCCGCAGTTGGGCATGTTGTTTTTGATTCAGCCACAGCCATCGAGTGGGCAGAGCAGGGTAAGTCCGTCATCTTGGTTCGTCGTGAGACCAACCCAGACGATCTCGCTGGAATGATTGCCGCGGCCGGAATCCTCACTGCGCGTGGCGGTAAGACGAGCCACGCTGCTGTTGTTGCTCGCGGTATGGGCAAGACGTGTGTCTGTGGCGCGGAAGAGCTCGACGTGGACGTTCATGCGCAGCAGGCTCGCGTCGATCAGACGGTGATCAATCAGGGCGATGTGATTAGCATCGACGGATCAACCGGCGAGATCTTCCTCGGCGAGGTGCCCGTCGTTCCGTCGCCTGTCGTCACGTACCTCGAGCACGGAGTCGACGAAGCGATCGCGATGGCGGACGAAGAATCGTCCGCGCTGATCCGTTCAGTTGATCGACTGCTGCGTCACGCCGACAGCACTCGACGACTTCGAGTGCGGGCAAATGCTGACAACGCTGAAGATGCCGTGCGCGCCCGTCACCTTGGTGCAGAAGGTATTGGCCTGACCCGCACCGAGCACATGTTCCTTGGCGATCGTCGGGTGCTGATCGAGCGCGTGATTCTCGCGGACACCAATCAGGAGCGTGACGATGCGCTCGCCGCGCTGCTGCCATTGCAGCGGCAGGATTTCGTCGAACTGCTCGAAGCGATGGATGGGCTGCCGACGACGATTCGCCTGCTCGATCCGCCGTTGCACGAGTTCCTGCCGAACCTCACCGAGCTGTCGGTGCGCGTTGCGATCGCACATGAGCAAGGCAGCCCAAACGCGAACGACCTTGCGTTGCTCGCAGCTGTCGAGCGGCTTCACGAATCCAACCCGATGCTTGGCTTGCGCGGTGTGCGTCTGGGCCTGGTTGTGCCGGGACTGTTTGCCTTGCAGGTGCGTGCGATTACCGAGGCGGTTGTCGACCGGCTTAACGCCGGTGGGGATCCGAAGGTTGAAATCATGGTGCCGCTGGTCGGTTCGGTGATGGAGCTTCACCTGGTGGCTGACGAGACGGGCGGAATCATCAAGGAGATTTCCGAGCGTGAAGGTCGCGTGCTGAACATTCCAGTTGGCACGATGATCGAACTGCCGCGCGCAGCCCTGACCGCCCACCGAATTGCTGAGGCGGCGGAGTTCTTCTCGTTCGGGACGAACGATCTCACGCAGACCACATGGGGCTTTAGCCGCGATGATGTTGAGGCGGCGTTCTTTGCCACGTACCTCGACAAGGGCGTTTTCACGGTTTCACCTTTCGAATCACTCGATATCGACGGGGTTGGCCGCCTTGTTGAGATTGCCGCGACAGAGGGACGCAAGACTCGTCCCGATCTCAAGCTCGGTGTTTGTGGTGAACATGGCGGTGATCCAGAGTCGGTGCACTTCTTCCACCGCGTCGGCCTTGATTACGTCTCGTGCTCACCATTCCGCGTGCCGATCGCACGTCTGGAAGCGGGCCGGGCAGCCTTAGCCGCAGCCAGTTCCGACACGCG
>JBAXUN010000153.1:0-4172 GCA_037129655.1 Actinomycetes bacterium
CAGGCTGCTTTGACTCGGGCGGCTTCGTTTCCGATTGCTTCGCCTCAGGCTGCTTCGTCACCGGTTGAGTTGCCGGCGCATCACTCGAGGGCGGATTGGCAGGAGTCGCATCCACACTACCCGTGGCAGGACCGGCTGTGACGGCGCTTTGCGCTAGTGCGGATGCCGCAACAACTGCCGACCCACTACTAGCGACCTCGGCACCGACTCCGTTGCTCGCGGGCTGGTGAGCCGCGCCCACCTCCTGCTTTGCCGGCGGCGCAACGGTGGCCGAACCAACCGCGGTCTGGACTGACACCTTTGGTGGCGAGGAGGATTCGGGCGCCGACGCCGTGTTAGCGGGAGGTCGAATCACGTTACGTACGGCAGGAACACCACTGATCGCACCGCCCGTCACGACGGCTCCAATCGCAACCGCGGCCGCGATCTTGACGGCTGTGCCCGCGGCAAGCGACGAGGCAACCGTGGCTGCAGCGCCAGTCCCAGCCAAAGCGGCCGCCGTCGCACCCGCCGCAAAGCCAGGAATCGACTCGCCAATGCGCGAGGCGATCGAGTCGAGCGGCAGCATCCCACTCACCGCCAGCTCCTCTGGGGCTCGCAGGCGTCGCGCGGCTGTGCGACACGACCGGCAGGCCATGAGGTGCGCGCGCATTTTCGTCGATGCGGTACCTGCGACGAGTGCATCCCTGGTATCGGCACAGGTACTGGCGTCGGGCACATCGGCCACCCCCACCAACGACTTGCGCGCCCGATAGACCAGTGCGTCAACGCCTTGAGGTGTGGATTCGAGGATTGAGGCCGTCTCGATTGCGGACATCCCCAGCCATTCGCGCAGGACAAGTGCCTCGCGTTGCTGAGCTGGCAGCGTGCCAAGCAAGGCAACGGCCACGTCAAACTCGTCCCGACTCTCGCTCGCCTCTACGACCGACGCGCGTGGATCGGCATGCCACTCCTCGAGCGGCTCGTGTGATCCTCGACGCTTGGTCATCGCGATGCGCGTTAGGCACTCGTTGCGCAGAATGCGAAACAGCCACGCCCGCGGCTCGCGCACGTGCTCGCCTTCTGCCAGCACACGATGCGCCGACAGAAATGTCGCCTGGACCGCGTCCTCAGCATCCTCGAGCCGGCCAAGACGATGCCACGCGAATCGCAGGAGTTCGGCACCGTGTGCTCGATAGAGGGCAGCGGTACGAGCGCCCTCTTCAGAGCGAGACGACCGTTGAAGGGGTACGGCGATTGCCATGCCATAACTGTAGATGCGTTTTTAGCGAGAATCTGACGCGTTGTGCGCCTTAACCAAATGCATATAGAGCGAGAAATCGTCCACAACCCGCCTGTTTTCGGCATTTTGTGGATTGACAGATCAGTACATGCGTTGCAAGCCCACGCACAGTCCGCTCATTGCAACGACTGTAGCCACCCGGTACGATCTTCACCAAGGTCGCACCAAAAGAGAGAGTGAGAGTTAGATGATTAAGCGCATTATCGGATCGCTCGGAATCGCGGCTGTACTGCTCGCGGTACCAGCGATCGCAGGGGCCTCCGTGGCCTTCACCCAGATCGTCGCGCCGTACACCTTCGCGAGCCAACCGTCCAATCTGGCCATCTACGTGGCCAACAACGATGGCTCCGGCTCGCGCAAGCTCTCGGCAACTGGCAGTGAACCGGAAATCTCGCCCGACGGCACGACCATCGCCTATCTCAAGGATGTCAAGGTAAAGAAATCCGACTCCACGACGATCGATACGTACTATTTGCATTTCCTAACAATTGCGACCAACGCTGATTTCAATACAAAGCTTCAGTGCCAGCTCCCCACATGGGCACCAAATTCGTCCGCTGTGGCGTGCAACTTGGCTCCTTGGATGAGCGTCCTTACGGGCACGGGGGGGACGGGTCTCGTCACCGTGACACCGACCGGCAAGGTCACAACGATCTCCGAGGACACAGACACCGTCAGTGTCGCGTGGAACTCGGCAACATGGTCGCCCGACAGTTCGATGATCGCGTGGGAGTCGAATGTGTCGTCCTCCAAAGTCACAAACGGGTTCTCCGCGCCGAAGCTACGAGCGAAGAATGCTGATGGCACAGGCTCCCTGATCAAGCTCGGCAACAACGCAGCGACGGCGGTCTGGGGACCGAACCTGATCGCATATCGGGCCTTTACTGGCAGTGGCGATTCGCTGACGTCGCAGGTTTGGACCGTCAACCCGAAGATCCACAACAGCTCGACGGCCACGCAGGTGACGCACTGGACCCAGCCGAAGAATGGGATGGACTCTGGACCATCTCCCTCCCTCTGGACTCCGAACGGCAAGACCATCATTGGGGTCATCGCGGGGATGGATGACGATGCCACGAGCGTCAAGATCAATGCCACCACAGGCAAAATCACGCCCATTAGCGTCAATAACCAGTACTCGAATTCGCCGATGGCGGTCTCGTCTGACGGGTCCACAGTCCTCATCTACTACTACTCGCAGGCATGCTGCTCAACAAAGGCAGTCGGGTACGTAGTCACAGCTTCCCTGACGGGAACCGCAGGCACAAAGTTTAAGGACAACGTGAGCTTCATGTCGGTCAGCGCGGACTGGAAGCCATAACGCATGGTGGGGGGAGCAGGCACCCGCCTGCTCCCCCCACACAATCCACTGTCACGTCAGGCACATAACGTGCCCTGGCTGATTCCGCCCAACAACACGAAAGATTTCTCACGTGAAACGTTCGATGCTCAACACGCTCGGAGCTCTGATCGCCTGCCTCGTTGTCCCAACAATCGCCGGAGCCTCCGTCGCCTTCACCAAGATCGTGGCGCCGTATACCTTCACGTCGCAGCCCAATAATTCGACGATCTACGTCTACACCCATGAGAAAGGCTCGGCACCAAAGACGGTCGCGCTCAACGTCAAGGGCGCGGACCCCAAGATCTCGCCTGACGGCAAGACCATCGCGTACTCCAAGGTCAGCACGGTCAAGATCAAGACCTCGATGGGTTCGGACACGGCCTTTGAGTACCTGCTGCATTTCGTGACGATCGCGACCAACGTTGACATCGCTACGACCAACCAGTGCATGAACTTCACCTGGGCACCGGATTCGTCCGCGGTGGCCTGCGACTTGACTTCGGCGACAGGGAAGGGACCAACTGGACTCATTACCGTGACTCCGGACGGCACGCCCACAACGATCTTCAAGAACACCGACACCGTCAGTGTCGGCTGGGACTCCGCCACATGGTCGCCCGACAGTTCGATGGTCGCGTGGACATCGAGTGTGTCGTCACCCAGTACCAACAGTTCATTCAGGCAGACCACCAAGCTGCGCGCGAAAAGGGCGGATGGCAGCGGCTCGCTGATCAAGCTCAGCAACAACGCCTCAATGCCAGTCTGGGGGCCGACGCAGATCGCCTATCAGGCCTTTATGGGCAGTGGTGATTCGATGAAGGCGCAGATTTGGACCGTCGACCCGACAACGCACAACAGCTCGACAGCGACACAGCTGACGCACTGGACAAAGCCTAAGAACTCCTTTGAATCCGGTCCGGCGGCATTGTTCTGGACTCCGGACGGCAAGACAATCGTTGGGGCCATCATGGGTGAGGATAACGATGCAAACACCGTCAGCATCAACGCTGCCTCGGGCAAGATCACGACGATCGGTACAACCGGCTCGAATGCGCCGATCGCGGTCTCGTCCGACGGTTCGTCGATCCTCATGTACTCCTACTCGCAGGCCTGCTGCGCGACCAAAGACATTGGCATTGTTCGTACGGTTTCCCTCTCGACGGGTAAGAGCACCGTGTTTATGAACAATGTGGCCTACATGTCTGCAAGCGCGGACTGGCGCCCGTAACGCAGTTCGGGGGAGCAGGCACCCGCCTGCTCCCCCACGCATGCGTTTCGGTGGTTGGACGACCCAACCATCATCTAAAAGAAGGGTTCAGCCCAAATGACAAAACGTTTTCTACTGATCGTGGGGGCACTCGCTGTGCTCCTCGCATTGCCGACGTTGGCAGGCGCAGCGATCGCCTTTACCAAGCTCGTGAAAAACCAGCCGGCCAACTCGACGATTTACGTCTACACGCATGACGAAGGCCACCCCGCAACGACCGTCGCGCTGAACGTAAAGGGTGGTCAGCCAACGATCTCGCCCGACGGCAAGATCGTTGCGTA
>JBAXUN010000154.1:0-3899 GCA_037129655.1 Actinomycetes bacterium
GCCCTCTTGGTAGCCGTCAATCCGCTCTGGATTGTGATGCTTCGCGCCTTCACCGGTGACAGGCCAAAGCGCGTCACGCTGATCGGCGTGTTCATCGGCCTCGTGGGAGTTGCCGTCTTGGTTCTGCCTGGGAGTCACGTCGCCTCCGTGGGTGGCGCAACTCCTCTACAGCGCACATTCTGGTCTCTGGTGATTGTCGCCGGAAGCTTCGTATGGGCTCTGGGATCGTTCATCCAGCAACGCATCGATGTACCAAAGAACCCCTTGGTTCTGACGACGTACGAGATGTGGGCTGGCGGGATCTTCCTATCAATCTTCGGCATCATCCGCGGTGAACACTTCTCGCAGTTTGCCGAAGCGACGATGCGGTCGTGGCTAGGTTGGCTCTACCTCGTCACGTTTGGCTCTTTGATTGCCTTCACCGCGTTCGTGTGGCTCGTTGGTCATGCACCACTGTCTTTGATTAGCACGTATGCGTACGTTAACCCGGTCGTCGCGGTCTTACTCGGCTGGCTCTTTCGGGCCGAGCCGTTTACCTCGGGCGTGATCATCGGTGGTGCCATCATCGTTTCGGGTGTCATGCTCGTGGTCAGTGGTGAACGTCCGATACGAAAGATTGAGTCAGAGTCAGAAGTCGGTCATTAGCGTCCGTCTCACCAATGGTGACGCGGACTCCATCATTGGCGTAGCTGCGCACGGACAGGTTCACTGCCTCACAGGCAGCAACAAATTCATCGATCCTCTGACCGAGGGGCAGCCAGATGAAGTTCGCCTGGCTGGTAGGTAGCTGCCACCCTTGCTCGGCTAATACGTTTTCAACCCTGTGGCGCTCGGTTACCAGATGGTCAACGCGCTCCATCAGCGCATCCTCAGCCTTTAACGAGGCGACCGCTGCGGCCTGCGCCACGGAGGAAACACCGAATGGCACCTGCGTTTGCCGCAGCGCATCCGCCACGAATGTATGGGCAATGCAAAAGCCAACCCGCATACCAGCTAGGCCATAGGCCTTGGAAAACGTACGTAGCACAGCAACATTCGGTCGATCGCGATACGTGTCTACACCACGAACTGAGAGCGGATCACGGTCAAACTCGACGTACGCCTCGTCCACGACGACCAAAACATTCGACGGCACTCGATCAAGGAACTCGTCCAATTCTGACTGATGCACAACGGCCCCTGTCGGGTTGTTGGGCGTACAGACCATGATCAGACGGGTGTTCTCAGTGATCGCATCCGCCATAGCCGAAAGGTCGTGCCGATGGCCCGGACCGAGCGGAACCTGAACTGGCGTGGCACCGGCAATGATCGTCATGATCGGGTACGCCTCGAAAGAGCGCCACGCGTATAGAACCTCATCACCGGGTCCAGCCGTAATCTGCACTAACTGCTGCAAGATTCCGACCGAGCCTGTGCCGAGAGCAACATGATCGCGGGTCACCCCATGGCGTTGCGCTAACGCTTCGGCCAACGCGTTAGACATTGGATCCGGATAACGATTTATGTTCGAAGCAGCCGCGGTGATGGCTTCCATCACTCCGGGCAGTGGTCCAAAAGGATTCTCGTTACTCGACAACTTGTACGGGATCAGATCCGTTGCTCCCGCGGGCGGCTTCCCGGCTGCATACGCAGGCAGGCGACTCAGAGTCTCGCGTAAAAGTGGCGTCCCATCGGTCATGACGTGACCCTATGAGGTTGGTGCTCTCCTCGCACGCAGAGGGGTTCAGATAACTGGTGTCCAGCGCGATAGCGTGGCGTTATGTCCATCATTCGGAGAGCAACGCCCGCTGACGCCGACGCCGTAGTTCACACTCTCGTGGCAGCATTCGTCACCGACCCTGCGTGGGATTTCATCACCGGCGGCGACCGTGAACGGGTGGATCCTCATTTCGCCCGCGCGCTGTTCGATTCGCGCGTGAACGACGGAACTGTTTGGGTGACTGACGACTGCAGTGCGGCCGCACTCTGGGAACTGCGTGAAGTCACAACGCAGACAGCAAACGTCAAGCCCACTGACGACCACAGCGAGCAGGCAGCCGTTTGGGCTGAATATCGACGGCAGGTGGGCGAACAAACCTGGCAGCGACTCGAGGTCTATGAAGACGAACTTGAGAAGCATGCACCGCCGCGGCCGTACTGGTACCTGGGCGTTCTTGGGACGCATCCGCGATATCACAATCAAGGATTGGCTTCGGCCGTTCTCGCGCCGATGTTTGCCCTCGCCGACGAGGCCCACCTCGCTTGCTGGCTCGAGACCGAAGAGGTCGAGAACATCACCTTCTACGAGAACCGCGGCTTCACAGAAAGGGTGGAATTCGCGTTACCCGACGGCACAACGGTGTGGTGGATGGGACGTCCAGCCCGGTAGTCCACCGATTTGTGCACCGATCGTGAGGGCGAAAGTCGTTTCACGCGTCAAGTTGTCAGTACGTTGGACCAGTGGATCAGGGAAAGACGACGTTACGTCGCCGCGTCGCACTTCTTGCAGCGCTCGGATCAGTCGCTGTCTTGGTCATGGCCGTCATCGTGGCGAACGCTTACATAGATCTACGCGATGCCGCTCGCTTGGTCACCAATCAGATCTCACCAGCAGCAACCCTGTCTGCCGACTTAGTTGTGCGTTACGACCGGGTAGACCGAGAGTCACGCTCATTCATCGTCACGGGTACGCCGACCGCATTCGAGGCTTACCAACAGGCACGTGAAAAAGTCATCAGCGATACCGACACCCTCAGCCTGCTCGTCACCCCCGATACAGGAATTGCTGACACGATCGTTGAGTTGGAATCCGCTGCCAACCTGTGGCTAAGCACGACGGTGGAACCCGCCGTAGCCCAACGTCAGGTTGTGCCTTTTACCGATGCGGAGATCGCAAGCTTCACCGCCATGACCACCGCCGGATACATCCCGGTAGCGGAACAAACAGCACGTATTCAACACCAAGTCGATGATTGGCAGACTGCGGAGTTCAATCACATCAGTGATCTTGCCCGCAGACTCACGACTGCTCTCGTTGTTTCAGGACTGACGCTTTTTGGCATGCTCCTTAGCGCATACCTGTTACTCCGACGCTGGGTCCTCACGCCTCTGGACGCACTTCGCGCACAGCTTCAAGACGTCGCCCAAAGCGGGAATCGCAATCACGTCATCACGCCAAGTGGGCCGCCGGAGCTTCGAGCAGCCGGGGTTGATGCTGAGGTGATGCGTCGAGCAATCGTCTCCGAATCGGATGCTGCACGCGCCGCCGATGAGGGGCTTGCCCAGGAAGGGCCTGTAGTTAACGCGCTGCGCGCAGAGTTAGCGACCCAAACCGATCCGATTGCGCACGGCGTCGTCATCCACGGTCAGGTCCAAGCTGCTGAAGGGGTCCTAGCCGGTGACTGGTGGGGACAGGTCATTCTCAATGGTGGCCGCACCGCACTCGTGCTGATCGACGTCTCCGGCCACGGAGAATTGGCCGGACTGGTTACCCTGCGGCTTCGATCTGTCATCACCACGGCGCTCCGCTCGGAATCTGATGCAGCACAGGCTCTTTCACGTGCTGCGGCATCGCTGTCGGATGCAGTCGACGGACGATTCGCGACGGCCATCATCGTCATTCTTGATCCGGATGCCAACGAGATCATCTGGGCAAATGCGGGCCATCCGAGTGGTTGGCTGCTTCCAGGCGGCGACGTCGTTGGTCGACGTGAACTCAATACGACCGGCCCGCTGGTATCCGTCCTGGGGGGTGAGTGGACGACGTCGCGGTCGAGTTTCAATTCTGGCGACGTCGTACTGCTCTGGTCCGACGGGCTCGTCGAAGCTCGTCAAGAGGCACTGGACGTGAACGATGAATTGCTGTCATCGGTGGTGGCTCAATCACGCGACAACGACCCAGCCGAACTCGTTCCGTCGCT
>JBAXUN010000155.1:0-3896 GCA_037129655.1 Actinomycetes bacterium
ACGAGATCGCCGTCGACGGACGTCCACGTGGTGCAGCCACCATCGGGGGTCAATTCATGCGGGATGCCGGGGGCCACCTTGGCTGCCAATCGCTGCGAGCGTTCGGCGAGCGCAACCACCCACGACCAAGGCGGAGACCACGCGTGTGGATCAAGTGTGCGCTGGCTCCGTCCATCTGTGCGCTGCGTAGTGTCGCGTCGAGCCGGATCAATGAAGATCGAGTCGACGTCTCGCATCGCTTCGTCGAGAAAGTCGGGGCTCGTGAAATCCCCCTCTCTGACATGCATCAGCTCGGCAACTCTGACGGCAGCGGCATTCGAACGGGCAATCGCGGCAACAACGGGATCACGTTCGACGGCTGAAACCTTCATGCCAGCACGGGAAAACGCGATCGAATCAAGACCAATCCCGCAGCCCAAATCAGCCACGGCACAAGCGTCAGCAGCACGAAAGCGAGCCGCTCGCTGTTGAGCGACGATGGTTCGCGAAGCCTGTTCGAGGCCGTCACGCGTGTAGAGCAACTCGGCGGCCATCGGCCCGAGCCGAGCAGAAGCGGTGCGTCGAAGCTGCACTTGAGTCAGGGCCGCAGCGGCAAAGGTGCGGTCCAGATCAGGGAACGCGTTAGCCGTGGCCTGCGCCAGCCGCAATGGGTCTGTCGCAGTCGAATCCCCGCGGGCGGCCCGCAGATGCGACTCGTGATCAGCCGCCATGACGAAGTGCAGAACGTCGCGACCCTGTGGGCTCATCAGCCACTTCACGGTTTCGCGCTCCACTCGACAAATATCGCGTACGGGTCGTGTCGGGGTGCGAGTGGGGCGTGGGCTAGCCCGAAATGAAAAGTAGTGAACCCTACATTCGGGTGTCGGGGTGAGGCCTACTTGAGGTGTCGTTGCGTCGCAGGTGAAGTGCGAGAACTGGGCGAGAAGTATCGCGGTAAAAACCGAACATCGCCAAATTTTGCCCCTTGCGCGCTCATGAAATCTCTACCACGGTGTGCGACTGGAGACTCCTGTCGCCGCCCGTTTCATGAAGATCTCGCCGCAAGACGATCATGTGGAGACACAATGTTGACGTTCGCAAATTCCGATTCATCGCATCGCGCTGGCCGCCGCGGGTTCCTACCCCGATGGGTTGCTGTGCTGGTGGCATTCGCCATGAGCCTGGTCGGATTGACGGCTGTGACTGCACCGGCCTCGGCAGTGGTTTTTGGCATCTCAAACAATCCGACATACATCGCGGGTTCGAGCGTCGCCGCTGTCGGTTCAACCTTCACACCGACGTTCAGTTTTGGAACCGGAAGCGAGACGGTCACGTCGAGCACGACGAGCGTGTGTACCGTCTCGGGTATCGTCGTGTCGTTCATTGCTGCGGGCACATGCAGTTTGTCATTTGCCGACGGCCCGCCTCCTGCATTGACTGGAACGAAGACCATTCAAGTGGGCACCGTTCAGGTGACTGATCGCCCTGATGGCGCGGTCAACGCGATTGCTCAGGATGCCAACGGCAACACGTACCTGGGTGGTGTGTTCGGTAATGTGCGGACGGAAACCGGTAGTGGCGGGGCGATGGGAGTCTTTGCCGGCGTGTCTCCGTACGGTGGAGCGGTCGATCACTCGATGCCGGCGGTTGCCGGCGGAGATGTGCGCGCTTCCGCGGCCGATGGCAATGGTGGCTGGTACATCGGAGGCTCATTCACCTCGGTTGGTGGAGTAACTCGTAACGGTTTAGCGCACATTTTGCCCAATGGCAGTGTCGATGCGTGGAACCCGAACCCGAACGGCACCGTCTACGCGATGCTTATCAGCGGCACATCGATGTACGTCGGTGGAGCCTTCACGACGTTCGGTGGAGCTAATGGCACGACGCGCAATCGCCTCGCTGCGTTCGATCTGTCCGCTTCTCCGCTGTCAAACACGCCGACCTCGTTCGACCCAAATCTGAACGGTACTGTCAACGCGCTGGCCGCATCTACCTCGAGCGGTGTCACCAAGCTCATTGCTGGCGGTGCTTTCACCACGGTGGCTGGGTCGACGACGCGCAACCGCGCTGCCGCTTGGCTCGCCAGCGATGGAACTCTGGATTCGCTGCTCAACCCTGACCTCGATGGCGAGGTTTACGCGCTGTATGCCGGTGGCTCGTCGGTCTATCTGGGTGGTGCCTTCACACACGTGTACTCCACCGGAGCAAATACGGCTCGCAACTATGTGGTGAAGTTCGACGCGTTCGCAAATGCGAACGTGCAATTGCAAAGTTGGAACCCGAATGTCAACAACTACGTGCGCGCGATCGCCGCGGCTGGCGCCAACATGTTCCTAGGCGGCGACTTCACGAAGGCAGGAAGCGCGAATCCCCAGACCACGTACAACCATCTCCTTCGGACCGATAACTCGGCCGGTACCCCGGCACCTACAGTTACCACTGCACGTTGGAATCCGAACGTGAATGGCAACGTCTACGCATTGGCAGTGCAGGGCAGCGTTTTGTACTTCGGCGGATCGTTCACCTCCACCTCCTCTGGGGTAACCCGCAGCAACCTGGCTGCCATCTCCACAGCGAACAACACCGTTGTCGCCAACTTGTGGCCTGGCTGGGCCATCGGGACCGTGTACTCGCTCGCAACTACGGCGACCCAGGTTTACGCGGGTGGTGCTTTCTCGACCCTCGGCTCGACGGCTCGCAATAATCTTGCGTCGCTTGATTCCAACGGGGTCGTCACCTCGTTTGATCCGAACGTAACCGTTCTTACCGCTGGAAGCGACGGCGGCGTGAAGGCTTTGGCCGTGATCGGATCGAAGGTGTACGCGGGTGGCGCGATTAGCTTCGCCAATGGAGTTTCACGTGGAAATCTCGCCGCGTGGGATATGTCTTCTGGAACACCGAATACGCCGATTTCGTGGAATCCGAATGCGAATGCCATGGTGAACGCGATGGTCGCGACGGGGAACACGCTTTATGTCGGTGGTGTATTCACCACATTCGCTGGCTCCACCGCGCGCAATCGGTTGGTCGCCTTTGATACTTCTTCAGCGACGCCGGACACCCCCACCTCGTGGGATCCAAACGCGGGCGGCACTGTTAAGGCGCTTGTGGTGTCGGGCTCGACGGTCTATGCGGGTGGCGCGTTCACCACGATCGGTTCGTCGGACCGCAACCGTCTTGCCGCGATCGGTACCGCTGATGGTTTGCCGACGTTGTGGGATCCAAACGCAGATTTCTTGGTGAATGCGCTCGCAGTGTCTGGTTCGACTGTCTTTGCGGGTGGCGGGTTCAGGACGATCGGTTCGTCGGACCGTAACCGTCTTGCCGCGATCGGTACCGCTGATGGTTTGCCGACGTCGTGGGATCCGAACGCAGACGGCATGGTGAGTGCGCTTGCGGTGTCTGGTTCGACGGTGTACGCGGGTGGCGGGTTCACGACGATCGGTTCGTCGACGCGTAATTATCTTGCCGCGATTGGCACTGACGGGACACTGTCGTCGTGGAATCCGAACGCACAGAACATTGTAAATGCGCTATTCGCCTCTGGCTCGAGCGTGTATGCCGGTGGCGCGTTCGCCACCGTTGCAACCACCCCAGGGTCTCGTTACCTGGCGAAACTGAAGTCGGCGGCCGTGACTGTAACGGCGGCATCACCGTCGTCGGTGAACTCAGCTACGGCCGTCCCGTCTATTAGTTACACGAGTTCGCCTTCATCGGTTGCCGGTGATTGGACGACGCAGCCAACGTGTGGGGTGTACGCATCGTCTGACACTGGCTTCGCTACCGCGTTGACTGGCGCTCGGTCGGCCGGAACGTATGTGACCCACTGTTCGGGCGGGGTGGGGTTTGACTCCATCACGTACGTCGACGGCTCCTTGACGGTGACGCAGTATCGGACGCCGGTCGCGGTGACTGCT
>JBAXUN010000156.1:0-3875 GCA_037129655.1 Actinomycetes bacterium
GCGACGGGGGCGGCCGAGGTTTCAATCACTAACCAGTCCTGGGCACCGTCGCGCACAAGACCGCGAAGCCGCCGACCAGAGGTCACCTGAATCTCGATTGGACCCGAGGCAGCATTGACCCGATCGAGAAGGCCCACCCCAGATCGCTCGATCCGAATGCGCTCAGCGACTTCAGCGTCTCGGTCTAAGTCAACCTCTGCATGAGCCAGTGCCCGCAAGTCGGCCTCAAGTGCACCGATCCACCCGTTTTCAGCATCCACCGCACACCTCCATTTCGCTCAAGACTGCCTACTCATCGACGTCCTCGCATGTCGTTATCCCCAGATCGGACTAATGGGTATTGACCGCGGCACCATTCGAGGCTGTTATAGGCAAACGCACGTAAACAAAGGTAAATCATCGTAAATATCTAACCTTTACACAGGATGGTGATGTCATGACTGCTCATCTCGCTCTTCTAACGACCCGGCCAGGCGCGCGCGCTTCGCTGCCGGCGAGCTACCGTCAGCCCCCCACCGCCATTCAGGGAACATTGGCCCTGGATTGGTCCCCAGCGTTTCCCGCAGCACCCGAGCTCACGTGCGTCGACGATGTGGGCTCGCGATTGCCAGTCTGCGACCTCAGTACGGATCCGGCAGTCGCAGTCATCGCGACTCCCCGAGCGGACTTACCGGATGCCCGCCGCTGGACAACTCAACTGGTTCAAGCTGTCGTCGAGGTCTTGGGCAACGAGCGACCGCGGCAGCAACTCGTGCGCTGGTTGAGTCCATCGCTCTACGCAGAAATCAGCGCAGCTGTGCTCGCTCGTTCACAACCAACGCGTGGCAGCCAGACCGCTCGCGCCCGGAGAACCGTAAGCAGCGTGCACATTTTCGAGCCCGCTGACGGCATCATCGAAGCCAACGCGGTGATCGTGGGAGGGGCACGCGCACGGGCCGTTGCCCTGCGCCTTGAGGGTTGGGATGGGCGGTGGCGATGCACCCGGCTAGCCATCCTGTAAAACAGTGGCGGCGGCCACAGATGATTCTGAGCCGCCGCTAACTGGTTCTAACTTCGCTTTTAACGCTGCTTTTCATCCCGCTTGCGCATGGCCCTTTCGGCGCGACGACGCTCGGCTCGGCTGGCATCCGGGCCTAGCTCTGGAATCTCGTCGAACTCTTCCTCAGTCACAATCAGTCCAGCCTCACCGTCGATCGACGGAGCGCTGTACTCGAGCTTCGTGGGACGAGCAGGCCCAAGACCCTTGGCTGTGATCGCCAGCGCTGACTCAGATTCCGCGCTGCCCGACTCGAGCGCAGCCGCAGGTTCGTCAACGTCACCATCAACGCGAACAATCTCACCATCAACCGGCGCATTTTGATCGACGTGAACTTCAACGTGGAACAGGTAGCCCACTGACTCTTCCTTGATTCCGTCCATCATGGCGTTGAAGAGTTCGTAGCCTTCCCGTTGGTACTCGACCAACGGATCCTTCTGCGAGTACGCACGCAAGCCAATGCCCTCTTGCAGATAGTCCATTTCGTAAAGGTGCTCACGCCACTTTCGGTCAAGCACAGAGAGCACCACACGACGTTCAAGCTCGCGGGTGACATCCTCGCCGAGTTCACGTTCACGCTGGTCGTAGGCGAGTTGCGCATCCGACTTGATCTCAGCAACTAGGAACTCCTGCGACAAACCGGACGTGCCGCCGCCGGAGGTCGCTGCTACCTGATCTGCGGTAACACCAACGGGGTAGAGAGTGTTCAACGCGGTCCAAAGACGGTCGTAATCCCAGTCCTCTGGATAGCCCTCACTCGTTTCAGCAACCACATAGCCCTCGACCGTATCGTCGAGGAATTCGCGGATCTGCTCATGAAGGTCTTCACCCTCGAGAACGCGTCGACGCTCTTCGTAGATGACAACGCGCTGGCGGTTCATAACTTCGTCGTACTTGAGAACGTTCTTGCGGATCTCAAAGTTTTGACCTTCAACCTGAGTCTGGGCCGAACGAATGGCATTGCTGACCATCTTCGCCTCGATCGGCACATCGTCAGGAACGTTAAAGCGTCGAAGGAACGAGTCAACAATGTCCGCCTTGAACAGGCGCATCAGATCGTCTTCCAAAGACAGGTAGAAGCGAGTCTCACCCGGATCTCCCTGACGACCTGAACGACCACGCAGCTGGTTATCGATACGCCGTGACTCGTGTCGCTCGGTACCTAAGACGTAGAGCCCACCAAGTGAGACAACCTCGTCATGCTCAGCGGCAACAGCCTTCTTGGCACGCTCAAGTGCAAGTGGCCATTCCTTTTCGTACTCCTCTGGAGTATCGACCGGGCTCAACTCTCGCTGCGCTAGCTCGGCAGCTGCCATGTACTCAGAGTTTCCACCGAGCATGATGTCGGTACCGCGACCAGCCATGTTTGTGGCAACCGTGACAGCACCCTTGCGACCCGCCTGCGCGACGATCGCAGCTTCCCGCTCGTGGAACTTTGCGTTCAAAACCTCATGTGGAATTCCACGCTTGCGAAGCAGATTGGACAGATGCTCAGACTTCTCGACACTCGTCGTACCGACAAGCACCGGCTGTCCCTTGGCGTACCGCTCGGCCAGATCGTCAATGACTGCGTTGTACTTTGCACCCTCGGTTCGGTAAACCAAGTCGGGCTCATCGAGTCGCTGCACGTTGCGGTTCGTCGGAATCGGAATAACACCCAGCTTGTAAATCTGGTCGAATTCAGCAGCCTCAGTCATAGCCGTACCGGTCATACCGGAAAGCTTGGAGTAGAGACGGAAGTAGTTCTGCAGGGTGATCGTGGCAAGAGTCTGATTCTCTTGCTTGATCTCCACCCCCTCCTTCGCCTCGATCGCCTGGTGCATACCTTCGTTGTAACGACGCCCCGCCAAGATGCGACCGGTGTGCTCGTCCACGATAAGAACTTCGCCGTCCATAACGACGTAATCCTTGTCGCGCTTGAACAATTCCTTGGCCTTCAACGCATTGTTGAGGTAACCGACGAGCGGAGTGTTAACCGATTCGTATAGATTCTCGATGCCTAGCCAGTCTTCGACCTTAGCCACACCTGACTCAAGAATGCCGACGGTGCGCTTCTTCTCGTCGGCTTCGTAGTCGCCGGGGACGCCCTTGCTCTCGTCACCGCGGGTGAGCCGTGGAACTAGTCGAGCAAATTCGTTGTACCACTTCTGCGGAGCATCAGCCGGACCACTGATGATCAATGGGGTACGAGCTTCATCGATCAGAATCGAGTCGGTCTCATCAACAACGGCAAAGTTATGTCCGCGCTGAACGCGCTCCTCGATCGACCAGGCCATGTTGTCGCGCAGGTAGTCAAAACCGAATTCGTTGTTCGTGCCATAGGTGATATCGGCCTCGTACGCTAAGCGACGCTCGGCTGGATCCATGTTCGACAGGATTACACCGACGGACAGCCCGAGGAATCGGTGCACGCGACCCATCCACTCGGAGTCACGTTCAGCAAGGTAGTCGTTGACGGTTACGACGTGCACACCATCACCGGAAAGTGCGTTGAGATACGCAGGAAGGGTCGACACCAACGTCTTACCTTCACCAGTCTTCATCTCCGCGATATTGCCAAGGTGTAGTGCCGCACCACCCATGATCTGAACGTCGTAGTGACGTTGACCGAGTGTGCGCTTGGCAGCCTCACGTACCGTCGCGAAGGCCTCGGGTAGCAGCGAGTCCAGCGACTCACCCTCTGCGTAGCGAGCCTGATACTCAGCAGTCTTGGCGCACAGTTCCTCATCAGTCAGGCTGACGAAGTCCTCTTCGAGGGCATGCACCTGTCGGGAGATCGCCTCAAGTTTCTTGAGTAGACGACCCTCACCAGCACGAAGGATCTTGTCGAGAATCGACA
>JBAXUN010000157.1:0-3827 GCA_037129655.1 Actinomycetes bacterium
CATTCAAGCCAGGCACGGATCAGGACGCCGTCACCGCCATGGCACCGCAGGAGGGTGCTGCTGCAAAGGCTCTGGCTGACGAGGGCGTACTCAACAGCGTCCGCGTTTCGCTCGCCCGCGACAAGGTCTTCCTCGAAGTGAGCGCAGATGACGCGGACGGCGCAACTGCCGCGATCAATCGCCTACCTATGGTGATCTTCTGGGATCTCGAGGTCTACCAAGTCGCATCACCCGTTGGGTAGGCCGCGCGGCATGCAGGACCCGAAAGTAGGCGTTCGCTAGTACGCGCCGTCTTTACCAACGACAGCTCGGAACGTCTTCCACAGAATCATCAGATCGAGGGTTGGCGACCAATTCTCGACGTAGCGAAGATCAAGGCGCACAGACTCTTCCGGCGTGAGATTCGAACGACCACTTACCTGCCATAGGCCGGTCAGCCCAGGCTTAACCCGAAGTCGGTTGCGCGTCATATCGGCGTAAAGCGCGACTTCGGAGGGCAGCGGCGGCCTCGGTCCCACCAGCGACATGTTGCCGATCAAGACGTTGAACAACTGAGGTAATTCGTCGATCGAGTAGCGACGCATGAACTTGCCGCAACGTGTGATTCGTGGATCGTCTTTGACCTTGAACAATCGTGCGTCGTTATGCTCGTTGAGATGCGCGATGTCAGCGAGCCGAGCTTCAGCGTCCGGCACCATCGACCTGAATTTAAACATCGTGAATTCGTTACCGTCGAGCCCGATTCGCTTCTGGCGAAACAAGATCGGGCCCTTGGAATCCAGACGAATCGCCATCGCGGCCGCAAGCAGCAGTGGCGATAGCACTAGTACGAGGATGAGCGCACCGAGTCGATCGCCCAGGGCCTTCAGCGCACGACGAACACCGGTCAGTTGTGGTGCGTCTAGGTGCAGCAACGGGAGTCCTGCGGCAGGACGAACACTCAATCGCGGGCCGGCAATTTCAACAGCAGCCGGAGCCACCATCAAATCAACGTTGAGCGGCTCGAGTTGCCATACCAACGAACGAAGGGCCGAACCGTCGAACTCCGGACAGGACAGCACCGCGACGACGTCGACCGCCGCAGCCTCAGCGACTAACTGAATCTCACTGAATGAGCCAAGAATCAGCGATGCGTCGAGTACACCTCGGCCGGTCGAGTGCACGCCGGCTGGCACGCAGGCGCCGACTACCTCGAGTCCGTGATAGGGCTCACGACCCAGAGCGTCAGAAAGGGCGGCTACAGCCGACTCATGGCCAACGAGTAGAAGCCGATGCATATCCAACCCGCGACGCCTACGACGATGCATGATCTGGCGAAGGGAATAGCGCCAGATCAATGTGACCGCCGTGGCAATCATCAATGTGAGCAGAACACTTCTGGGAAAATCCACTTTGAATGTGACTGCACCAATGCAGATCCCCGACAGCAAACTCACTGCCGCCACGAGGACAAGTCGAAATTCCTGTGGCCCATCACCGAAGAAGCGCGCTTCGTAACCACGTGACGCCCAGATGGCCAGTGGCCAAGCGAACAAACACATGAGTAGCGGGACAATACTCGCCTCGGTGCGATACTCGATAGCCACACTGGCTATAGCGCCGATCACCGCATCGCCGATGAAAGCGGCGCGCACAAATGCCCTCATGGCGCTGCGCGGGCGGTCGTACGAGTCACGCAGAGCCCGAAAGCGGATGGCTTCTAATCGGGCTCGTTGGCGTTCGGTGGCCTCCTCGGCACTGATGAGATGCATCTGTCGACGTTCACCAACGCGCCGATCCTCATCGAAGTCGATACCCGCCACGAGTTGCTGAATGCGGCGATCGCCCGCACGACGATCAGACCGACGACGATCAGTTGCCGGTCGTAGATCTGCGATCTTCGCCGAGGCAGTAGATATTCCGGGGGCGCTATTGAGCGATGACGTTGTTCGCTGCTGCGGCGGCGTCAGCGCTGTCGCGAGCTCAACCCGCGGGAGATCAACATGCTCATGAATGTCTGTCACATCGATCATCCCTTCTCGTTGCACGTGGAAACCTGCCGACGTCCTAAACCCAGCACCGACCGCGCGGACGCCGTGACGGAACTTCGTCAAGTCAGCGCGTCTAATTACGGTAGGGCGCTCGTTTCCATTCGCGGTCGAATTTGAGCACAACGAGAAGTTATTCACCCGAATAACCCATTACATGGACGTAATTGATCTTCATACCTCTTGATCATCTCGTTGTTACTTCATTTCATCGCGTGAACACAATTAATTCAATTTATCCTCAAGATAACTTTCGCAGCTTGCTCCTGAGCCGATCCGGCTTAATGTGCGCGTCAAGTCTCCATATCATCTGTGCCACATGGGCTTTAGAGAGTTGCTTGCGGGTGATAACCTGCCGGCTCCTGACCGTAGGTAGCCCATATCTGACCACGCGTTAGATGGCGGGCACGCAGAGTCATGCATTCACCCATTCGGTCTAGCGTGCATTTAGTTTAGAGGGGTTCTTTTGATCATGAACACCTTGGCCAATGCGGAAGAAATCGATAGACTATGGATATGGTCTCAACTAAAGCTCGTATTTCGGCCGCGCTCGCAACGGCCGCCCTGCTAGGCGGATCCGTCGCCTTCGTCCCGGCCGCCCAGGCGTACCCGCCCGGCACCGCTCTCACCATCGCAGGTTCGGCCGCATCTGCGAAGACCGGCACGTCGATCACCTTCACCGCTCGCGGCGCCAACGCAGCCAGCGGATCGTCAATCGCCCCAAGCACGTCGAACAAGTGCACGGTCACCTTCTCGGCCACTGGCCTTGGCAGCAAGAGTGTCACTGCCAGTTCCGGCACGGCCAGCACCACGTTCGCGTTCACGACGACCGGCATCAAGACCATCACGGCCTCGACCTCGTCGTCGCAGAGCTTCTCGGTGACGTCGAACGGTAAGACCACCGTCTACCGCTGCGGTAATGAGTCAGCCTCGACGAAGGTCACGATCTACAACACCCCCGTTGCGCCAACAGTCACGTCGTACGCTGGTGGAGTTGGCCGCGCGAGCATCGCGTGGTCAGCGGAGACGCTGACCCAGTCCGGCGGATTCCCCGTCAGCTACTACACCGCAAGGCTGTACGGCCCCAGCTCATCAACCAAGGTGAAGTTCGCGCAGCAGACAACCTCCACCTCACAGACGTGGATAGGCTTGGCGAAGGGGACGTACTACGTGGCCGTCACTGCGACTACGGCGTACGGAACCTCACCATCGTCAACGAAGTACACCGTCGTCGTAACCTGATCGGCGATGGCGGTCACGCCATTGAACAAAAGCTAGAACGAGGTATTTAGCAGACCTAACGGCCGGCACATGGATCTCATGTGCCGGCCGTTGTTCTGTTAGGACGCTTATCAGCGGGATAGCGCGAAGGTAAATCCGCCGACGATTGCGTTTATCACGGCAGCGATCTTATGTGCCGCGACCTCATGGGTATCTGGGCCACGCACCACCGTGTGCGGATCACCAATATCGAGTTGAGCAATTGGCGCAGCACCGCGGCTGTCATTGAGCTCACGTACCCACCAGGCAAGTCGTTCATCAACCCCACCGCCATCCGCCGGTGAAGGCAGTGACACTCCAGCGGCCGATGCGTCGAGGTACCAGGTCGTCAAGGCGGCCGCTTCTGTCATCGTGAACACGCGCGAGCGAGCCTTCGGCTGCATCGTCACCACGGCGGCGCGATGGGCAGACTCCGCGGTCAAAATTAGGTTTGCATCATTGATCGAGGCTTCGTCTAACCGTGCCGAGCGATGCTCAGGAACTTCCAGCCCCACATGCCCAAATCCCAAGGGACAGGAC
>JBAXUN010000158.1:0-3708 GCA_037129655.1 Actinomycetes bacterium
GACGTCGTCTTCGTGCCACTCGATTCGGATCCTCGGTTCGAATTGGCGTTCACCATTGCCACCGGCAATCGCTGGGGGATTGGGGTGGCGAAGGATCGTCCCGAACTTCGTGACGAGATCGACGCAGCCTTGGCGGCGGTGATTGCCGATGGCCGACTCGAGCAGGTGTGGCGCGAGTGGATGCCTAGCTTGGCATTCCCGTTCCCTGAGTAACCCGCTTAAGCAGTAAACGCGGTACTCGGTAGATCTCGCTCGTCCTGCTTGATGGCTTCGATCACGCGGGCCGTAACTGCTTGGGGCTCAAGGCCTTGGGGAAGTCGCGGTGCTGCGCCGGCGAGTGGTCGATCAGCGAGACCGGTTTCGGTGTGTGGCGGGCGTGCGTCGATGAGGCGGATACCGCTGCGTCGAAGCTCGCGTCCGGCGGCAGTGTCGAATGCGGTGAGTGCGGCCTTGGATGCGGAGTACGCGGCCATGCCTGCCGTTGGCTGCTCGGCAACGACGGCGCTTAGGTTGACGACGAATGGATTGTTGCCGGCTTTACCCGATGCCTCGAGGTGTGGCAGTGCGGCGCGCACGATGCGAATCGGCGCGATGGTGTTTATGGCGAAGAGGTCGGCAAGCACCTCGTCGGTGAGATCACTCAACATTCCGAAGGCAACCACTCCACTGGCAATCACCACGCCGTCGAGTTGGCCGTAAGCGGTGAGCGCCGCATCAACCGCACTCTGTGGAGTATCGGCATCGCGGATATCGCCGGTGACGTAAAGGGAGGCAAGTGCGGCGAGCTTCGCCTCGTCGCGGCCCTGAAGGGTCAGCCGCGCACCCTCAGCGTGGAGTTGGCCGCTTATGGCAGAGCCGAGTCCGCCGCTGGCGCCCACTACTAAAACACTCAGTCCCTGAAGTGATGTCACGATGTGAGTCTGCCAGTGATGAGGCAGGGTCGCGCGCGCAGACCGCCTGAGCCAACGATCTGCCGCTGCTCAACGTTTGTTGCAAGATCGCCCTTTTAGGTTGGTGCCGATCGCTCCGTGCTCAGTTGCCGACGAACTGAGATGACTTCATGCGCAGTGAGATTCCATCGCTCAACGCATTGGAGACGCCTGCGTTCATGATGCCTTCCAGGAAGACCGCTGCAGGAATCGTCCAGATGGTGCAGGCAGTGGCAGTCGTCACGGTTGCTGTTCGCGGCACGGAGTGTAGAAGTCCAATTTCACCCACGTAGACGGGAGCGGATAGGTCGCGAACGTGAATGCGGTTCGGATGTTGGCCATGAGAGATGTCAACAGACCCGTCAACGATAATGTGTAGAGCGTCTGCCCGGTCACCTTCGACAATAATGTCGACACCGGTTGCAACCTGCGACTCCACCAGGTTTTCTGCGAGTTGGTGCAGGGTTGAGCGGCTCGCGCTTTCGAACAGGTCAAGGCTGCGCAAGAGGCTAACTCGTGGGTCGACTGATTCGATGAGCTGTGCTGCAGCGCGATCTGCGACCATGAGTTTTGGTGTTACGACGGCCGTCGCTGCGAGTGCGGCAATAGTCACGACAGTCAAGGTCGTCGGCAGGCCGAATAGACCGAGCAGGATTGGTGCTGCGATTGCTCCAAGACTTGTGCCGATCATTGCGATGGAATGCCCGTTTGTGAGGACCTTGCCGGCAAGGGCAGAAGGGACTGACCGTTGAAGGACGGAGATCACGACGCCCGATGCCAGGACACAACCCATCCCTCGAACAACTTGTATAGGTATGGCGGCTACCAGATTTGACGCGAAAATGAACAGCAAGAGTGGCCCGGCGTATAGCGCTACGCCGAACGGTATCGATCCCGATCTTGCAGGTTCGCTACGTTTATTGATCAGCCAAGCAACGGCGAGGCCACCGACTCCAGCGGATGCGAGCAACCAACCGTAGGCTGTTGTTCCCTGGCTTAGTTTCTCGGTTGCAACGACGGCCAGTACAACGACGTCGCATCCGTACAGGAATGCGCAGACTCCGCGGATGACTAGGAGTGGACGCACAGTGCGGTAGACCTCGCGTGTGGCGTTGTCGTTGGCCGCGGCTCGTACCTTGGTAGATGAAGGCCCGATCTGTGAACCAGACTCACCCACCAGTCCGCTAATGAGTACGGCACTCAAAGTGAAAGACAAGCCATTCAGGGCGAATACGGCAATCGGCCCAGAAAGTGCGATGACAATCGATGCTATGGCCGGCCCGAGAGCTGTCGCCACAGATTCCGCTGAACTCATCGCTGTCGCCGTGCGTGCGAGACTACGTTCCGGAATCACATCTCCAGCCAGTGCTTGTGTGGCTCCGCTTTGAACTCGCGACACTGAGGAACTGAGTGCAGCGATAGCAATGGCTAGAATGATTGACAAGTGGAATGCGGCAATAACCGTCAAAACGAGCATGAGTACCGCGCAGATAACGTCGCCCTGGACCGACACGAGTTTGCGCGGTAGCCGATCTGCGTAGCGAACGAATACTTGCGTTAAAAACAGTGCGGGCATGTACCTACCCACCGTCGCGAGCGCCACCCACGTCGACGAGTGTGTTTCGTTGAATGCGTAGACCGCAATCCCGACGTTGTAACTCCAAGTGCCGATACCCGAGATGGCTGTGGATGCAACGAGGCGCGTCGAGTTCCTCTCGTGGATGTTGTTCTTCACGCTCGACTCTCGGTTCGCTACGGGTGGGGGCGCCGTTCCAGTGAGGATAGCGAAGAACGGCGCGGCTGTGGAATGGTCCCATCACAACGGTCCGGAAGTTCTCTTACCGTTCACCTAAACGCATGCAAACACTCATGACCGTTTTCGGTCGAGGTTTAGAGCGCCCAGAAACTCCAACTCTTGGCTGAATTTTGGGCCTACGGTCTCGGCGCGAGGTTCGCGTCGATTGGCTTTGCGAGCAAGAGGCATGTTGAGGGGCACATCTATACCGCTGCCGTCACCAGGTGCATGATCGTCATACATCGAGCGAGGCCGGGTTTGGGAGACTGCGGCCCGCGTGATGGATCTTGGTGCTAACTGTCGCAGCGGCGTTGAGAGAATTTCACGAGGTTTGGCCGACGACCGCGCGTCACACTCGTGCGGCGAGGGCTTCCCCGAGTCGGCTGAGGCCGGCGCTTCGAGCGTGCTTGGGCAACGTTACGCGAATGATGATGAGGTCGTCTGTGGCCATCGCAGTCGTCAGTGCCGCGTCAAGTTCGTTCTCGGTCTTGGCTAGGAATCCCAGACCGCGACCAAACACCTTCACGAGTTCTTCTGCCGCGAGGCTCGGGATGTCGTTGTAGATGCCGTCCAAGATTGGGCGCTGAGTGCCGTAGCCCTCGTTGTCGAGAACGATGATGACGGGGTTTACGCCATGGAAAGCGCAGGCGGCGGCTTCAAGTCCGGTCATGGCGAATGCGCCGTCGCCGACCAGAACGATGGGTCGGTGCGTCGGATCGGCTTTACCCGTGCCAAGTGCCGCGGGGACTGCGTAACCCATGGTTGCGTAGTACGCGCTGCCATGTGCCCACGCTGGGAGGCGCAGATCGACGGATGCGAACAGCGCCTCGCCCGGATCGAGCAACAGGCCGTGACGCTCGTCGAGGTGATGACCGATCGCCTGCACTGCCCGCTCGACGGAAAGCACGTCATCCGTTGCGGCGAAGGGCGTTTCGGCCGTCATTGGATGCGCTGGGAAGGAAAGGCCCGCAGCAGTCACGGCGT
>JBAXUN010000159.1:0-3689 GCA_037129655.1 Actinomycetes bacterium
TGCCAGTGACGCCGATGCTCCTCCCCCGACGGGGCGTCGGCGGGCCACGCAACAACATGTGGGGTGGCTGGTCTGATCTCTTGATCGCAGCCTGGGCAACGATATGTCTTCGTCGAACTAGATCCCGTTATCCGACGAACATGCCAATCACCATCAGGATGTTCTTCAACACTTTGAGATCCACCACCGATCGGCTTGTCGTCGGGTGCAGGTTCACGACGATTACGACGAGCCATGACGGAGTGTGCGTTCCTGTGAGCGACTACGCATAGACGCGGAAGCCGCGCCCAGTCTTGCGTCCGAGGTACCCGGCTGTGACGAGGTGGTCGAGTAGTGGCGCCGGTGCGTACCCTGGCTCGCGGAACTCGAGGTAAAGCGTGCGCTGAATCGCAGCCGAGACGTCAAGGCCCACAACATCAAGCAGCTCGAACGGACCCATCGGGTAACCACAGCCGAGCTTCATGGCCTTATCCATGTCGTCGGCACTGGCGTAGTTCGTCTCGAGCATCTTGATCGCATCGTTGAGATACGGGAAGAGCAGCGCATTCACGATGAAGCCGGCGCGGTCGCCACATGAGACCGGGTGCTTACCGATTCGCTTACATAGGTCAATGCTGGTTGCGATCACATCGTCAGCCGTCGCAACCGTCGATACGACCTCGACGAGCTTCATGACCTGAGCGGGATTGAAGAAGTGCAAGCCGACGACGTCAGCCGGACGACTCGTCGCTGAAGCAAGCTCGATCACCGGAAGGCTGGAGGTAGTCGTGGCCAATATTGTGCCTGGCTTGCAGATCTCATCAAGATTCTCGAACAGAACAGTCTTGACGGAGATTTCTTCAACCACTGCTTCGAGGACGAGATCGCGATCGGCGAGATCATCAAGCTTCGTTGTTCCGGTCACACGCGCGAGCGCGGCGGCCTTATCTTCTTCCGTCGCCTTACCCCGCTGGACAGCCTTATCTAGTGAACGCTCGATCGCAGCCTGAACCTTGGCGACCTTGTCATCGCCGCGTGCAACGAAGAGAACCTCGAAGCCGGCCTTAGCGAAAACTTCGATGATGCCCGTGGCCATCGTGCCTGAACCCACAACGCCGACTTTGTTGATCGGACGCAGCGGAGCGGATTCACCATCGGTGGCCGATGCGGGGGTTAGTGCATCAGCGATGACGACGGGTGAGTTCGGCGCTTCATATGTGTAGAAGCCGCGGCCACTCTTACGTCCGCGCAAGCCAGCCGTCACCATTTGCTTGAGCACGGGCGACGGTGCGTGCAAACGATCGCGACCTTGCTTGTACATCGTGTCGAGGATTTCGTACGCCGTGTCGAGGCCGATCAGGTCAAGCAGTGCGAGCGGGCCCATCGGCAAGCCACAGCCAAGGCGCATCGACGCATCGATATCTTCGCGGCTTGCGTACTTGGTTTCAAACATCGACGCCGCGTGATTCAGGTAGCCGAAGAGCAAGGCGTTGGCGATGAAGCCGGCCTTGTCGCCGATGACGACGGGCTCCTTATCAAGTGATGCGGCCACAGCCGAGGCCGCATCAACCGTCTCTGGCGCGGTGACGACCGTGCGAACGATCTCAACGAACTTCTGTACCGGCGCTGGGTTGAAGAAGTGCATTCCAACAACCTGTGAAGGCCGGTTCGTCGCAACCGCGATGTCGGTCACCGATAGCGACGACGTATTGGACGCAAGGATCGCCGTGGCAGGAACGATCGAATCAAGGGTCGCGAAGATTTCGCGCTTGAGATCCAAGTTTTCAGGCACAGCTTCGATGACGAGTTCGCGATCGGAAAGATCCGCGTAATCCTGCGTCAGACGAATGCGACCAATGACCTCATCGCGCTCTTCTGCGGTGAGCTTGCCACGCGACACGGCACGATCAGTTGACTTCTCAATATGTCCACGACCACGCTCGACAGCGATATCGCTCATGTCGAGGCCGACGACGTCAAAACCGTTGCGCGCAAATACCTCGACGATGCCCGCGCCCATTGTTCCGAGGCCGACAACTCCGACTTTGCTGATCTTGCCAGACATGAGACTCCTTCAGACATGATCACCACGTCGACGTGGCTGACCTAGTTCGTATTCGCGCACTTCACACGTCCGAGCAGTGTCTCAGGTCAGGCGCCGTGGCGCGAGTCCCATAAGCCTCGCTGGCGAGCGCAATGGGCAAAATCCTGCAGCGGTTGCTGCATGTTTCCTAAGGGGAAATGCAGCGCGCGAGATGTGCCAAGCTCAGAAAAGTCGGGATTCGGAATCATCGACGCCGCGTAAGGCATCGTAATCCAATTCCACGCACCTAATCCCGCGATCTTCGGCCAGGGTACGAGCCTGGGGACGGATCTCTTGAGCGGCATAAACCCCACGAACGGGGGCCAAGAGTGGATCCCTATTCAACAGCTCGAGATAGCGGGTGAGCTGCTCAACTCCACTGATTTCACCGCGGCGCTTGATCTCCACGGCGACGGTGCCACCGGCATCATCACGGCACAGAAGATCAACCGGACCAATCGCTGTCGGGTATTCGCGACGCACGAGCCGCCAGCCCTCGCCTAGCGTCTCAACGTTCGCCGCGAGCAACACTTGAAGCTGAGCTTCCACGCCGTCTTTGATCAGGCCCGGTTCGATACCCAAGTCATGCGCCGAATCATGCAGCACATCCTCGATCGTGATGGTCAGCGTTTCGCCGCCCTTGTTCGTCACGACCCATTGGCCGATCCCGCTGTCGTCCACCTTCGTTACCAGGGTGCACGGGCTCGCCATCCAGTTAAGTGGTCGATGCGAGGTGTCGGAGTGGATCAGAACGGTGCCATCACCCTTGACCATCAGAGCGCGCGTGGCCATTGGCAGATGGGCGCTGAGCCGACCGGCATAGTCGACGGAACACTGAGCAATCACGACCCGCATCTCACGCCACCTTTAGCCGAAACCTCGTCGGAGACATTATCTAACGCCGAGGAAGAAGAGCTTGCGCATTCCAGCGCACTGCACCGGCAAAGTCCCGGGCGCGCTCCGCAGTCGAATAGTCCTGGGCCGTCTCAGCCGCGGCGATAGCTGCTTCAAGGTCGAAGTTATGAGAACGAAGGACACTCGAGAAGTCTCGTCGCATTGGTCCCAACGCCTCATAACCGAAGGAACGATAGATGCGCGGGAACAGCGGCTTGAACAGCCGAGCTCGCTCATGGAGTCCGCTCGAATGAGACATCGGGTTCTTGTGACGAGCCTTGATGTAGTCGGGCAGGACATCGGCGAACGTCTCTCGCAGAATCCATTTCTCGTATCCATCCCGCACCTTCATCTCCAGCGGGATTCGCATCGAAAGAAGGAGCATCTGCAAATCGAGATAAGGAACTCGAGCCTCAACACCAAGACCCATGCTGCATCGATCAACCCGTTGCAACTCGGTGCGCGAGAGATGCCGGATTTTGTGTAGGAACAATCGGCGACGATCCTCCGGCGAAACCCGTGCGTACATGTCGTATCCGCCGAAGAGCTCGTCAGATCCGTCGCCGGTCAAAACCACCTTGATACCGGACTTACGCACCTGTTCGAAGATCTTCATCGAAACAACCGCATTGATGACATCGCCGTATTCAGTGACCTCCGAAACTCGGATGGCTTCGCGGATATCCGCCATGCCGATATCGCGCGGCGACAACGTCACTACCTCATGTGGAAC
>JBAXUN010000016.1:0-28949 GCA_037129655.1 Actinomycetes bacterium
GCAAGGTTGAGCAAGTCTCACCACCGCGGGAGATGTACGACGAACCAGCTTCGGCATATGTTGCAGACTTCCTTGGGGTCTCAAACACAATGAATGCAACGGCTGTCGCTCCCGATGGTGAAGGGGTATCGATCGAGCTTGATGGCGGCATCTCACTGCGCGCTGCCGCGGGGCATACCTCAGCCCGCGGTCCGGTCAAGGTCGTAATCAGACCTGAGCGCATTGGCATTGAGCCCGCCACCACGAGCGGACCAAACCACGTCTCCGCACTTGTTCAGCGTTCGGTTTACCACGGCTCGGGCACACAGGTCAGTCTTCTTCTCGCCAACGGCCAGACGCTGACCGCTCTCGTCCAGAACTCCGAGGTGGGCGATGATCCGACGTGGGCCGCGGGAAATGGTGTGTCTGTCCATCTACCCGATTGGGCCCTGCGGGTACTTCCGGAAACTACCTAATGCAGCCTCGACGCGTGATCGCCTGCCTCATCATCACGTTCGGCGTGATGTTGAGCAGCGCTTGTACGCAGTCGAGCAGCACCACGGCCCCAGTCTCCGCCAGTACCCCCGCACCACTACCGCTGATCACAACCTCGCCAACAGCTGGTCTCACGGCAACTACGGTTGCGGTGACGCCGCAATCGCTGCAGCGTGAGTGGACAGTAAAGGGTGTGGCCGACACATTGGCGGCCGCCGGATTCGTCGCGGGCCGCCAACGAACATTTCAGGGGTCATCAAAAGACCTGACGCTCGTCCGCGACCGCGAACTACTCTTCGCCTCCGCCGAGGGTGCGACGACGTACCTTAACTCGGTGCGCACCCAGGCTACGGCCTACTTCGGCGAGGCGACTGGCGTCACAGCGCTGACGCAGGGATCCCGAACCGGATCCCTTTTTGTCCCACCAGAATGTGCCTGCCATGGGGCCAATCCCGTTCTCACTGCGGTGCTTACCGATGGCCCGCGACTGAGTTGGGTAACCATCAATGGACCGCTCGCTACCAAACATCGATTACAGGAAGTACTCAGCCAGCCCACGCATCCATGACCAAACCCCACTACCCCTAGAACAACCAAGGAGACCGTCATGTCAGAGCGTTTCGTTAGCCGTTCACAGGTATCCCTCGCAAGCGCCCAGGCACTCGTTACGGCAGCCGTCGAGCACGCAAAAACGATCGGAATTGCCATTTCAGTTGTCGTCGCAGATTCAGCTGGCAACGTGATCGCTTCCGCGCGAATGGACGATGCTCCTCTCGGTGCAATGCGATTGGCAACGGACAAGGCGTACACGGCCACGCTGTGGCAGATTCCCTCCGGCGACCTTCGGTTGTCATCACAGCCAGGAGGCGACGACTGGGGCGTCACGTCAACGGAGGGTGGGCGTGTGGTTGTGTACGAAGGTGGGCTCCCCGTCTTCACCGACAACGGATTGGCTGGCGCCGTCGGCGTGAGTGGCGGAACCGGAGCACAAGACGCTGAATGCGCCCAAACTGCCATCACCTCGGCGCTTGGCTAGAACCTAGCTATTTGAGCGAACCCTCTGTCAGCCCCTGAGCGATCCGTCGATGGAACAGGACGTACACCACGATCATGGGGATCGTTACGATGGTAAGTGCAGCGAAGAGCAAGTGGTAATCGGTGATGTACTTCGTCGAGAAAGCAAGCAGGCCAACGGGAATCGTCTTTAACTCATCGTTTTGGATGTATAGAAGAGCAAGCAGGAATTCGTTCCAAGCAGCCAGTGCGCTGAAGATAGCCACCGTTGCCATGCCTGAACGCACCAGTGGCAAGACAACGCTCCAGTAGATACGAAAATCCCCCGCACCATCAATGCGTGCTGCCTCGAACAGTTCCTTCGGAAGTGAGTCGAGGTATGCCTTCAGCAACCAGATGGCTAGCGGCAGACCCATCGCGGTGTACGGAATGATCAACGCCCATCTCGTGTCCTTAAGATGGAGATATTCAAAGAGCGTGTTTTGCGCAATGAAGTACGACTGAATCGGAAGTAGCAGGCCAAGGGTAAACAGCGTAAGTAGAAGCCCTGAGCCACGAAACTTCATGCGAGAGAACGCAAATGCAGCCATGGACCCGAGGCCAAGAATCGCTACGGTAGAGACGACGGTAACGACAAAGCTGTTGATGGCGTAGCGGCCAATCCCACCATCAGCCCAAGCCTCAGCGAATACCGACCAGTCCCAAGATGTTGGAAGTGCGAATGGCGTCTGAAAGATTTGGCCATTGGTCTTGAAGGCCGACATCGCCATCCAGAGTAATGGCAGGAAGAACAGCATCGCGTATAACGTCATGACAATGTGGAAGACGATGTCGGACGGCTTGGCACCCTTGCGCCTGCCAGCGTTGGTTTGCGTCACCGCTGATCCATTTACCGCGTCGACCGTGGCCATTAGAACTCCACATCCGAGCTCTTACGACGAAGCCGCGAATACAACAGGCCGATGAGTGCGATCACCACGGTGAGTATGACGGCGAGTGCAGATCCATACCCCACTTCTTGATCGCGGAAGACTGTCTTAACGAGGTACGTGGTGGGCACCTCAGTTGTGTTGTACGGACCGCCGTTCGTGAGGACGAAAACAAGGTCGAAGACCTGGATCCCACCAGTGACGCACAGGAGTACCGCCACCTCAGTGATGCCGCGCACAAGAGGCACCTTCATTCGTCGAAAAATCATCCATTCCCCAGCACCATCGAGTCGAGCACTTTCGATGATGTCCTTGGGAATTCGAGCGAAGCCGGCATAGAAGATGGCCATATAGAACCCAGCAAAGATCCAGCCGGAAATCACTGAAATAGCAAGCAGCGCTGTGTTCGGATCGCCCAGCCAGACCCGCTTCCAACTGTCCAAGCCGATCGCGTCAAGACCAGCATTGAGAAGACCAAAGTCCGGGTTCAGAACGAAGCTCCAGAGAACCGCGATCACCACGAGCGGCAGCATGACAGGAATAAAGAAGGCAACTCGGTAGAAGGTGGTTCTTGGCCGAGCAGACACAGCCCCAGCCAGCAGCAGCCCTGCAACAACCTCTAGGACCATCGTTGCTACGACATAGATCAGCACATGCCAGTAGGAGGCGATGTAGACCGAGTCATGAAATGCGCGAATGTAGTTAGCGACTCCTTTAAACTTCAGCGCCCCGCTGCCGTCCCAGCGAGTGAAGCTGAGCCCGAACGTGCCTAACAGCGGGAGCAGAATCGAGATCGCGAAAACCGTAAAGGCAGGTAGGACGAAGAGATACGGCGTCCAACCGCGATTCGGTTTCAATTACTCTGCTCCCGAAGTCGGGTACTACATGAGACCAACGTTCGTAGTAAGACAGAACGCTACTTCAGCGCGTCAATCTTCTGCTGCGCCTGAGTAAGCGCGTCCTGCGACGACATTGCCCCACCGAGTACCGCCGAGGTCGCGGTGTTCAGTGCATCAGCGACCTTCAAGTTGTAGCCGGTATCCGGCGGGGAAACGATCTCCGGTGCCGTTTCAATGAGATTGAGAAGACGCTGGGATAGCGGATTCAACCCTGTTGCCGCGCCAGCCTTCGTCAGCGATGACGAACCAGCCTTGACGAAAGCCGCCTGAATATCGCTACTTGCCAGCGTGGCGAAGAAGTCGACAGCCTGATCGATCTTGGCACTCTTCGCGTTCACCACGAGTCCTGACGAAACACCCAGGACACTCTGCTGGTTGCCCTTTCCACCATCAATTGCCGGCAGGTTGAACCAATCCATGTTGAACGTGGGCGCCTGATCTTTGCGGACGTCGACGAGCCAGCTACCAATAGGCGTCATCGCAGCTTTGCCAGTGAAGAACAGGGTGTAACCCTCGTTATCACTCACACTGTTTACGCTGTCATTGATCCAGCCGCCATCGTGGATTTCCTTCATCTTGTCCATCGCCGCCACCCATTCAGGGCTATCAAGCGGGGACGTCATGTTCAGCGCATCTGCATAGGCTTGTTCGCCAACAATTCGTGACAGAACGTGTCCGTTCCAGTTGCCGGCAGGCCATAAATCCTTGTTACCCATGGCATATGGGGTGATTCCCGCCGCCTTGAGCTTGCTGTTAATCGCATCCAACTCCGCCCACGTCGTCGGCGGTGTCAGGCCCTGCTTGTCGAAGATGTCCTTGTTGTACCAGATGACATTGGACACGTCTTTACCCAAGGGGAGCATGACGGTCTTACCGTCGACGGACGTACCGCCGAAAGCTCCATCAATGTAGAGGTCAGTGACGCCCTTGGCCTTTAGCTGGTCGCCAATGCTGGCCGCGTAGCCATCTGCGTGGCGCGTCTGGAGGCGATTACCGCTCCATTCGAAGAAGATGTCGGGAGCATTGCCGCCACTCAGCAGGCTGGGCAGACCCACTGTTGAGTAGATGTCGTCGTTCTGGAAGTTGTACTGGACCGTCCAGCCTGGATGGGCAGCCTCGTACGTGGTCTTGACCTGATTCCACACCGGGATCGCATCGGCACCTGGCTCCGTCATCGCAATGCGAAGAATCTGGTCCGAGGGGCTCGCTGAGGTTTCGCCGCCCCCGCCAGAGGAACCGCTACAGCCTGCAAGCAGGAGCGCCGACGCGCTAAGTGCTGCAACTACCGACGCCAGCCGAGACATACGCATGACAACTCCTGAGACCCTGACGATGAACTGGTTTAGACCACCCTACTGGGAACGAATCGTCAGGTCAGGGCATGTGATCAGGTTGTTATGTGAAATTTCTACCGAGTGAGAGGATCACTGCATGACCAACCCGCCACCCCGAGTCCACGACATCGATCGTCAACGACAGGATGCGTCCCCGTACATTGATGCCCTCGTTGAATTCGTCGAAATCGACCGAGCTCGATGGGGGATCCCCGGACATCAGGGCAGCCGTGAGGCCCAGCCAATGCTGGCTGATTACCTCGGCGACCTAGCGCTCACGCGTGACTTCCAGACGATGATCGACGGAATCGACATCGGCCCGGACAACGCCCTGGACAAGTCGCTCGCCCTCGCGGCTGAGGCGTGGGGGGCGAAAAGAACGTGGTTTCTAACTAACGGCTCGAGTCAAGGCAACATCACGGCCGGCCTCGCTATCGCCGGGCTTCGTGGATCACTGGTCGCGCAGCGAAGCGTCCACTCGTCAGTGATCGATGCACTGGCATTGTCTGGGCTTGAGGCTACGTTCATTGCACCGGATGTAGACCTTGAATTGGGCATCTCCCACTCGCTTACCCCTGAGCGCTTGGATCAGGCGCTCACTGAGAATCCATCCGCGAGAGCAGCAATCGTCGTCACCCCGTCTTACTTCGGAGCATGTGCGGACGTCGCCGCACTTGCCGATGTTGCTCATCGGCACAACGCAGCGTTGATCGTCGACGAGGCGTGGGGCGCTCACCTCGGTTTCGATCCCGGCTTGCCCATGAACGCGGTTCGGCTCGGGGCTGACCTCGTGATCGCGTCAATGCACAAACTCGGTGGCTCTCTCGGTCAAACGGCTCTACTTCATCTTGGCCACGGACCGTTCGCGGCCGAGCTTGAACCCTTCGTCATCAAATCCCTGCGTACTACAGCATCCACGTCGGAATCCACGTTGCTCTTGGCTTCACTTGACATCGCTCGCCGCCAGATTGCTGCCCATGGTCACGAGCGACTCCCACGCACACTCGCGGCGGCTGCCCGACTGCGCGAAAGAATCACCAGCGACGGTCGCTTCGTAGACGCGACGGAACGTATTCTTTCGTTTCCATCAGTGATTGATATCGACCCATTTAGAATCGTGATCGATACGCGCAGTGGTGGAATCAGCGGACATGAGGCAAGGCATCTCCTCTACGCAGAGCACGGCCACCACCTCGAACTTTCCACCGGCAGCGTCGTGGTGGCAATCATTGGAGCCGGGGTCGAGCTAGACGCCGATGCACTCGCCGATGCCTTACTTGCACTTCCCCGCACTGAATCCGGTGAGAGCGAAATAATCGCACTGCCAGAGGCCGGGCCCCGTCGCATGACAGTTCGAGAGGCGTACTTTGCCAACTCGGAAATCATCGATTCCGCCGACGCGATTGGTCGGGTCTCCGCAGACAGCGTTGCGGCGTATCCGCCGGGTATTCCGAATCTCATGCCCGGTGAAGAGATCACTGCGGACAATCTAGATTTCTTGCAGAAGACAGCCGCTGCACCTTTTGGTCACGTTAGAGGCGCACTTGAACCTGACATGTCCCGCGTGCGCGTGGTGCGTCAGTCCTAAGGACTGCGATTGGCAAGGGCGCCGTGAATCACGGTGCGTCAATGACTTCTTGTCGCTGTGATCCAAGGCCTCGGATTCCCAGCTCCATGACGTCACCGTGAGCCAAGTACGTTGGTGGTTTCATTCCCATACCAACGCCTGGCGGCGTACCGGTACTGATGAGGTCGCCAGGTTCAAGAACCATGAACTGACTTAGATAGTGCACGATGAAGAACGGATCGAAGATCATCGTGGACGTCGAACCGGTCTGACGACGAATTCCGTTGACGTCCAACCACATATCTAGTTCGAGGATGTCGCCAAGTTCATCGGCTGTGGCAAGCCATGGTCCGCATGGGTTGAAGGTCTCGCTCGACTTGCCCTTATCCCACTGGCCACCTCGCTCGAGCTGGAACTCTCGCTCAGATACGTCGTTGGATATGACGTAACCGGCAATGTAATCCGCACTCTCGGCCGGACTGCTCAGGTACCGCGTTGTCTTCCCGATCACAATGCCCAGCTCAACCTCCCAGTCCGTCTTCACAGACATACGCGGGATGTACACCGTGTCATTCGGACCGATCACCGTGTTCGACTTCTTCATGAAGACGATTGGTTCGGCAGGGATCGGCATGCCCGACTCAGCAGCATGATCGGCGTAGTTCAGGCCAATGCAAATGATGCTGTCCGGCTTTGGAATAGGTGCACCAACGCGCAGCCCCTCGACATCCAGTTCGGGTAGGCCTCCAGCCGCAAGAGCAGCAGACACTCGGGCGATACCATCGTTTCGGACGAGATCGTGCGCGACGAATCCCTGGATCCCACTCGGATCAAACCATCGACCATCACCAGAGCCGACCGCCGGCTTCTCGCTACCTACTGACCCGAATCGCGCGATAAACACCGGAGCAACCTCTCATTAAACGTTTCGTTTCACTGGATGAACTTCATCAGGGGCGCCCATTCAGAGCTGCTAATCCGACTACATGCGGGCGGCCATGCCACCGTCAACTGTAACAACTTGGCCAGTCAGATAAGTGTTGTCTTGGCTGGCGAGCCAGGCAACCGTCCGAGCAATCTCATGTGCTTGAGCCGCACGGCGCAGAGGAATCTCAGCGTTGTCGACGTAGAGGTTCTTGAACCATTCCGACTCGAGTTCGTTGACTCCATCTGCAATAGCCATCCGGGTGTCGACGAAACCGGGGGCCACTGCGTTCACGAGAACCCCACCGTCAGCTAGGTCAATCGATGCGACGCGAGTGGCAGAGTTCAAGCCGCCCTTCGATGTGTCGTAAGCAATGCATCCCGGCTCACTGACAAGCCCATGGACACTCGTGACATTGACGATGCGGCCGTAGCCTTGCTCGGTCATGACACGACCGCATTCGCTCATCAAGATTATGGGCGAATGCAGATTTACATTGAGCACTCGCTGATAGCGAGCGAGATCGAACTGGCGAATATCGAAGGAGTCAGAAATCCCCGCGCAGTTGACGAGAACGTCAATGCCACCAAGTCGACTCAGCGCTTCTTTAGCAGCTACTGCAACACCGGAAAGCTCAGTTAGGTCAACGTGAACCGTCGACTCCCCTGCTGAGGCATCCTCGATGTCCAGTACACACACCCGAGCGCCCAGGTCCGCCAGCCTGTCAACGATTGCGGCACCAATTCCATTGGCACCTCCCGTCACGATCGCGCGACGACCTGCGAAGGTGCCCGGAACGGCCGAGCCTTCGATATCACTCACCTTTGATTCCTCCTGCGGTAAGTCCTTGAATGAAGAACCGTTGGCCGACGAGATAGGCCACCACCAGCGGGAGAGTAACGAGAGTTAGGCCCGCCATCACCGTCGGGATATCCAAACTGTATCGCCCTCGGAAGCTCGCGATTCCGACCATCAGCGTGTGCTTTTCCGGATCCTGCAGAAACACCAACGCGAGCAGCAGTTCATTCCATGCCCAGAGGATGTTGACGACCGCCAACGTGGCAATCGGTGGCCCAGACAGCGGCAACACGATGCGACGGAAGATCGCACCGGTGGATGCGCCATCGATCTGTGCCGCCTCAAGCAACGAGGCTGGAATGGCCGAGAAGAAGTTAGCCAACAAGTAGATCGAGAACGGCAGCATGAGACCGATGTAAATGAGGATCACAATTCGAAAGGTTGAGATCCACCCGAGTTGGGCTCCGAATTGGAATAGCGGAATCAAAAGCACCACCGGTGGAACAACCATGAGGCTGACAATCACACCGAGCAACGTCTCGCGACCTTTGAACTGCCAGTAGGCAAAACCCCATGCGGCTAGAGCTGAAAGAACCATCACGCCGACGACGGCCCCTGCCGTAACGATGATCGTGTTCACGAACCATGACGGCAAACCAGCCGACCACGATGTTGCAAAGGAGGTCAGGCTGGGATGCGCAGGAAGCGCCCACGGCGAATTCAAGAATTCGTCCTGAGTTTTGAGAGCGCCAGTAACCATGATGTAACCGGGTAGCAATGCACTCAAAGCGCACACGGCAAGCAAAACGTATCGACTGAAGCTTCCGGCCCGCGCCATCGGGCTCGAGATCTTCGCCACTACTCGCCCACCACCGCAAGAAGCGATTTGCGTTGCAACCTGAAGAAGATGACGACGAGAAACAGCGTGATCAAGAAGAGGATGACCGCAGCTGCGGCCGCGAGTTCAATCTGTTGATTTTGGAACGCAGACCGATAGATGTAGAGCTCTGTGACGACGGTGGAGTCGCCCGGGCCACCCTGACCATTGGTCATGATGTAGACGTAGTTGAACACCCATGACACCATCACGATGGCTTCCGTTACGGCGTAAAACGCAATAACACCAGTCATTTGCGGGAGCGTAATTGACCAGTGCTTGCGCCAGAAACCAGCCCCGTCGAGGGCGGCGGCCTCGTATGTCTCGTTCGGGAGACTCAAAATTCGAGCCAAAAAGAGAACGATGCCGAAACCGACCTCCTTCCACACGATCACCCCACCCATCGTCCATAACGCGATGTTGGGATCCCCAAGCCAATCAGCGGCAAACTTCCCGAGGCCCATTCCGTTCAGAGCAGTGTTGACCGGTCCGTTCAGAGTGAGAAGCTGGCCCAGAACGACCCCAACCACCGTCACCGGCAAGATGTACGGGAAGAACAGAACTCCGCGAAAGAACGTATGCCCGCGGATAGTTTCAGACAAGACAATGGCAAGTAGTAGTGCCACAGCAATCAACACTGGAACGCAGAGCAGTAGTTCCATATTGTGCTTCAACGCCGTTCGAAACAGAGGATCTGTCACGACGATGCGGAAGTTATCCCAGCCAGTCCATTCACTTTTGTACTTGAAAGACTGGATCACTAATTGGTACAGGGCATATGCGAAGACGAAGACGATCACCGCCGCAGCGGGGGCGATCCACAACGCAGCGTGCCATGGGCCTGGTCTACGCGAACTGCGACGATCACCCGGGGGCATGGGCTCCCGGGTGATCGTCATAGTTGCATCGGTCACTGACCGCTTGCCCAATTCGTGAAGTTCGTAACGAGATCACGGTCCGTCGTACGCAACCGCTCCATCTGCGCCTGCATGTCCGCAGCCGCAGCCGCACCAGTCTCTGAGCCCTTCAAGACCAACTGGACATTCTTGAAGACTGCATCTGAATCGAGCTGAGCTGGGATGAAGTTCTCCATGTATGGGACATTGTCCGAACCGCCGGCAAAGAGCGACTTCTTGATCGGGTCTGTCACCTGCGTGAGATCGAAACGATCATCGGCTGGCAGCGAACCGGTCATGTCGTACCACGCCTGCAACTGCTCCGGCGTGTGCAGGAACTTGATGAAGTCCGCTGCCTCAGCCTTGTGCTCACTCCATGACGGAATTCCCAGCGTCTGTGACGAGCTGGCAATCTTTCCAGCCAGCGGACCGTCTGACCATGCGGGCATTGCCATGACCTCGATCTTGTCAGGGCCGCCTGCCTTCGTTGCGAAGTTCGGTGCGTCAGGTCCAGCGGTGACAGTCATCGCGGCCTTCTGATCAACGAACAACTGCTGGGCTTGGTACAACTCTTGTGAGTTGATATCGCTATTCCAGCACTTGTGCTTCTGTGACTCTTCCAAACGCGTCCACCAGTCACCTAGCGCCGGGTCCGTGAACTTAGCGTTACCAACCACAGCATCGAGAACCTGCTTCTGACTGGTGAGCGACTGAGCGCCAAGTAGCGAGTACAGCCAACCGCCGAACCAACCGTCCTTGACACCGCCCGCAATCGTCGGAATCCCCTTGGCCGAGAGGGTGTCACAGGTCTTAAGGAAGTCCGTCCACGTCATCGGAACAGTGAGACCGTTCTTAGCCAGCAGGTCCTTGTTCACCAGAACGGGGAACGACGGATTGACGTACCACGGCGCAGAGACGATTTTGCCTTGGTATGAATCTTCCATCTGCGCGTTGGTGTAGTGCGCGAGTTCGTCTGCCGAGATGAAATCGGAGATGGCCGCCGTGTTGCCATTCCAGTGCGGTTGCTGCGCATAAATCCCGCCCCAGAAGTACTGGATATCAAGTGGCGTTTTTGCCGCGGCAGCAGCTTCGAAGTTCGGGATCAAACCATCAGTGGTTTCAAGGGTTTCCTTGATCGTGATGTTTGGGTGTGCGGTCTGGTACGCGGTGATGGCAGCATCGAGCCACTTCTTGGCGCCCGGCGCTTCCTGATCACCCCACCAGTGCATCGTGAGTGTTACCGGCCCCGTCGCCATAGGCGACGCGGCAGTCGAACCGCCGCTGGCGCTCGGTGACGTAGTACCGCCACCACTTCCAGACGAACATGCGGCCAGGGTGAGCGCGGCAACTCCTAGTAAAGCCGCCGCCTTGATTGTCTTTCGCATGCGTAACTCCTTGTTTGGTGGACGAACTTCCTGTCTCGATTGCAGTCGTTTCGTAATTGAATTCGAGCGTGATGCGACTTTCCTTAGTGCGTCAGATCCGGAGTGCGATAGAGCGTCTTACCGGCCACGGTGATCTCGACGTCGACGAGGTAATCGCGAACCGCGTCGAGATTGAGTTCCATGCCGAGTCCTGGAGCTGCCGGTGGACGGATGGTTCCGTCCGAATCCAGCTCAATGTGGTTGGACGTGAGATTGCGCGCCAGTGGCTTCAACTCCACCGGATACTCACACAGCCAATCGCTGGAAGATCCTGCGTACGGCTGCAACGATGCGCTGAGCGCGAGATGTGAAGTGAAGGTGTGATTGACGAATTGCACTCCGCGAGCGTGGGCGTACTTCCACACTTCATGTGCCGGTCCGATACCACCAATTCGTCCGGTATCGATCTGAATAAAACCAACACCGCCATGATCAATCATGTGCTCAGCCATAAACCGAGTGTGTGCGCCTTCGCCTCCCGCCAGCTTCACATTGCCTGACTTCGTTGCCAATTCGGCATACGACTGCAACGCGCCAGATACAAAGGGCTCTTCGAGCCAAACGGCATCGGCTTCTATCAAAGACGCTAGGCGTGGCTCGGCCAACGTGACGTCGTCGCCCCACACGGTACCTGCGTCGACAAGCAAAATTCCATCCAGGCCAAGGCCTTCGCGCGCGGCGTGTACCTGGTCTGCATCAGCACCGACGGTAGTTCGACCGTACGGTCCCCACCCAAACTTCACGGCGCGGAATCCTTGGCTCATCGCCGATCGCGCCTTTTCAAAAGTCTCATCTGCAGTGTCGCCGAAAAGCGCTGAAGCATATGGGGTCTTACCTACGGGTGCACCTGAACCCCAGGCGCCTAACAACTCGTAGACCGGCTGTTCAACCGACTTTCCGAACAGATCCCACAGCGCAATCTCAATTCCCGAGAGTGCGTGATCGGTCTGCAGAACATCTAGGCTGCGGGCGCGGACTTCGTCGGAGATTCGACCGATATCACCGATCGTGTCAAGCCTCTGACCGAGAACAGAATTAATCACCGGGTGGCAGGCACTATGTGACATCGGGCCTACAAGGCTGGCGATGGTGGGCAGCGGTGAGGCTTCACACTCGCCCCATCCCGTCCAGTCACCTGCGCGTACTCGTACCAAGACCATGTCTTGGCTTCCGTCCCCAATATCGAGTACCTCTGGCATCGCCAGATAGAACATGTCAACGCTGTCAATCTTCACGAGGCACCACCCGGGCGAAGAAGAACTTTGGCTGCCGGATCGCCGTCGACTAACCGCTGATACCAATCAGCACCCGACGCCAGCGGTGCCACGACCACTCCGGATGTGAGACCGAGGCGACCAGAGGCAAGCCAATCCAGGCCGTTACGGAAGTTCGTGACCGAGTATGCGAAGGCGCCGGTTATCTTGATTTCAGAACGAACCACAGTGTTGAGAGGCAGTTCCGTTTCATCTGAGTGAAGTCCCACCAAGACCAGCGTTCCCCCAACGGTCAAACTCATGAGGCATTCGCGACGAGTGGAACCACTACCGACTGCGTCGAACGCGACGTCAACACCCTCACCCCCCGTTTCACCTCGCAGGACAGCGCTAACGCTCGAGTCCGCGGGATCGACCGGTATGCAACCCAAATCGGTTGCCATCTTCAATCGTGCTGGATTCTTCTCAGCCACGTATCGGGTCTTGACACCCCACTCACCGAGAACCTGAAGTAGGAACAAGCCAATAGCACCAGCACCGACGACAAGTACCGACGACATCGGCTTCACACCACTTAGTTCAACAGCACGCATCGCAAATGCGGCCGGCTCAACCATGGACGCATCAGCGATATCTAGACCGACCGGGACGGCCAGAACAGCACTAGCCGGAACCCTGACGAACTCCGCATTGCACCCAGGCAGTGAGGCGCCGAGCAGGAGACGCTTCGCACACAGTTGCTGACGGCCCGACACGCAATAGGAACAGTCAGCACATGACACCAAAGGGTTGACGGTCACGGCGGTTCCGATCGCACAAGCACCTACCGGATCAACCTCTGAACCAACAGCCTCGATGTATCCCGAGACCTCATGGCCGAAGACAAGTGGCGGCCGACGAATACTGCTCTGCCCGAGAAACCCCGAAAGCTCTGAGCCGCAGATTCCCGAGTACGCAACCCGTACGAGAACATCGCGCGGGCCACATTCTGGAATGGGGATTCGGTGCATCGTCATGACGCGCGGAGCGTCGTAAATCAGAGCATCCATGTCTGCCAAGGTCGACTCTGTCGACTCAGGTTGTTCGGTCATCGTCACAGGTTTACTGCTCCATCACTATGCATATCGGAACGAAGCGTGCCGGTCGCAGAACCGAACCACTGCCGAGCAGCTGCTACGTCATGGATCCGTTCAAGCGCGTCCTGAAGATCGGGTAGATAGCGAGAGAGTTCGTCCGCGTGGGCGCGCTGCACCGGAACAGTGATGCTCAGACCAAGAGGGCCATCCGGCCCCATGACTGCAGCTCCGATACAACAAACCCCAGGAGTCGACTCTTCACTTTCGAGTGAGTAGCCGCGGGTTCTCACTTCAGCGAGTAGACCCATGAGATCCTTGCGGGTACCAACCGTGCGCGGAGTGACTCGAGGTAACTCCTGCGGACATCGGCTGGCAATGTCGTCGTCATCGAGTAGCGCAAGCATCGCCTTTCCAAGACCAGTTGCATGCGCTGGCAAACGTTGTCCAATTCGGGAAGCGAATCGCAGTCCTTCACCCGTGTCGCGCCGATCTAGATAGACAACATCGCTGCCAGCCAACATCCCTAGGTGGCACGCCTCATGTGTTTTGCTGGCCAGCTGATCAAGTGCCGGCGCAACGGCTTCACGTAGCGAAGCTGGCAACGGCATTGATGTGCCAACCTCGAAAGCCCCGATGCCAATTCGATAGCCCTCGCCCGAGCGCTCAAGGAATTGAGCCAACTCAAGACTGGCAAGTAGCGAGTGCAGGGTGCCCTTGGGGATTCCGGTGGTGTTGACCAGATCGGTAAAGCGCACAGGACCACGCGACCTAGCCACAATCTGCAGCAGATCGAGGGCTCGGTCGACACTGTTGTTGGTTGAAGCCACCAGCATCCTGTTCGTATATGCGAACTTGGTTCGTATGTGCGAACGAAATCTCGCACCTCCCACTCGACATGTCAACGACTTTCGTCACATTGATACCGGTCCGATGCCGAGCCTTCTCGCGTTGCATTGGCGCGACCCGTAGCGTCATGCACGTGAAATCAGGCTGGCTCGACCGTCTTGCCCCGCTGGTGTTCGTTCTGGTCTGGAGCACCGGGTTCATCGGCGCACGCATCGGCACTCGCTATGCCGCGCCATTCACCGTTCTCGCTATCAGGCTCGCCATTGCTTCGTGCGCACTCGCACTACTCACTTTGGCCTTTCGAGCAGCCTGGCCAAGCCGTACGCAGGACTACCGACGTTCCGCTGTCATCGGCATCCTTTTGCATGCCGGCTACCTCGGTGGAACGTTCGTCGCTGTTAATCTCGGCCTTCCGGTGAGCGTGTCCGCACTTGTCGTTTCCCTGCAACCCGTTCTTGTTGCAGCGCTCTCGGGGCCACTTCTGGGCGAACAGCTCATTCGACGCCAGTGGGTAGGTGTCGGGCTTGGGTTTCTGGGTGTCATCATCGTTCTCACACCTGGCCTTACCCACCACAGCGCAACGACCTACACCGTCGCCGCCGTGATCGCCGCAGTCGTTTCGCTGCTATCAACGACGGCGGCCACGATCATGCAAAAGCGTTTTGGTGCCTCAATTCCCATGCTGGCAGGAACGTCCGTCCAGTACGCCGCAGCTGCGATCGTGCTCGTCATCGCAGCTGCACTGTTCGAGAACTTCAACGTCGATTGGACGCCACAGTTCTTCGGGATCCTCGCCTGGATGATCGGTGCGTTATCAATCGGTGCAGTCTTGTTGATGTTCTGGCTACTTCGTCGCGGAAGTGCCACAAGTTTCTCCAGCCTGTACTTCCTCGTTCCCCCCGTTACTGCTGTCATGGCTTACCTACTGTTCGGCGAACATCTCCCACCGGTTGCCCTCATCGGTTTAGCCGTCAGTTCATTGGGTGTTCTGTTGGTCAGGGAACGCGTGCGCTAACCCGGACCGAGAGTATGGCGCTGCGATTCACTTAGCCACTACGGTGCGTTTATGACTCAGCCATTTTCATTGCAGGGACGTACCGCACTTGTTACGGGTGCCGGCTCAGAATCAGGGATTGGCTTTGCCACGGCTCGCTTTTTGGCCCGGCAGGGTGCGTCAGTCGTCGTTTCGGCAACGAGCGACCGAATCATGAATAGGGCCGCGGAGTTACGGGACGAAGGTTTCGACGTACATGCGTCGATCGCGGATCTGACCGATCGGAGCCAAGCCCAAGGACTCATCGCAGCAACTCTCAACCATGTCGGGCGTCTCGACATTTTGGTCAACAATGCCGGCATGATCCAGACGGGCCTCGATATCGAACGTGGCACCATGGCAGACCAACCAGCCGATGATTGGGCGCGTCAACTAGAGATCACGTTGATGACGGCAGTTCACTTAACTCGCGCGGCGATCCCCATCATGCGCGCTGCCAAACACGGTCGAATTGTCATGGTGTCGAGTGTTACCGGGCCGCTCGTTTCCGCCTCAGGTAGCAGCGCCTACTCAGCCGCCAAAGGCGGTATGGACGGAATGATGCGCGCTATCGCCATCGAGGAGGGACCGATGGGAATCACATGCAACTCAGTGGCACCCGGGTGGATTCACACCGGCTCATCCGATCCTGATGAGATTGCGGCGGCGCGTCATACACCTGTCGGTCGCGCTGCGCGTCCAGATGAAGTTGCAGCTGTCGTTGGATTCCTTGCTAGCGATGAAGCCTCCTACGTCACCGGACAACCATTCGTCGTAGACGGTGGAAACATCATTCAGGAAATCAAAGGAAGCTGAGCAAGGCGACCAGATCGCCAAGTGCACTCCACATTCGATCAACGTGGCGGTAGCCTTCGTTCGTGACCGCACCCGACATAACCGTGATCGACCACGAAACCGTTCAGGCGTTTCAGCGCGATGGCGCTGTGGTCGTCCGTGGCCTATTTAGTGCCGACGAGGTCGCGACTGTTGAACGAGGTATCGAGCGAAACCTTGCCGAGCCGAGTCCACTGTTCATTGTGGCCAGTAACGCTGACGATCCTGGCTCGTTCGTTGAAGACTTCTGCAACTGGCAGCGCATCGAAGAGTTCCGCACTATCGCATTGACCTCGAAGGCCGCGGACGTAGCTGCCGCATTGATGGGGTCACAGACTGTTCGGCTCTATCACGATCACGTCTTGGTTAAGGAGCCGGGAACGCGCCAGCCAACACCGTGGCATCAGGATCAGCCCTACTACAACATCGATGGATTTCAGAACTGCTCGATGTGGATGCCCGTCGACCCAGTTGCTGAGGAATCAACGCTGGAGTTTCTAGCCGGATCACATAAAGAAGGTTGGCGACTTCCTCGCACCTTCATGGACGCACAAGCTAAATGGTTCCCAGAGGGCTCACTTCAAGAACTACCAGATATCGAAGCCAACCGAACTGCCTACACAATCAAGCGGTGGGCGTTACAACCAGGTGACGTAGTGTTCTTTCACATGGTCACCCTGCACCATGCGTACGGAGTCTCAGGGTCAAACCGTCGTCGTGCATTCTCACTGAGGTTCATCGGTGACGACATTGTGCATGCACCACGACCCTGGCGTACGTCGCCCCCATTTGAAGGTTTGACTGACGAACTACCCGCGGGCTCTCCGATGGATCATCCGGCCTTTCCGATTCTGCGCGAGGTCTAGAGTTCCACCATGAGTACCTTCGCTGGACTGTGGGCAGAACTCGAACCAATCGGGCGCGACTCCAACACCGGTGGTTACCGTCGCTACGCCTTCAACGACGCCGAACTGCAATGCCGCGAATGGTTCACCAGCACCGCCGAGGCACGCGGCCTCGACGTGGAACTCGATCGCAATACCAATCTGTGGGCATGGTGGATCCCGCCCGGCGCAGATCCGAATGCCAAGGCGCTTGTTATCGGTTCACATCTTGATTCGGTACCCGACGGTGGCGCCTTCGATGGGCCGCTTGGTGTTGTTTCAGCATTCGCAGCCTTCGATCAGATCGTCGCCTCCAATGTGCAACCAGATCGACCCATTGCGATCGTCGCATTCGCTGACGAAGAAGGTGCGCGGTTCGGTATCGCTTGCGCCGGTTCGCGCCTCCTGACCGGCGCACTCGACGCCGACAAGGCGCGCGGACTCGTTGGTCGCGATGGTCCGACGATGGCCGAAGTCATGCGCGACAACGGGTTCAATCCGATGACGCTCGGGATTGATTGCGAGCGGATCGCTCGCATCGGTCAATTCGTCGAGCTCCACGTCGAGCAGGGGAAGGGGTTGGTTGAACTAGCCGAACCCGTCGGTGTGGCCGAGAGTATCTGGCCTCACGGACGTTATCGGTTTACGTTCAGCGGAGCTGCCGACCACGCTGGAACCACTCGCATGCAGGACCGCAAAGATCCGATGATCGCTTACGCGCACACGGCATTGCAGGCTTATGAAGCCGCCCTCAACGTGTCGCAGCGCGCTACGTTCGGCCGGCTAGAGGTCGAGCCCAACGGCACCAATGCCGTGCCGTCGACCGTTCGTGCTTGGCTGGACGCCCGTGCATCGGACGAACCGGCACTCAACGATCTGGTAGGGCAGATTAGTGCCGCGGCACGCGAGGCAGCGGTAGCAAACGGCACATCAGTCGAGATAACACCTGAATCTGTCACAGGTATCTTGGAATTCGATCAGAGTCTGCGGGCGAACGTCGCTGCGTCAATTGCCACCACCCTCGGCCTTGATCAGGTGCCGGTCTTACCGACGGCGGCCGGACATGACGCTGGCATCCTTGCCTCAGCTGGAGTCCCGACAGCAATGATCTTTGTTCGCAATCCAACGGGCATCTCACACTCACCACATGAGCACGCCGACGAAGCCGACTGTGAGGTTGGCGTACGCGCCCTCGCAGCAGCTGTGAGTGGTTTGCTGTCGTGACGGTTTTCCGAGCAAACGCAGTGTGGATTGACGGAAAGATCGCGACGAACATCGACATCCACGTGGGTGCCAACGGTTACATCGATGCCATTCACCCCCCCGCAGATGCTGTTCGTGATGAGATCCTCGAGCTACCCGGCGTCGTCTATCCGGGCTTTGCAAATGCTCACTCACATGCATTCCACCGGGCCCTTCGTGGCCGGACACATGGCGACGGAGGAACCTTCTGGACGTGGCGTCAGGGCATGTATCAGGCCGCTACCACCCTTACTCCTGATACGTACTACGGACTTGCCCGCGCCGTGTATGGAGAGATGGTTTTGGCAGGTGTCACCAGCGTTGGCGAGTTCCACTACGTGCATCACGACACCGACGGAACCTCGTACAGCGATTCCAATGCGATGGGTCACGCACTCATCAGCGCCGCACGCGATGCCGGCTTGCGAATCACCCTGCTCGACACCTGCTACCTCGCCGGTGGCCTCGACCAAAGTGGGCACCTAGCGTTGATGCCTGAGCAGCTTCGATTCAGCGATGGCTCTGTTGAAGCGTGGGCTGACCGAGTCAGTTCACTAAGCGATAGCCACGGAGTGCGAATCGGTGCTGCGATTCACTCGGTACGCGCCGTTCCACGCGACTCAATCAGCAAAGTGGCAGCCTTCTCCTCAACGCAGCCGCTACATATTCACGTGTCCGAACAGCCGGCGGAGAACCAGGCATGTCTTGATGCGTACGGATGCACGCCAACTGAGCTACTACATTCGTCCGGAGCGCTTTCACCTCGCACGACCGCCGTGCACGCGACCCATCTAACGCCGAATGACATTGCCCTTCTTGGCAACACCCGTACCTTCAGTTGCTTCTGTCCAACGACAGAGCGAGATCTCGCCGATGGCATTGGCCCGGCAACAGCGCTCGCTTCTGCCGGCTCACGGCTGTGCCTTGGTTCAGATCAACACGCAGTAATTGACCTCTTAGAGGAAGCCCGTGCGCTGGAGATGCACGAGCGATTAGAAACCAACCAGCGCGGTCGCATACAACCGATGGAGATCGTCACTGCGTTAACAACAGCCGGTCACGAATCCCTCGGCTGGAATGACGTTGGCCGAATCGCTGTCGGTCAGCGGGCAGATCTTGTAGCCATCCGGACAGATACCGTACGCACAGCTGGCTCGGACCCAGCCCAAATCGCACTGTCGGCATTCGCGGCCGATGTCGACACAGTTGTAGTCGATGGAGTGGTACGAGTGTCTGGTGGTCGTCACATGTCTATTGATGTGGCATCCGAGTTGGTCGACACGATCAGCGGACTTTGGTCACAGGTTGACCTCGAGCGGCGATAGCAACATGCGCCCCATTCATATTCAACGAGCCGCGAGTCATACTGAAATGCCTTGGGCCAATGGCGGCGGCATCACATACGAAGTTGCAGCCTCGCCTCCCGGTTCAGATCTCGCCTCTTTCGATTGGCGCATCTCGATAGCGGATGTTCGTGAGTCTGGCCCGTTTTCGACTTTTCCCGGAATCGACCGAGTGCTCACCGTCCTTGGTCCGGGAGACCTACGACTTTTCATCAACAGCACGGAAGTTCTGAGTCGCAGGCATGCTCCCGTCGATTTCTCCGGTGACGATGAGGTGCGAGCCGAACTCGTTGACGGCCCCATCACTGATCTCAACGTGATGACTCGCAGGGGTACACGCGAGAGCGACGTTGTGGTCCAGACAGTTAGTGGCACGGCGGTCCTTGAGCTACCCTCTCTTTCAGAGTCCATCATCGTCGTTCTCGCGGGGCATCTCACGATGGCTGACGGTGAGAGCCTCGAACCGCGTGATGTGCTGTTTCTGGGAAGCCCAACGTCGATCTCGGGCGACGGCGTGATCGCCAACATCACAATCCGAACACACATGCACTCAACCCCAACCATGCGCCCATGACTGAACATCCGGCACACGTACTGTTTCTGCACGGCTACACCACACCCGTCGAACCAACACGCGAAACGCTGACGCGAGCACTTCGATCAGTTGACCTCGCCGCTGAACTACACACACCACTCGCACCAGATGGTGACGTTCGCCGAGACCCGTTCAATCCAGCCGGCGACTCGAGCTGGTTTCGGTATGCAACGGATAGAAGTGATTGCGTGCCGCAGGGTATCGACTACGCGAATCTTGCTGACGTCCACGAGGTCATGTACTCCTCGTGGGAATCACATGGTCTCGTTCATCGATCGCTATGGGATCAACTGAGTGTGATCGCAGACGAAGGCGCGAAAAACGTTGCGCTCATTGGAGAATCACAGGGCGGGGTGATGGCAGCCCTTCTCGGAATCGAGTGGAATCGTCAGAACCCACACAATCAAATCGGATGGATTGGGCTCGTGCGCACGGCTCCCGATCCACACACATGGCAGCCACGTGCGGCCAATGAATCCGGTACCTTCACATTCCACGACCCGTGGAATGTGTTGCCGCCACGGTACGAAACGCGGTTCTGCGTCGTCCTCGGTGCGGACGATACGACGTACCGCACGTACACCTCGATCGGAGCTCTCGGCCCGTTGCTGATCAACAACCAGATCTCGAACCAAGGAATCGGAATACACCACGCACCGGACGGCAACGTGGATCTCCACATCCTGCCGGGTGTCACTCATGACAGCCACGAGGATGCAGTCTTTGCAACAGTTGCGGCATCCCTTGCGCGTGGTTGAGACCTAGCCCTTAACCGCACCTGACGCTAGACCGGACGTTGACAATCACAACAAGTTCAGACGCGCTACGTATGCCTCGGTTTCGTCAAAAATTGGTAATAGTCCTGAGGCCATTGCCTCGTTCAACGATGGCGCGTTGTGATCCTTTTCCGACAACACCGGCTCGAGATCACTCGGCCACGCAATGGCAAGTTGCGGATCAAGCGGATTGATCCCATGCTCACGTTCTGGCGCATATCCGGTACTGCAGAGGTACATCACGGTCGTGTTGTCTTCCAGGGCGATGAAGCCGTGCCCGAGCCCTTCCGCGAGGTAAACGGCACGACGATCGACATCATCGAGTCGAACAAATTCGTACTGACCGAACGTCGGCGAACCAACGCGGATGTCGACAACTACATCGAGGACCGAACCGCGCACGCACGTCACATACTTTGCCTGTCCCGGCGGTACGTCAGAAAAGTGAATTCCGCGAAGCACGCCTCGGTGCGAGACCGAGCAATTCGCTTGTGCGAGATCAAGACGATGTCCGATTGCATCTGCAAGTCCATCTGCCTTGAACCACTCGAGGAACGTGCCCCGATCATCTTCGAACATGCGCGGAGTGAACTCGAATGCGCCATTTATAGAAAGCGCACGGATGTTCATCGCCCTTCCTCCACAAGGCCCAGGAGGTAGGAACCGTAGCCACTTTTGGCAAGCTTGTGTCCGAGCGCTTGTAGTTGGGCATCATCGATATACCCAGCTCGCCAGGCAATTTCCTCGATGCAACCGATCTTGAGGCCCTGGCGCTCTTCGACGACCTGAACGAATTCACCGGCGGCCATCAGTGCGCCGAAGGTTCCCGTATCGAGCCAAGCAGTGCCACGATCGAGAACCGTGACACGTAACTTACCCGCCTTAAGGTAATGGTCATTGATGTCGGTGATCTCGAGCTCACCACGTGCACTTGGCCGGATGCCCCTGGCAATCTCGACGACGTCGTTGTCATAGAAGTACAAGCCCGGAACGGCGTAGTTACTCTTAGGCGTCAATGGTTTTTCTTCGATTGAGATGACGGTGCCATCGTCGCTAAACTCAACAACGCCATAGTCTTCTGGGTTACGAACGTGATACGCGAACACCTGGCCGCCGTCAGGATCGGCATGTGTGGCCAGTGCTGTACCAAGACCGGTTCCATAGAAAATGTTGTCGCCCAGAACCAGACACACCGAATCATCACCGATGAATTCGGCCCCGATGATGAATGCCTGAGCAAGACCTTCGGGCTTCGGCTGGGTGGCATACGTGATGGAAATACCTATTTCGGAGCCATCACCCAAAAGGCGTTCGAAGGCCGTCGCATCCTCCGGAGTTGTGATGACAAGCACCTCCCGCACCCCAGCAAGAAGGAGCGTCGACAGCGGGTAGTAGATCATCGGCTTGTCGTACACCGGCAACAATTGCTTGCTCACACTTCGCGTGAGTGGATGAAGTCGCGTTCCCGACCCGCCGGCCAAAATGATTCCCCGCATGCGGCAATCTTACCGATCAAGGAGTTCCGGCGCCGCGGCAACGAGGGCCTCATGCCAGTGACGCATAGGTGTCACTCCAACCTTCATCCAACTGTTGTGACCTAGAACGCTGTACGCGGGACGTGCTGCGGGGCGCGGGAAACTATCGGTAGTCGTCGGCCTCACACGATCCGGATCAGCTCCCAATAGCTCAAAGACAGCCCGCGCCAATTCAAACCACGTCGCAGATCCGGAATTAGTCGCGTGATAAATCCCCGGCGGCAGATCGCGTTCAACGGTCAGCAAGATGCGCGCGGCGAGATCTCTCGTCCATGTCGGTTGTCCGCGTTGATCGTCAACGACATCGATCGTCTCTCGCTCTGATTCAAGGCGCTTCATAGTCGATACAAAGTTCGGGCCGCTGGCTCCGTACAGCCAGGCCGTGCGCAAAATCCATGAGGTATGCGGGATCGCCGCGCGGATTGCGACTTCGCCCTCCGCCTTTGTCCGTCCGTAGGCAGTAAGCGGCTTGCGCGGTGCATCCTCGACATACGGGACGTCAGCATCACCCGAAAAAACGTAATCAGTAGATATGTGAAGCAGGCGCGTACCACGGGCTGCGCAGAGCTCCGCAAGGTTACGTACGCCATGCCCGTTGATGGCAAGCGCTTGCTGCTCGTGTGACTCTGCATCGTCAACGGCCGTGTACGCAGCACAGTTGATTACGACGTCTACGTCGATCAGCCCATCGCGAAGCGCGTCAGCATCGCAAATGTCGAGTTGCTGACGCGTGAAGGTCCTTACATTGCGATCACCGAGCGTGCGAAGCAGATCAGTAGCGAGCATGCCACCAGAGCCGACAACAGCCCACCGAAGATCTTGCGACATCATTTCGATAACGCCGCACGCGCTTTAAGTGGCTCCCACCAGTCTCGTCGAGTGCGATACCAGTCGACTGCGTCAGCCAGCCCCGCCGCAAAATCCGTCAACGGCGTGTAGCCAAGTTCGTCTTGAATCCGCGTGATATCAACCGAATAGCGCCGATCATGGCCCTTGCGATCGGCGACTCGATCCACACGTGACCAGTCTGCTCCGCATGCCTCGAGTAACTGAGCTGTTAACTCCTTGTTGGAAAGCTCAGTGCCGCCGCCAATGTTGTAGACCTCAGCAGACCGACCACCGTGAAGGACGAGATCAATTCCTCGGCAGTGATCATCTACATGTAACCAATCGCGAATGTTCTCGCCGTCGCCGTACAGGGGTACATTCAATCCGTCGAGCAAATTGGTCACGAAGAGCGGGATAACCTTCTCTGGAAATTGGTAAGGCCCGTAGTTGTTCGAGCATCGCGTCACGACAATGTCGAGACCATGAGTGCGAGCGTATGCAAGTGCGATTAAGTCGCTCGATGCCTTAGAGGCGGAGTACGGGGAATTTGGCGCAACGGGCGCCGCTTCCGTCCAGGAACCTTCATCAATCGATCCATAAACCTCGTCGGTCGACACGTGCACGAATCGCCCCGTCCGATGACGTAGCGCCGCCTCGAGCAGTGTTTGTGTACCAATTACATTCGTCTGAACAAAAATCCGTGCACCGTCAATCGACCGATCCACGTGGGACTCGGCGGCGAAATGCACCACCGCATCCGCCTCGGAGATCAGCCCATCTACGAGGTCTGCGTCGCAGATATCTCCATGGACGAAAGTCAGCCTTGGATCATCAACCACTGGATCGAGGTTTGCTCGGTTACCCGCGTATGTCAGGGAATCGAGAACGGTCACCGACGTGACCTCCGCCGATGTCCAACCTGGCGCCAACACTGATCGGACGTAATGGGAACCGATGAATCCCGCTCCGCCTGTAACGAGATATCGCATATTGTGAGCATACTGGACGCTCGGGCTCGCCTGCTGCGCGGCATACCGCTGGTCCACTTAAGTGACTTAGATGTGCGCGTCGATGATGTCGATTATGGATTTAGCTGACTTCTCCCACGTGAATCGCTGAGCCACATCTGCCGCTCGTCGATGCACTTCGACAAAGATCTCGTCGTTAGCGAGCGTGTCTGATATCGCCTTGGCGACAACTGCTGAATCAAGAGTGTCCACGATCGCCCCTGTAACACCGTCCTCAATCAATTCAGGCATGGCGAACGCGCGGCGGCCCACGCAGGGAAGCCCGCGCGCCATCGCTTCGACAAAGACCATCCCGAAGCCCTCTAAACGCGACGGCATGACGAACAGATCACGCTCGTCCATGATGCTCACAATCTCCGATCGAGGAACTCGACCGCGAAAATCCACGCCATCAGGTATCGGGCCGTCAACCGGCCAGCTGTCGGGCCCAACAATCGTCAATGTGAGGGACGGATCCTCACGTCGAAGTAGTTCAAATGCCTGCAGGACAACATCTCCGGCCTTGACTAAGAAGGTGGTGCCGACGAACAGCAGTTTCGTTCGCGGCTGCTCACGAAGCCGTGGCGGAGTAGTTATGGTGCCCGCACTTAGCGCTGGCGCACCGGGGTACACGACGTGAACCTTGTCGGGCGCGAGACCTGACTCCGTGACCAAACTTTCAGCGTAGGCGGCACTCATTGCCAGTACACCTGTCGCGCGTGAGAACACTTCATGTTGACGAGCGCGTCGACGATTGATCACATCGCGGTCGAGACTTTTGAAGAAGTGCGTCACACCCTCGTCACCAGACTCGAGTTCACGGACGAGCACGTCGTAACTGAGATCCTGATAGACGAAGAACGGCCGATCAATAATGCCAACATCCTGAATCTCGATCACCGCATCGCATTGACTTGCTGCAACGCGACGCTGAACATCGTTCAGCATGTACTTCTCCCACTGAGGCGTCGTCTCCCACGTCGAGACCCATGCCCCATTACGTCGACGTCGCGTGGCAATTTGCCAAGCTCGACGTCCCGCGAGCGACATGTGAGTACCGACGTCGACGGTGTCGATCTGGGCCTGCAAAGCCGTGAGTAGCGCCCAGTTCGTACCGGACCAAGTCCGAGTGCGATCAGGGTCCCAGTTGCAAGCGAATCCGAGACGACTAAGCGAGCGCTCCATCACGTCCTCTCTAGTCTCAGGCAGCGGGGGTAACGGAGCCGTCGTCGCGCTTCATCCAGTTCGGTAGTCGCTGAACCTGCGACGGCCCACCAACGATGCGCCAAAGAGCACCCGTAACGCCGAGTAGGAGAAACAGTAGCGCGGCGGCAATAGGGAAACCCAGCCCGTCGAAGGTCGCAAACGTGACGCCGAGAACCAAAATCGAAGCCGACAGCGAAACACCCAATGAACGGGTGGACGAATCCGGCGCACGGCGAACAACGCCTCGAGCCGTTGCAAAGCCAACGATCATCATCAGCAAGAGCAGTCCAGAGCCGACATACCCCATCTCAACTGTCGAGCCAAGGTACTGGTTATCAAGAATGATGTTGGTTTTAGGAATGAACGTCCCAAACCCCGTGCCCACAAAGGGCGATCGGTCAATATAGGTACCAATGACTGCGTAGTCATCAGTGCGGCCTTTGATGCTGTCGTCCGAATGGGTAAAGCCCGAGAACAACGTGCCCAGCAGCCCTGGCATCGTCACGCGCATCGCAGCCAAAATCAGCGGCGTCACCAACAACGCCATCCAACGACGAGACGATGGCCACGAGATCAAGAGCACGATCATCGCCACGGTGATTCCGAGAACTGCAGATCGTGACACTGCTAGAGGGATCGCAATCGTCAGAATGACGACAACAGTCCATCGAAGCCACTTTGGCGCTCGCGGGTCATCGAGTGCGTAGTGCAAGGCGAGCGGATAAACCGAGGCAACCATCACACCAAACTCGATCGGGTGTGACGTGGTGGCTGAGACCCGGAGAAAGCCTGACCTGTCAGCCGTCGTATCCAGCGAGCCGTTGGCGGTCAAGCCCGGGATCGTAATGTAGTTGCTGATGTCGAAGTGAGTCAGGAATTGAATGATTCCGAGGACTGCAACGAACGTGACAAGGTACGTCAATACCTGAAGTAGCCGATCGATACTCTCTCGGCTCTTCAACATGTCGCATGCAACGAGGCATAGGCCAACCCAGCCGAGAACACTGAGCATTCCTCGATCTGCTCCTGACGCTTCAAGATCGGGCAGACCGTAGAGCGCACCCATGATGTACGAGATCAGCGCAGCCAGAGTAAAGGCCATCATGAGCAAACGGATTGGATGACGTCCCGGGGAATTCCAGTCGTGGCTCATGATTTGACCGGCACACCACCACACAAGCAGACCAAGGGAAAACAATGCCGCCGGCGAACCGGGGGCACCCATCGCACCAATGACCAGACGGGCAGGGATCAAGAACAGTAGGAACATGAAGAAAACGAGCAGCGCACGAGCATCCGGCTGCGGCTTAGTTACTGGCGCGGCAACAGTTCCCTCAGGAACCTCAAGCCCTTGAACGCTCATCTCAAAGTTGGGCTGACTGACTATCCGAGAGCAGGCCGTGATCATCGAGCGGTGCGCCGCCGGCGGCCGCGCGCTGCCGCGCGTCAGCATGCACACGGTTACGTCGACGTTGTTCGACCAAGAAGGCCGAGAAGATCGACAGGATCGAACCAACCGCGATGACGCCGATTAACGCACGGGTACGGCTACCGGTGTCCTTCGTGGACGCGACTGGGTAGCGGACCGCCGTTGCCGAGATGAGTTGATCGGTTGGAACTTGCGCCTGCTGTTGGAGTGAGGCCAACTGCTTACGAAGCTGCTCGCCATAAAGGTTCAGACCCCTCATGGCATCCTGATCGCTTGCGGCATCCACTTGAAGGGTGACGATTGGGGCGTCGCCCATGAAGCCAATAGCCGAATACTTGCCAGCTGCGCCTTCCTGGGACAACGCATCGAGCGTGGCATCACCATTCATCGCTTGGATCATGGTTTCGGCCGTGACGGTGAGGCCGGATGACATATTCAGGAACGGATTGGCCTGATACGGCTGGACGTTCACACCGGACTGAGTAGGCAAGAGCATGAGGTTATCTGAGGTGGCCGTGTACTTGGGCTTCACCAGGAGAAATGCTCCCGTGGCAGCGAGCGCGGTGATAAGCAAGCCTGCAAGCCATGCCTTCCACTGTCGCTTCAGTACCTGGACGCCGGTCCAGAAGTCCATAACGAGCCCTTCATTTCGCCTGTGGCTTTCGCCTATTTACGACCACTCTTGAGTATGCCAGTCAGATGATCAGGATCCCTGTTCAGAAAGGTGCTGAACGTAGGCTGAAAGGAGTATTCACATCCGATTCATATGGGCCGGTTAGACGATGTCGCATGATTACCCCTGACCTTGCAGCGGGAAGCCATTTCGCCATTCGCGGCGGCGTTCCCACGCACCTGCCCACCCTGTCTCCCTCTTCGTAGCTGTGGACAGAAGGGCTCGAATGCCAACACCGGATTGCAACATCAGCTTGCTAAACGGTCGTCCAACACCGTGAAAGTGTGCGTCCGCATACGTTGCCTTCCCTGCGAACAGCAATACCAACTTGTTCACTCGAGTAGACGACGCACCAACGGCATGCACGATCGTTGCGGTCGGGGTGACGATTGGTCGATAACCGAGAGCATGCGCACGTGCGCCGAGATCAGCGTCTTCACCGTAGACGAAGAATCGCTCATCGAATCCACCTAGCTCATGCCAGACCTCACGGGGCATGAGCAGCAAACTGCCCGAAACAAAGCCCACCTGACGCACAGAGTCTCGCTGCCAATGTCCAAGAGATTCAGGATCAAAGAGCAGAGACTTCTTGAACGCCGTCGACAAGCCAAGCCCGAAACAGGCGGTGCTCCACACACTCGGCAGTCCCCAGCACGAGGATGGATCGACGTCGCCGTCGGGCGTGACGGTGCGTCCTCCGTAAATTCCATGACCGGGATTTCCCCGCGCGAACGCAACCAGAGCGTCGATAGCTCCCACCGCAACTTCGGTATCGGGATTCAACAACAAGATCCAGTCACCAGAGGCTGCCTTCGCGCCTCGATTCACCGCCCGCGCGAATCCTTCGTTCAATGAATTCACAATGAGCTTTACCTCGGGAAACCGAGTCTGCAGCTGACGCACACTGTCATCAGCCGAGGCGTTATCCACCGCGATCACTTCATACGGGGTATTCACGGCGCCGCGTTTTATCGTTCCGATCGACGAGTCAAGCCAATCAGCGCTGTTGTACGTAACCATAACGATGGAAACGAGGCCGGATTCACTCATTACCCGCCACCCCTTCGGCTTGAATCCGAGATGACTCTGCGCGCTGCCAACCAACTTGATCTGAAGACATCCGCCGCACCCTCAGACGTGCCCAACCGTGCAGGCCCGCATACAGTGCCGCGTTAGGAAGCAGCCGTGGTCGCTTCTTGACGACATCGATCAGGCCAGCGCCCTGCGACGACCCATTGCCTTGGGAACGAATCTCTGCGTTGCCCTTTTCGATACGTAACCGACGTTTGGC